>JAHJIN010000146.1 GCA_018823415.1 Chloroflexota bacterium | reverse complement strand
GGCGGTCGAGTGGTTACTTTGCCATCTCCGATCTGGAGGGGCGGCTGATCGCGCCTGCGATCGCGTATCGGAAGCTACGACTGGTGCAGCGAGCCAACACGCTTTTGACAGAGAGGAGGGAGGCGGCTCCGTCCCCCGACATATTGTCGGGGGTTTCCGCCGCCGAAACGTTATGAAGACAAAGCTCGCTTACTCGAACCGCTACGAAGAGGCGCTGCGGTTGGCGGCCCGGGTGCATCGCGATCAAAACCGCAAGGGGTGTGACATCCCATACATCACGCATCCGGTCCAGGTCTCGCTCATCCTGCTGCAACATGGGTTCTCGGAGGATGTCGCCATTGCGGGACTGTTGCACGACGCCGTCGAGGACCAGGGCTTGCCCCTGGCGCAGATCGAGTCACAATTCGGCGCGCGGGTGGCCGAAATAGTGGGTGCGTTGTCGGAGCTCAAGACCGACGCAGAGGGTCACAAGCGTCCGTGGGAAATTCGCAAGCAAGAGTCACTGGAACACATGCGCCGGGCTAGCCCGGAAGCTGCCGCCGTTAAATCTGCCGACACACTGCATAATGCCCGCTGCATCGTGCTGGACCTGCAACAGGATGGAGCCGACATCGAGCAACGCTTCACCCGGGGCCTGGGGCCTTTGCTGGGCTATTACCAGCAGGTCACCCAGGTGGCCCGGGAGCGCCTGGACGAACACGCGCTGGTGAACGAGTTGGACGTAGCCGTTCAGGACCTGGCCCGCGCGATCGACGCGGTTACGGGCACATAAAAGCCCCGGTCACAGGACCGGGGCCGAGTACTCGTTTATGGTGCAGATCGCCGGGGCGATTAGCGGGCGCCCAGATGCATGGGCATGATCACGTGCAAAAAGCCCTCTTTGCCCACCGGTTTGAAAACCCCCGGGCTGGATGACGTGGTCATCTCCAGGGCCACCTCTTCGGTGTTCAAAACGCCCAGCACATCTGCCAGGAACTTGGCGTTAAAGGCAATGACGGCCGCCTCCCCTTCGATGATGGCATCCACCTCGCCCAAGTTGTCGCCCAACTGATCGGCACTCGAGGTCACGACGATGCGGCCGGGGGTCAACTCTGGCCCGGGCGTCAGGTCCAGACGCACCACGTTGGCGGCGTCCCGGGCAAACAGGGCGGCGATGCGCACTGCCTTGAGCAGGTCGTGTGTGGACACTCGGGCGCGAATGTCGTGGCGGGCCGGGATGATCTGGCGATAGTTGGGGAAATTGCCCTCGATGAGCCGGCTCACCAACTCGATCGAAGACATGTGAAAGACTATTTGATTGGCGGTGACCGTCACCTGGACCGGCTCGGCCTCGTCTGACGCGCCGAGCGTGCGCGACAATTCGTTGAGGGCCCGGGCCGGGATGATGATTTCTAGCTTATCGTCAGCCGAGTTGTCGATGGCCTCGGTGCGCACCGACAGCCGGAACCCATCTGCCGCCGCCATGGTGAGAGTCTGACCCTCGAACGTCGCCAGCACGCCAGTCAGGATGGGGCGGCTCTCGTCGGTGGCGGCGGCAAATGCCACCTGGTTGACCATCTCACGCAACAGATCGGCGCTGATCTGCACGGTGTGGTCTGCGCCGGCTGTGGGGATCAGCGGAAAGTCCTGCGCGTCCAGGCCCTTGATGTTGGCCGAAAAGCGCGCGCAGCGCAGGTGCAAGGATTGCGTGCGCGTGTTCAACTCCATGTCGATGCGGTCAGGCGGCAGCGAGTTCACAAAATCGCTCAGCAGCCGGGCCGGCACGGTGGTGGCACCTTCTTCGTGGACCTGCGCGCCGATCCAGCAATGGATGCCGATCTCCAGGTTAGTGGCCGACAGCTTGAGCCGCCCTTCGTCTGTCTCGAGCTTGATGTTGCCCAGGATGGGCAAGGTGCTGCGCGTAGCCACCGCCCGGCTGACGATGCTCAATCCCCGGGTCAGATTCTCTTGCAAACAAGAAACCTTCACTGCTCACTCTCCTCGTAAATAGCTCGCTTCTGCTCGCGACCCCTCCACTATATGTGGTAGTATACTATATTCAGGGCACAATTACAAGAGGTTGGGGCCAGTGCCGTTTGCCGGCGTGGCGCGGGCGCCATCGGCCGCCTGACACACAAAGGCCGGCGGGACCCGGCCCACCTGCACCTGATACGCCGCCTGCACCGCCGGTACAAACGCGTCCACTGCGTCCGCGCGCACCAGGTTGACGGTGCAACCACCAAAACCGGCCCCGGTCATGCGCGCACCCAGGCACCCGGGTTGCTGCCACGCCGCCTCGGCCAACACATCCAGTTCGGGACAGCTTACCTCATAGTCATCTCGCAGGCTGACGTGGCTGGCGTTAAGGGCCGCGCCCAGGACCGCCACGTCGTCTGCGACGCCGTCGCCGCGCTCCAGGGCCGCCACGCCATCCAGCACACGCTGGTCTTCCAGGACCACGTGGCGGCAGCGGCGCCGCACGACCGGGGGCAGTTCGGAACCATAGCGGGCCAGGTCGGCCGGGGTCACGTCACGCAAAGCCTGAATGTGGGGGAGATGCTGGCGGAGCCGGCGCACGCCCTCCTGGCACTGGGCGCGGCGCTCGTTGTAGGCGCTGCTCACCAGCTCGCGTCGCACGCCCGAGTCGATGACCACCACCCGCACATCGCCCGGCAGCGGCACCTGGCGATAATCCAGGCTGCGGCAGTCGATGAGCAAGGCATGGTCGCGCCGGCCCAGCAGCGAGATGAACTGGTCCATGATGCCACAGTTCACGCCCACAAACTCGCTCTCGGCGCGCTGGCAGAGCCGGGCCAGCGTCACGTCGTCAAACTGCAACGCGCTCATGGCCTGAAAGGCCCGGGCCGCCGCCACCTCCAGCGCCGCCGATGACGACAGCCCGGCGCCGATGGGCACGTCGCCGCTCAGAACCGCGTCAAAGCCGGCCAGCACCGCGCCGGCGTCCAGCAGCATGGTCGCCACGCCGCGCACGTAATCACTCCAGGGGGCCGCCGGGTCACGCGCGATGGGCTGCGCCAGGTCAAACTCGCTCGCCTGGCCCAGGTCAAGCGAAGCCAGCCGCACCCGCGCATCGCCCGAGGGCGCTATCGCCAGGCGCATGGCCCGGTCGATGGCAATGGGCAGCACAAAGCCGTCGTTATAATCCGTGTGCTCGCCCAACAGATTGACCCGGCCGGGGGCCTGGACGAAAAAGGTCGGTTCGCGGCCCCAGGTCGCGCGCAGGTGAGCCGACAACGTCTGCCAGATATCGGGCATGGGGTCCTCCAAAAGAGGCCGGGATTACAACGGCGGCTCAAGTGCCGGCACCGGGTCCCCGGTCTGCCAGCCCAGGTCACGCATGGCCGCCAGGACCGACTCGCGCGCGGCCGGGTCGAGGGGTTGCGCCAGGGCCGCGCCCAGGGCCGCGATGGCCTGGCGGCGCTCGCCCAGCATGCGGTACGACTGGGCCAGGCCTCGGTTCGCCTCCAGGTTGGCCCGGTCCCGGGCCAGCGCCTCGCGGTACGCGGTCACTGCCTCGCGGAGCAGGCCGGTGCGCTGGTAGGTCTGGGCCTGCTGCATGGGGTCGGTCTCGACGGGGATGGCCGGTTCTGGCTCGGCCGGCGCGCCGGCAGCCGGCGGGCTCGCCTCTGGCAGCCAGGGCAACGGCTGGCCCGGGCGAAACAGCCCACGCACCATCAAGGCCAGCCGCATCAGGGCGTGAAATCCGTCCAGGCCCGGGAGCGGCAGCAGGTTAAACCCGGCCAGCACCAGGTTGACCCAGAGCACGTTCACGGTAAAGGCGCTGATCAGGATCACCCACGGGCGCGCATCGGACGACAGCAACCACAACTGAATCTGCGTCTCGCTGAAACCACTCAGCACCAGGACAGTCGCCGCGATCAATAGCAGCACCAGGCATACGAGGCCCCACACCAACCCCACCAGGATGTTGGCCGTGACGCCGGCGATAGCCACCAAAAAGCTGTCCAGGTTGGGATGTTTGAATGACCGGGGATCAAAACGCACCGGCTTGGCCCAGCCAATGCGAATCACCATAAAGGCGGCCAGGCCCAGCCAGCTCACATGTCGCAGGGGATTGAGGGTCAGGCGCACCCGGGTATGCTCGCCGCGATCCCCCAGCGCATACGCTACCAGGGCGTGCGCCAGTTCGTGGACAGTAAAACCCACCAGCAAACCGGGCAAGAACGCCAGGCTCTCCAGGATAAACGCGCCCAGGTCCAAGCCTTCCACCGGCCCTAGCCCCACGCAGCGCTGCCCAGCGCGACCTGATACGCCAGTTCGGTGCCCCAGAGCAGGCCCACCAGCCCGCCCACCACCAGTGCCGGGCCAAAGGGAATGGTGCTCAGAAACGCCTGCCGGCCCTGCGTCGCCAGCCGAGCCACCAGCACAGCCAGTGCCACCACGCCCAGGGCCAGAGAGCCCACGAACAGGGCCGGAAGCACCACCGGAAAGCCGGTGATCAGCCCGATAAGCAGGCCCAGTTTCACGTCGCCAAAGCCAAAGGGCACGCCGGGCGCCTCACGGCCTTGGGCCTGCGCCAGGCGCCGGGCAAATGGGCCGGCCAGGGCATAGATAAACAAGAACAGGGCCAGGCTCAGCCCACCGCCGATGAGCGCGCGCACGGCCCCCAGCCCCGGCACGAACGGGGCCGCCACCAGGGCCACCACGATGGCCGGGTACGTGATCACGTTGGGGATGCGGCGCACCCGCACATCCACCAGGCCAATCACCAGCAGCGCGCACACATAGGCCGTGACCAGCAGCAGATATGGCCCCGCTGGAATGCGCCAGGCCGTCAGGGCAAACAACGCGCCGCTCAAGATGGCCGTGGCAAGCCATGCCACCCAGCCGGGCCGGCGCACCTGGCCCCAACACAGCCATTCCACGACCCAGGCCAGCGCCGCGCCTGTGACCGCTCCCATCAACCCATACCCAACTAGCGACTGCCAGTTTGCCATTTGCTATCTGCCCATTGCTATCTGCTAAACCGCACGCGCACCAACCCCTTGAGGTCTTCCCAGGCCGTGTTGGTGATCTTGACCGTGCTGCCGGGGTCGTCTACCCAGGTCACCGGAATGTCTTGAATGGAATAGCCCTTGCGCTCGGCCAGCAGCAACAACTCGGTATCAAAGAACCAGGCCTGGTCCTTGACCAACGGTACCAGTTCTTTGACCACGCGCCGGCTCACGGCCTTGAACCCGCACTGGGCGTCGGAAAAGCCATGCCAGAACATGAGCTTGATGATGAGGTTGTAGCAGCGCGAGATGAATTCGCGCTTGGGGCCGCGCGTGACGTTGGATTCGCGCATCAGTCGCGAGCCAATGGCAATCTCGTAGCCATCCTTGACGATGGCATCGATGAGGGGCATGAACGCGACCAGATCGGTGCTGAGGTCCACGTCCATATAGCTCACCACGTCGGCGTCGCTGGCGGTCCAGGACTGACGCAAGGCCCGGCCCCGGCCTTTTTGGTCCAGGTGAAACGGTCGCACGCGCGGATAGCGCGCAGCCAATTCCTGGGCGATGGCCCAGGTCCGGTCGGTGGAGGCATTGTCGGCAATGACGATGTGCCAATCATAGGGACAATGCTCGGCCAAATAGCCGTGCAGGGTAGTCACGCTGTCTACTAATGCCTCTTGCTCGTTATAGACCGGGACGACGGCATCTACCCGCACCTGGGAAGGTGTAGCTTGTGACAGCATAGGCTGGTCCACTCCTCTGCAAGTCTAGCGGCGCCGCGACAGCAACACAGCCAGCATGGCGAACAGGCCGCAGACCGCGCCCAGCATGGCCCCCAATCCCAGCGCACTACGAGTGTCCAGCACAGCAGTCACGGGGCCTTCGACGCGCCGGGCCAGCAGCACCCCCACGCGGCCGCCGCTCACGTGCGCGGTCGAAGACACCACCACGCCGGCCATCGAATCGTCCAGGGCTACGTTCGAGCCCAGCACGACCAGGGCCACGCTATCTGAAAACTGGGCTTCCTGGCTGCGAACGGCGAACGTCATGCTGTTGGAGACGTGCACCTCATCAGAATCGATGGAAACCGCGGCGCTTTGGGTCATGTCCACCTGTTGCGCGTTGATGGCCGTGGCGAGGGCCTGCTCCAGCCGCACGGTGTCGGCCACAATGCTCTGGGCCCCGCTCTGTACCATGTCCACTCTTTGCGCCGAGACATCGCGCAGGATGTCGCCGGCGTATTCTGCCTCCTGGATTGCAAACTGTTCCAGGTCCGCGTCTTCGGGCACTGTGTCCGTCATGTGTATTCTCCTTGTACAATGTGTTCAGAGGGGACCACGGTCCCTGCCCCGGCGGCCCTGTGGTCAGGGTCTCGACCGCCTACAAGGGCACGTCGCCCACAATGTTTTCGTAAATGCCTTGCAACTCTTCGTCGGAATAAAAGTGGATAACCAGGCGACCGCCCTTTTTGCTGCGCTGCAAGGTCACTTTGGTTCCCAGCGCCTGGCGGAATCGCGTTTCCAGGGCTGCCGTTTCGGGTGATTGCGCCGGGGCGGCCGGGGTCGCCGGCGGCTCGACCAACTGGCGCACCAGGTCTTCGGTCTGGCGCACCGAAAGGCTGCGCTCGCGAATGCGTCGCAGCACCGCCATCTGACGCGGCTGATCCTCCAAACGCAGCAAGGCCCGGGCATGCCCTTCTGATATTTCGCCGGCAGCCAGGGGCGCTTGTATCTCGGGCGGCAGGCCCAGCAGGCGCACCGTATTTGCCACGGCCACCCGGCTCTTGCCCACGCGCTCGGCCACCTCTTCTTGCGTGAGCCCAAACTCGTCCATGAGTTGCCGATAGGCCAGGGCCTCTTCCAGCGGGTTCAAATCGGCGCGCTGGATGTTTTCCACCAGGGCCAGTTCGAGCATTTGCTGGGGCGTGGCGTCTTTGACCACCACCGGTACCTCGCGCAGGCCGGCGGCCTGGGCCGCCGCCCACCGCCGCTCCCCGGCGATGAGTTGGTAGCCGTCGCCGGCTGCCGTGACAATGAGCGGCTGGATCAGGCCATGCTCGCGGATCGACGCCGTCAGATCCGCCAGACCGGCCGGGTCGATGGTATGACGCGGTTGGCGCGGGTTGGGCGTGATGCGATCTACTGCCACCAGGCGTGCCGAGGCCCTCATGTCCACTGACTGGTCCGGGCCGGTGGGGATCAGCGCGCCAAGTCCTTTGCCAAGGCCGCGTTTCTGGGTCGGCATGAGCTAGACCTCCATCGCTACTGGAAATACATCATGATGCGCGCCAGGCGTTTGCGGTTCTCGAACGTGCGTTGGGCCCAGGGGGTGATGGCCGGCGCGGCCGGCTCAGTAGTTCGCACTAGGTCAAACCAGGCAGCGGGTTCCGGCGACCGGAGCACGCCGGCCAGGTCGGCCAGGGCCAGGTGCTGAATGCCGGCGGCCAACGCCGCCGCCACATCAACCACTAGATCGGCCGGCCGGGCATATGCCCCGCGCTGCTGACCGCCGCACAAGCCCAAGGACACCACGGCCGTGGCATGGGGCTGAGCTTGCAAGGCCTGGCATTCCTGGTACAGCAGGCCGGCCACGTCGACCGGGGTCAGGCCCATGTCACGCACCATGCTGCCATAATACGTCAGCGCCACGCGATCCCACGTGACGGTGGTCACGGGGGTCTCGAGGAAGTCTTGCCAGGCGATGCCACCGGTCGCCATGTCCGTGGCCACCTGGTCCAGGCACCGGGCCAGCACCGGCACGCCGCGCTCGTGGCTGTGGGCATAAAGCGATTGGAACGCGGCTGAGGCAGCCATAAAGCGCTTGCGGCTGAGGTTCTGACGACCCAGGCGTACCAGTTGCCAGATCCAGCCCAGGCCACCGGCGCTCGCATAGCGCTGGGCCTGGGCGCGGGGCAGTTGTAGGTCCACCACCAGCCAGGCCACGGGTGTCCCGGCGGCTGCCGTCCAGTCCAACACATCAAGAGCCAACTGGCTGAACGCTTCGATGTTGCGCTCGCAGGCCCAGGGGCCGGGCTGACGTCCGTCGCCGTCATCCAGCAGCGGCCACAGGGCCACATTTACGCCGGCCTCGGCGGCCCGGTGCAAGAGCGCCAGCAGCGCGTCGCCCTCGCTGGCGCGACGGGCCGGCGTCACCGGCACGCCCACTGTCACCTCATGGCGCCGCAGCAAATCCAACACTGCCGGCTCGCCCAGTTCGTCATAGCCCAGATCGGCGGCCCAGGTCCATAGTGGGTTCATCTCGTCTCCGTTCATTCAACCTGCGCGATCGGATACCCCAATCGACAAGAGTGTATCATTGAACCAGCAGGCTGTCAAGCCGCAACACGCGATCTGCGCCGATATCCTGGCGAACCGCTGCGTGGATAGCCTCCCTCTTGAGTGTTGTTGAAGGAAAACGACCACCTTTTAACCGCAGAGCACGCGGAGACCGCTGAGAAATAGAAGGAAAACTCGGCGAACGGGCGTGCCCGCCTTGGCGTTCTCGGCGGTAAAATACTCAGCAACACTCTACGGGGAGACCACCGCCGCGTGAGCCGGGGTAAAACGTCAGGGACCCACTCCCAACCGGGAAATGGGTCCCAAAGCACGCCAGCGCCAGGCCAGAGCGCTTATTCGGACTCGATATGGTAGCTGGTGGTGATGGGAACGCCTGGCTTGAGCATGGCCGCGATGGGACAATAGCGGTCATAGGACAGTTCGATGGCCCGTTCCACCTCGGCCGGTGTGAACTCGCCCACCAGCATGAATTCGACCGCGATGGTGGTGAATACCTTGGGGTGCTCGTTAGCCCGCTCGGCGCGGGCACGAACCTCGAAACGCCGGGGCTCTTTTTTGCGCTTGCGCAGGATGCTCACCACGTCCATCGCCATGCAACTGACCAGACCCATGAGCACCAGCTCCACGGGCCGCGAGCCGGTGTCACGGCCCCCCACGGCTGGCACCGAGTCCACCACCAGGGCATGACCGCTGTCGGATTCGCTCACAAACTGCATGCCTTCTACCAGAGTCGCCTTGGCTTCCATATCCAATCACCTCGCATTGTTGGTCTGTTTCGCGCCGGTGGGCGTCAGTCAAAATCAGTAGGGTAGGCCATGCCTACCCTACTGATTCAGAACCGGAACAGTTTTGCCTACTTGACCACAATGGTCACGACAAAGGTCTCGGCCGCCGCGACGTCTGTTTCCCAGGGACGCTTGTACTCCATCTTGAGCGTGGTCTGGCCGGCGCCCGCAGCCTTGAAAGTCAAGGTCTCTTTGCCGCCCGCGCCTATCGCATCGCTGTCGGCCTTGAACTGGGCCTCGCCAACCTGTTGCAGAACCTTGGCGTCCACCTCGGCCACCTGCCAGGAATAGCCGGTGGTGGGGTTGCTGACCAGCACCACCTTGACCTCGCTGCCCTGATTCACCTCGATAGTCTTGCCATTGTCCGCTTGTGTGATCTCTTGACCGCCAGTGCCGGGCATGCAAGCCCCCAGCGCCAGTGCGACCATGATCACCGCCATGATCCCCATAATTCGTGTCATGTTGACCTCCTTTTTCGCGTGATGGGAACCTAACCTGGATCAGCCAAAGCCAACCAGGTTTATGCTTTTGGAAATCTTTGCTCGTTGTACAAGAATTTCACAGGTTAGGCCTAGTTCACTTCGACAAAATCAACTGTCGCCATCTGGAACCGCTGCACGTTGACGCCTTCAGCCGCCTGACACGAATAGTCCACCACAGCCACGTTATAGGGGCTGGGGCTGAGGGCGTCAAAGCGATAGTTGCCGTCGGCGTCGGTCACGGCAGTGGCCAGCGTGCGGTCGGTATAGATGCGCACCGTGACCCCGCGCATGGCCCGGCCATCACGGTCGCGCACCTGGCCCTTGATGGACGCATAGGGCTGGTCGGTGGTATCGGTGCTGCCGATGCGCGGCTCGAACCGGCGCTCGGCCGTGGGCTTGGTCTGGGTGACATTGTAGCCACGCCATTGGCCATTGACGTATAGCACATATACCACGTTGCGGTCGGTCAGGAGCATCTCGCCGCCCTGATAGGCCTGGTAGGTCGAGTTCATGCCACGCTCCTGGGAGGTGGCCCAGCCAATGATGGGCACCTTGTCGGGCGTGGCGCCTTCGAAATCGCGCCAGACCTTGCCAAAGGCGCGCACTGGCTGGTACAGGCCATTGGGCGGGTGGATGTCGTTGTTCTGTTCCGGCTCACCCTGCTGCCAGGTGTTGGGCACCTGTTTCCAGGCCCCGGTATCGTATATCACATAGACGGTGTTGGTATCCGAGCGCCAGAACATATAGCCATACTGGAAATCTTGCTCGGCGCTCCAGATGGTTATCGCCGACTGGGTGGGGCAGTTCATGCCGGCCTTGACGCTGGAAAACGTGTTCCACACCTCGCCAAATGCGCCGGCGGGCTTGATGCCGCAGGACGGCTGAGGGTTGGGCGTAGGCGCTTTTTGTTGAAAGGTCTTTTGGGTAAAGTCTTTGCCCTGCGTGGTAGTGAGATACTGTTGAGCCTCGGCGTCCCACACGGCGTATGCCCACTGAGAGTGATCCGAATAGCGGTCGGCGGCCACGGTAAAGACATAGCTATACCGGGTGTTGTACGCCAAGATCACCGCCAGTGTTTGAGCCGGCGGGGCCGGGTAATAGGTTGCCAGGGCATAAAAGCTATCGGCCACCTGCGCCTCTACCTGCGCCCAGGTGGTGCCGGCCAGTTTCAACATGGCATAGGCCACGTGACTGTCATAGTCATAATCGGCCGAATAGACTGTATAGCCAGCGCCTTGCAGCCAGGCGATGACCTCTTCGCGGCTGCCACTTTGGGCCACCGTGGCCGGCGTCAGCATCCCAACCAGGATCACGGCTGCCATTACCGCCATTAACCAGCGCCTCATGATACACCTCCGGGTTTATGCGCGTTCGAGATTCTGTCGATCGCTCGCGTCAGTTGAATCATATCAACAAAAGGCCGGATTGTCAATATCAAAACGGCCAGCCACGGCAAGCCCGGGGCACGATCTGGCTTATAGACGCCGGGCCATTGCCGCTGGTTCCCCGGCGCGCCCACTATCAGATACTCGCCGGGCGAGTGGCTCCTTCACCAACGAGATGCGTATTGTAACAAGGCCCCTTACATGGTATAATAGTCCATGTGAAATGCGGAGGGATACATGGCAAAGCGAGTGCTCGTTGTAGAAGATGATCCGGCGTTGGCCGAATTGTTCAAACAGGGTGTAGCCATCGAAGGCAGCCATGAACTGGTCGTCACCGAGACGGGCGAGGAAGCCCTGGAACGCTTTCAGGAAAACACGTTCGACCTGGTGATTGCTGACTATCGGCTGCCGCGCATGAACGGGTTAGAGCTAATTGCCGCGATTCGCGAGCTGGATAAAACCACCCAGTGTATCGTGGTGACCGGTTATCGCGATGACGAGATGGAAGCCGAAGCTTCCCGGCTGAACGTATGTCAGATCTTTGGCAAGCCCTTTTACATCCCGGAACTGCGCGAGGCGGTGAATGAGGCGCTGGCCCGCCAGCGACCGGCAGCGGGCACCACACCCCCGCCACCGAAAGCGACACCCGCAGCAGCGGCCGCTGTCGCGGCCGCGCCCCGGCCCACACCCGCCAAACCGGCCCGCGCGCCGGCAGACCCCGGCCAACTGCTGGAAGATCTGGCCCGCGAATTGAACGCCGTCTGCGCCTTGCTGACAGACGAACAGGGCGGCCTGGCGCTGTATCGGGGCACACTGGACGCGGCCAATGCCGAGCAACTGGCCAGCCTGGTATGGCGCAGCTTTGGCGATGCCGCCGAGGTTGGCGCGCTGCTGGGCGAGCAAGGCAAGCCCCATCACATCCTGCAAGAAGGCGATGCGTACCACGTGTACTCGTTTGCCATTGGCGACGGCCGGCTACTCACCGTGGCCTATGACGTAGCCACGCCCATTGGCATGGTGCGCTATCGCACGCGCCAGGCCGTGCAGGCCATCCAGCGCACCTGAACGCGCTGGTCGCCCCCTTTCTGGCCCTGGAAACCCTCCAGGGCTTGTTGGTATCTGGGACCATGAACAAAGCACAGATCCATCTCGGCAACCCGCTGGCCCTGATCCTGGCCGGGAGCGCCACCGTGCTGGCGATCCTGATCCCCAACCCGGTGCTGACGACCCTGGCCGTCGCGCTGGTGGGCCTGGTGAGTGTGGCCGGCCTGTGGGCCTGGCACACGCGCGACCGGCTCTCGTTCTCGCGAACCCTGCGCCTGGAGTGGGCCCAGGTGGGCGACGAGCTGGAAGAGCGCTTTGTCCTGCGCAACGATTCGAGCCTGTCGCTGTTCTGGATCGAACTGGAAGATGGTTCCACGGTGCCCGGCTATCCCTCCAGCCGCGTGGAGGCCGTGGACGGCCACAATATCAAGCGCTGGACCCTGGCCGCCGAATGCCAGCAACGCGGTCTCTATCGACTAGGCCCCATGACCTTGCACAGCAGCGATCCGTTTGGCATCTGGGGGTTGACCTGGCACGATGCCGCCACACGGGACGTGCTGGTGTATCCGCCCATCGTGGACCTGAGCGGGATTGACCTGCCCCGGGGCCAAACGATGGGACCATCGCGCACCAGCCAGCGGGCCTATCAGGCCACCACCGACGCGGCCGGCGTGCGCGAGTATGCCCCTGGCGACAGCCTGAGCCGTATTCACTGGCCCAGCACGGCCCGGCGCAACGAGTTCATGGTCAAAGAGTTTGATCTGTATCCCTCGGGCGACGTGTGGGTGGTGCTGGACCTGGATGGCCGCGTGCAGGCCGGGACCGGCCGTGAATCGACCGTGGAATACGGGGTGATGCTGGCCTCTTCGCTGGCCTATCGGGCCGTACAAGAGAATCGGGCCGTGGGGCTGGCGGTCTATGGGCCGGCGCGCACCATCGTCCAGCCGGACCGGGGCCTGGCGCAACTGTGGCGCATCCTGAGCGTGTTGACCACCGCGGCCCCCGGCGAGATGCCCCTGGAACACGTGCTGGCCGAGGTGGGCGCTCACGTGACGCGTGGCATGACCGCCGTGGTGGTGACGCCGGCGCTGGAGGTGGACTGGGTGGTGCGGCTGCTGGGGCTGGCGCGCCGGGGCGTGACGCCATCGGTCCTGATACTGGATCCGGTCACTTTTGGCGGTCACGGCGACGCCGGCGCCCTGGCCGGCGTCCTGGCCGACATGGGCATCCCCGGCCACATCATTCGCCAGGGGCAGGCATTTGACCTGATCGCGCGCCGTGACCCGCGCCGGCGCACGCGCTATCGTGCCACGGTATTGGGCCGGGCCATCCCCATCGTGGCGCCGACGCGCCGGCAGCGGACCGGGCCACGCGGCCAGCGCACCATCGAGTGGTAGGTTGATAAAAGAAACCTCCCGCCGGTATCAACCGACGGGAGGTCACGAATCACGAGTCACGCATCCCGAATCACGTCCGCTGCGCGTAGCGATAGGCAAAATAGCCCGAGAGCGCCCCAAAGAACAGGTTTTGAATCGGGATACACACTATCCATCCGCCGGCCGTGACGATGGTCATGATGGCCGCGATGGTCCACCACAGGGCGCAATAGGCCACCAGCAAGATCAAGCCCAGCAACACGCGCCCTGTATAGATCCAGCCAATACCGAGGAATCCCAGGAATCCGCCGACGAGAAACTCGAGCAGAAAGGCGGCCAGGGGGTCCTTGCTAGGTCGATAGGCCATGTCTACGCTCCTTATATTTGGCCTAGCTGGCCCTTGATGAAATCGGCCACCAGCCAGTACTCAAAGTCCTTGCCGTTGTAGCACTCGATGGCACCGTACAATGAGTAGATGAGACCAGCCAGGGGCACCAGAATGATGACGAACGTCAGCAGCAGGGCAAAGGGCATGATGCAACAGCCCACGGCCACTGATGTCAGTATCCCGGCGATGGTCCACACAAACGCCACCACGATCGCCAGCACAATCGTCACCACCAGGACGGCAATCTGGAACACCAACGACTGCAACGCCTGGAACCCCACATAGGCCGATTCTTCTTTCTTGACCAGCCAGATGATCAGGGCCACCAGGACACCGCCAATGCCGCTGGTCAGCAGGCCCAACAGCGCGCTGCCGTGAGCGATGGCGGCCATCGTGACCTCGTCCTGGGTGTAGCGGCCCACCATGCGCGGCGGGGCGGGTGGGGTCGGAGGCGGTGGAGGAGATGGCGGCGGTGGCGGCGCCACGTCTTCTGCCACGAGTGTGGGTTCCTCCACCACGGCTTCTTCGAGCACCGGTTCCACCGGCGCCGGTTCCTCGATAACTGGTTCGTCAGGCAATGGCTCTTCTGGTATCAGCTCTTCTGGCATCGGCTCTTCTAGGATATCCTTGTTTTCTTCGCTCATGATCTTGCTCCTTTTCTATGGTATGGATTGCTGGTCACGAGTCATTATACCATACGCAGCAAGGCCGGGTTGGTTACGCCGCTCGCTGGCGCATGCCCCTGGCGCTCAAGAGGCGAATCTGGTATGATAGAGGCGGAGAGGTGATATATGGCGATAAAACCCGGATACAACATCCTCACCCGGCACAGGACCGGCCGCGATTATGTGCGGCTGGCGGCTGTGCCGGTCCTGGTCAGCGCGGCCTATGAAGGCGTGGCGGCCATCCCGCGCGCGCTGAGCCTGGGATATGGCGCGGAATTGCAGGTCTGGACCATTGGCTGCCTGCTGGTCCTGGGATTGGGCGGGGTGATTGGCTGGTGGATGGCGATTCGCTGGCGCGGCACGGCCCTGGATGATTTTCTGGCGGGCGCGGCCTTTGGGTGCGGCAGTGGG
>JAHJIN010000145.1 GCA_018823415.1 Chloroflexota bacterium | reverse complement strand
TCCACCAATGCCGGCTGTCGGTACCGGGTCAGTGTCCAATCCACGCGCTCGCGCAATTCCGGCTCTGATCGCACAATGGACTCGGTGCCGATGCCTTTGGATGCGCCTTCATGGACCGGCTTGACGAACAATGGCAGGTCGGGCCAGCGCTCGGGCGACTGATCCAGTCGCGCCTGATCCAGTTCGGCCAGGTGCGAGACGACGCGGAAATCCGGCGTAGGCAAGCCCGCGCTCTGCCAGATGCGTTTGGTCATGGCCTTGTCCAGACAAAGAGCCACGGTGAGCGGGTCCGAGCCGGTATAGGGGATCCCAAAGGCCTCCAGGATGGCCGGGACCTGGGCTTCGCGGGACCGGGTCCGTTGCCCTTCGGCCATGTTGAACACAATGTCCACCGTCTGGCCGGCCGCGACAAACCGCACCAGATCCTGGACGTTGCCGATCCGGCAGACATCGTACCCCAGGCTCGCGATGGCCGCCGCCAGGAGGTCGATGTTCTCGGCCGTGTCGAATTCGGCGTCACAGTCAGGGAGCGCGGGCTCGGCCGATGGCTGTTCGCCCCGCAAGTTATAGGTCAGTCCAACTCGCATGATTGCTCCTGCCTAGAAATCGAGCTTGTCCAGCACGCTGGTGCGGCGCTGCCGGCGTTTCAGTCGCCAGTTGAACAGGCTGCTGTCGTACACGGTGCGCATCTTGAGGATGGCCCAGAAGGCAAACAGGGCAGCCAGCACGGCCACAGCCAGATAGACGTAAAAATATTCCGTGGTGCCCAGCCCAATTCCCACCAGGACGATGGCGCCAGTGATGACGCAGCCGATAATGGTCCCGGCCGCAAACAGGTAGCTGTCCATGAACATGCTCACCCGGCCCCGGCGTTCCTCCGGCACAAGCGCCTGGAATGCCTTGCGGGCCGATTCGTTGATGGTGATGGCCGGGAGCTTTTGCAGCACCACGCCGCCCACGCCGCTGACGATCCCCGGCAGGCCCATCATCCATGTTGCGCCGGCGAACGCGGTGCAGGGCAAGATCAGGAAGGCGTTCTTGAGCCCAACCCGGCCGATGATGCGATTGGTCAGGAATCCCTGGATCGCCAGGGCCGCCAGGGCCATCCCCAGGCGATAACACGCGTAAAAGATCTGATAGCTGCTGGCATCGCTAAACACCTGGTCCGACACGACCAGGAAGCGGAACTCGATGACCGTATCGCACACGATCAAGGCCATGATCGCCAGCATCAGATAGCGAAAGGACGGCACCTCGCGCACAAAGCCCCAACCCTCGGTCAGTGTCTCACGCAGCGTCTCGCTCTTGTGGCTGGTCTCGCGCACCTGGATCCGGCGCAACCCCATGGTCATGAGCAGATAGGCCAGCATATAGATCAACACGTTGAGGGTCAGCACTTCTTCGGGCAGGATGCCCAACTGACTGAACAGGGCCGGCGACAAGAGCGCGACACTGATGCCCAGAAATTTTCCCGCAGAACCCAGGCTGGCGATGACTGGGAACAGACGCTTGCTTTGAGCCATGTCCAGGATATCATTGGCCAGGATCCAAAAGATCAGCGGGAAAAAGAGCCACTGCTGCTGCGAAACCAGATACATGAACCCATAATTGAGCCAGTCAGGGGCGTGGAGGGTGAACAGCAACCGCAAAACGGTAAAGATCAAGGCAAAAGCAAAGATCATCCCACGCATCAGCGTGAGCCGGTCAAAGCGGTCGACGATCAGAGACTGCAACCCCGTCATCAGCACGATCAGCAGTGTATCGATCAGCCAGATAATGAGGATCTGGTTCACCCCACCAGCGCTCAAGAAACCGCTGATGGCCACGATGCCGGACACTTCCATCGCCATCGAGTTGCTCAAGAGCATCAAGCCCAGCACAAGCACCAGACTGGCTTCACCAGGGTGGATACGAAATGTCTGGTTGAGTAGGTTTTTCATGGTGCTTCCTCAGAAAGAACGGGCTACAATCCACCCCCCGGCGAAAAGTAGCCCCCTCTCACATCACCCCATTGGCGCAATCTGGCACGAACAAGCTACAGGCAACACCAGGCAAACATGGATCATGCCATCAACTGGGCCGCAGCCTGCCGGTATATCTTGGTCATGGGGTGGTCCGGGTATTCCAGCGCAAAGATTCCCCGGCTGCCCAGGGCCATCATCTCGTCCGAATGGGGAAACACGGCCAGCACCGGACACTCGTAGGTTTTCTCCACCGTGGCCTTGACCTCATCGGGCGACAGGACATCGGGCACCTTGTTGACGAGCAGAGTCAGGTAGGCCACGTCGAGCTTGCGCGCCACATCTACGGTCACGCCGGTGCCCAAAAAGTCTTGCTGGTCCGGGCGCAGGATGACGATCAGCACATCCGAGATGGCGATGGACAGCACGGTTTCCTCGTTCAGGCCCGGGTGCGTGTCGATCATGAGCACGTCCAGTTTGAGCTTTTCGATGAGCTCGTGAAACCCATCGTTGAGCAGGCCCACGTCGTAACCTTCTCGCAGCACCCGGGCGATTTCGCCGGGCTTCATGCTGGAAGGGATCAGATAGACCTTGCCCTTGACCCGGGGACCCAGCCGCGCGGTCACGTCCACGGCCGCCTGCTCGATGTGACAATTGCCCCACAAATAGTCGTTGAGCGAGTATTGCATCTCATCTTCGTCCAGGTTAAAGAGCACGTGAATGCCTGGCGAGTTGATGTCGGTGTCGATGACGCCCACGCGCCGCCCATCCATCGCCAGCAGGGTCGCCAGATTGGCGGTGGTGTTGGATTTGCCGGTCCCGCCACGAAACGAGTGAACCGAAATGATCTTGGCCATGATTCTCCTCCGGTTAGTTCTAACCTAATTTGCTGGTGAGCGCTTCCCAGATGTCCAGCGGCACGTCGCGCGCGCGCCGGCGCCCCAGGAAGGTCTTGTATTGTTGTTCGCCATCCACTTCGAACACGCGCAGGTATCCCTTGTCTACCAACAGGTCCAACACCTCTCGCGCCTCGGATGGCCTGAGATCCAGTTCGAACACGATGTCGGTCAGGCTCATCTGGCGTTGGCGCATGACGATGTTGATCACGCGGCGCAGGTCCGTTGGCAAGTCCAACAGATCGGTGGGGGTGATCCCCTCCACTCGCTCGCGGATCTCGAGTTCCGTTTGCAATCTACCGAATAAACCGGCCATGAGCGGCTCCTTTGCACCGGGCAGCAGGCACTCGATGCACGGCTAATAGATCTCGGGCATCTCGATGGGCTCGGGCTGGGGGCGGCACTCGCCGCAAAAGAGGGCATCGGCCACCACTACCATCTTGGGCACCTGCCCTTTGCCCAAAAACATAGCCAGGGGATGGGGCATGCGCCGGGCATGGTCTTTACACACGGCGCGACCGCAGAACACGCAAATGCCGCGCGCAGGCTTGCCACAGAACCAACATTCCATGAGAACCCTCCCCTACTAGCCGGATGAATTGAGAATGAAATCGGCCAGTTGCTCGATGGCCTGCGAAAAGGGATGCTGGGGAGCCTGGAGGTAGAACGCGCTGGCGCTGTCGGGAAACAGGGGCTCCTCCAGCAAAGGCAAGATGGCGACCACCGGGCAGTGATACGTCTGCTCGATCTGGGACGCCACGGCCTGATAATCCAACGTCGGCGCGACCTTGTTCACCACCAGGCAGATGCGAGGCACATCCAGGCGATGAGCCACGTCCACAATGACGCTGGTGCCCTGAAAGTCCGGCCCTTCCGGGCGCAGAACGATAACCAGGGTATCCGAGATGGCGATGGGGCGCAGGGCCTCTTCGCTAAGCCCCGGGTGCGCGTCCACGAGCAGAATGTCTAGCTCCAGGGTCTGGATGATCTGGCGAAATCCTTCGCTCATGGAATCTACATCATGCGCATCGCGCATCAGTTGCACGATCTCGCTGGCCTCGACGGTGGGGGGAACGTGAAACACCCGACCGCCGGACTGCTCCACGGCTTCGGGTGTCACGTCATAGGTGGTGTCGACAACGCCCACGCGCTTGCCACGCACGGCCACAGCCGCCGCCAGGTTGGCCGTCACGTTAGACTTGCCGGCGCTGCGATGAAACGAATGGATCACGACCACGTGAGGCATAGGATTCTCTCTTGGGGCTCATCCGTGCTTGCGGTCATTATAACACCCACCAGAACTGGCGTCAAGGTACATGCCGAATTTAGAATTGGTGCAGGACCAGCGGCAGGTACACGTGATGGGACCAGGGCGTGACAATGACGGCATCCGGCGACGGGTTGCCGGCCGCATCGAATGCCTTGACCAGCACGCGGTCATTGGCGGCCCGCTGCCAGGTGACTGGCGACACTAGCGGTGTCGGGTCGCTGACCACCACGATGCGGTCGAGCCACACGTCAGCCACGCCACGGTACTGCACGATGAATTCCAGGCCGGTGGTCACCGGCCCGGCCAGACGCAGGCGCACGCCAAACTCCTGGTACACGCCGGCCGCGCGCACGTCGATCCCGCGCACGGAACGCAGGCCCAGGATGTGCGCGCCGGTTTCGTCGGCGTTGACGCCCACCAGGAGCCGGGCAATCTCGGCGGTGTTGGTGACGGCCGTGGTCTTGAGGCGGAACAGCGCCAAATAGTCCGGACCCACCGGCAAGTCCATCGCGTACGGGCCGTACCAGTCGCCGGGCGCGTGGACGCCGGTCTGTCCCCACCAGGCCCATCCGTTCAAAGCCGCCGTGTCCGTGACGACGGCGCCGCAATTGGCCGGGTTGTGGTAGGTGGTGTACACATCCTCAGCTTCCCAGCGCCAGTCATTGCTCAGGGCCACGTGGGTGACGCCGCTCTGCGTGCCGGGGCCATCGTCGGTGGCGGTGAGCGCCAGGGTCAGCGTGAGGCCGTCGGCGCTGGTGAGCGTGGCAGTGACGGCCGGTGGGTGGCGGTCCAAGCCGATCACCTGGGCCGGGGTGACGCTGGTGTGCCCGGCGCCGTCGCGGGCCGTAGCCGTGATGGTCATGGCGGCGTCCAGGAGGCGCTGGTCCGGCACGCCGGTCAGGTCCCACAGCACCGGGGTGCCGTTGTCGCTCACCAGCGTGGCGGTGACGCCGGCGGTGGTGGCATAGGTGGCGACCACGCTCACCTGGGCGATGCCGCTGCGCTCGTCGGAGGCGTTGACGGCCACCAGGGCGCGGTTGCTGGTGAGGTACCAGCCGAGCCACGGATCGGTGATACCCACCAGCGGCGCGCGCACATCCGGCTCGGGACCGGCCGGCAGGTCCACCGTCACGGCAGTGTAATAGTGGGCCAGGATCTGCTGATAGTTCCACCCATAGGTTTCGGCCCAGCGGCGCGCGCCCCACTGACACAAGCCCCAGCCGTGCCCCTCGCGCGTCTGCCCAAAGCACACCGGGTCGCTCACGGCACGGACATAGGCCACGTCGCCGTAGGATTCGGTAGGGTCGCCCTGCTCGGCGCTGTAAAAGGCACAGATGGGCCGGCCGGGATAGCCGGAGTGATAGACATACTGGCCGGCCGTGGCGTCCACGGCGGCGTCGGTGCGCGGGTCGCGCTCGTCGTCCGGGCCGCACACCTGCCACTCGGTCCAATCGGTCACGTCCCAGTCAGCGGCGGCATGGATGGCAGCCTGATACCAGCCGTAGGAACGAGCCGCCACGGCCTGAGCCTGGAGGGCCTCGGCCGGCCAGGACGCTGGCATCTCGAACGGGACCACGCGCTTGACATAGGTCTCGAAATCCACCACCTCGATGGTGCCCAACGGCTCAAAGTGCGTGTGATAGACGCGGATGGTGGCCGGCGGCGTGAGTTGACCGCTGGGAGCGACCAGGGCCGGGGCCAGCGGCGGCGCCCGGCGCGGGGCACGGTCCACCAGCGCGCCGGCCAAAAGTGCAGCCGCGTCCACCAGCCACACGTCGCCGGCCCGCAAGAAGGCCACTTGCGCGCCGTCCGGAGACCAGGCCGGCGCGGACTCTTCTGTCTCGTTGGCGGTGAGGCGGCGCGGCGCAGCGCGCCGGCCGGGCGACCAGCCCCACAGCTCGGCGCTGGCGTTCACCTGATTGCCGGACGGCGTGCTGGCAAAGAGCAGGTATTGCTGGTCCGGCGACCACGCCGGGCGGCCTACAAAGCCCGAGTCGGCAGCGTGTAAACGCTGGGCCGTGGCGCGTTCAGCATCGACCAGCCAGAGCTGGGACGGTGGGCGCCCGGCGACGCAGGCCAGCACACTGCCATCTGAGGACCAGGCCACGCTGTCGATGGGGGCCGGCAGGCCGGGCACGCGAGCCGTCATGCCGTCCGGCTGAACCAGGAGCAGGCCCGCGTCGTCGAGGACGGCCCAACGGTCGCCCCGGGGAGCCGGCGTGGCCCGGCCCGGCGGCAACGCCAGCGCGACGGGATCACCCGCCCGGTAGGGCCGGCCCTGTACGGTGTAGACCAAGCCGCCCTCGGCCCAGGCCGGGGGCGTGTCGGCATCGACCGGGCCAATGCGCGTCGGAACGCGGCGCGTCGGGGCGCCGTCGGCGTCCACCACCCACAGGCTGGCCTGACCCGCCGCGTCCATCCGCACAAAGGCCACCAGCGAGCCGGGACCGGGAGACGGCCGGGTCACGTCCGAGGCCAGCCGGACCGGCGCGGCCCCATCGGCGGGCACAGCCCACAGGTCCGTGGCGATGCGCCAGCCGCCGGGGATGGGCACGCGGCCAGCCGGTCGGGTCACCAGGAGATGCCGGCCGTCGCCGGACCATGCGGC
>JAHJIN010000144.1 GCA_018823415.1 Chloroflexota bacterium | reverse complement strand
TCCAGCAACCGATGGATGGTGGACGCTGGGCGGCCAGTGACTTCGGCCAGGCGTTTAGCAGCGCGCCCAGTGGGTGAGGCCAGGGCCACGTGGAGATCCAGCCGGTCGGCCAGCTCCAGGATAGCCCGGGTCGACGTGGTCTTGCCGGTGCCCGGCCCCCCGGTGAGCACGCTGACCTTGTGGGTCAATACCGTGCGCACAGCGGCTTGCTGGCCGCTGCTAAGGGGTACGGGCAGGTCCAGGCCAGTCCACGCCTGGTCCCAGTTCAGGCCCTGCAGGGCCGCATGGGGCTGGCCGTGGGCCAGTGCTCGCAAGCGGCGGGCCAGGTCCACCTCGGCGATATAGCCCCACGCCGGGTAGACGGTGGGCGGGTCGGCCAGGTGAGTTTCCACCTGGATGGCCCGCGCCCCCTGCAAGCGGTCCATGGCCCGGTCGGTTTGACCGGCGCTGACGCCCAAGAGTTCGGCGGCGGCCCAGGCCAGCTCCGGGCGCGGGAAGCAGACGTGGCCCTGTTGCACCTGTTGGTCCAGGGCATAGAGCACGCCGGCCTCGATGCGCGGTGGAGCGTCCGGGGCCAGGCCCATGTCTTGGGCGATGCGGTCGGCAGTGAGAAAGCCGACGCCGCTGATGTCGCGGGCCAGGCGGTAGGGATTGGCGCGCACGACAGTGATGGCCGCGTCGCCGTATTGCTTGTAGATCCGGGCAGCCAGGGCCGGGCTGATGCCGTGTCCCTGGAGAAAGACCATGATCTCGCGGACGTGGCGTTGTTCCTGCCAGGACTCGCAGATCAGGTCGGCCCGCTGTTTACCCACGCCCGGCACGCGCTCGAGCGCGGTCGGGTCCTGGTCGATGATCTCCAGGGTGCGGGCGCCGAACGCCTGGACGATGGCCTGGGCCGTGCTGGGGCCAATGCCCTTGATCAGGCCACTGCCCAGATAGGCTGCGATGCCCACCGCGGTGGTGGGCATGATCACCCGGTACTGGCTGACCTTGAACTGCCAGCCGTAGCGGGGGTGATTGGCCCACTCGCCGGTGAGGTGCAGGCGCTCGCCTTCCTGGATGCCGACCAGGTGCCCCACGATGGGGTGGGCCTGGTGCGGCGGCGCGTCATCCACCACCTGGGCCACGGTATAGTCGTTGTCCGGGTTGCGGAAGATGACGAAGCCCAGGGTGCCCACAATCTCGGTGGGCCGGGCGGCGAACGGGTTGGGTGTGACGGCCGCGGCCGAGGGAGTAAAGGTTACCATAGGCTGAGTTGCTCCCCGGCCCCGGTTGAGTCTGGGGCCTCAGTTTGGGTTGAGGCTGTCCCCGGCGGTCCAGGGCACACGTGCAGCCGGCCCGCGTCCAGCGCGGCCTGCTCTCGTGCCCGGTGAGGGGCGATGGCCGGCCCGCGATGGCCCGAAGGGCGGCAGCAATACTGCCCCACTTTGGCCTTACAGGTCGGACACGGCACTGCCAACGCCGGATGACGCGGCCAGGTTTGGCCGCAGATGGTACACTGGGCGGTCATGGCAACACCGCCGGCCAGAGCTGGAGTTGCTGGCCGATGACCAGATCCCAGTCTAGCGATGGTACTGGCAGTGCTACCAGGGTCGCTTCTTCGATGGCCGTTGGTTCTGGCCGGGCGGCGACCACGGTGGCCCGGGTCAAAAAGCCCTGGGCTTTGAGGTTTTTGGCCCATTGGTTGACAAAGCAAGCCAGGTCCCCCTGGCCCTTGCGGTTCCAACGAGCTACTAGGCCATCGTCAGAGAACTCGACATAGCACCGATAGCCAAAAGGCGCTGGCATCTGGATCGCATAAGGCGACCAACTGCCGTCCGGGTTGACCAGAATCTCCACGTCGGGATCGGCGGCCAGCTCACCGCTGTACTCGTCGCACACGTAATAGTGGGCGATGCAGAACCGGTGCGAGCCGAGGCGCTCGATGGTCAAAGGCATGATGGCATCGCCGGGCAGCTTGAGCTTGAGGTACGCCTCGGGGGCCGCCAGGTCTACGCCGTGCTGGGTGCAGAGCTGCGTCACCAGCTTTTTCATGCTGGGAGAGGTTTTCATTGGTTCTTCCTCCGGG
>JAHJIN010000143.1 GCA_018823415.1 Chloroflexota bacterium | reverse complement strand
GTGACGGCGCGCACCGAGTCCGCCCTGCGCCTGTACGAAAACCTGCTGGCCTGGGTGCCGGCCGCCGAAGGTACCGCGTCGGTGGACTGGTTTCCGCCGCCGACCGCACTGCCCTATCAACGCGTCGCCGCCGACACGCAAGCCACCCGGGAACGCCTGACGGTACTGGCCCGGCTCTCGGCCCTGCGACCAGCCGACGCGCCGCCCCTCATCGTCACCTCGGCCCGGGGCCTGGCCCACTGGACCATGACGCCGGCCGAGATGCGTGCCCATAGCTGGGTCCTGCGCCCCGGCCAAACGCTGGACCTGTCCCAGGTGCTCAACCAGTGGGTCATCGCCGGCTATCGCGCCCTGCCCGTGGTCGAAGAACCCGGCGTCTTTGCCCGGCGCGGCGGCATCGTGGATGTGTGGCCACCCGACAGCGAGCAGCCGGTGCGCATCGAGCTTTTTGGCGACGAGGTGGAAAGCCTGCGCGCGTTTGACCCGGCCACGCAGCGGTCCATCGGTCCCCGCCCGGCCGTGACCATCACCCCGCCCACCGAGGCGCTCCCGGCGCGCGGCCCCGAGGCCGACCGCCTGCTGGCCCTGTTGGACCTCGACCCTTGCGATCCAGAGACCCGGCAGCGCCTCGCCGAGGACCGGGAACGCCTGCGCCAGCAACGCCCCTTCCCGGGCCTGGAAACCTACCTCCCCTACCTGCACCCGCAGCCCACCGGCCTGTTGGACTATTTGCCGGCCGACGCCCTGGTGCTCCTGGAAGACCAATCTGCCGTGATCCACGCCCTGGCTCGCCTGGACGAGCAATCGACCCAACGCCGGGACGATATGGCGGCCCGGGGCCTGCTGCCCCCCAACCTGCACCGGCCCTATCTCCTCTGGGACGACCTGGCCCCGCGCCTGCAAGCACACTCGGTCATCGACACCGGCTATGCCCTGGAAACCGACGAGCCGGTGACACCCGGTCCCTGGCAGCCCATCAATGCCTATTCGAGCCAACTGCGCCAGGTGATGGACGATTGCCAATCATGGATGGCGCAGGGACAGCGCGTGGTGGTGGTGACGCACCAGGCCCGGCGGCTATCGGTCCTGCTACACGACCGCGACGTCATCGCCACACCGGTGAGCCAGATCGACGATCCGCCAGCCCCCGGCAGCCTCACCTTGATCAACGGCACCCTGGCCGGCGGCTGGCGGCTGCCCCTCGGTAGCGACACCCCATCTCTTCCCCCCGGGGAAAGGGAAACCCTGGTCCTGCTCACCGACGCCGAGCTATTCGGCTGGGCCAAGCCGCCGCGCCGCATCATCAAGCGCCGGTCTGTCACCGAACAGCGCAATTTTCTGGCCGAATTGCAGCCTGGCGATTACGTGGTCCACATTGACCACGGCATCGGGCGCTATGGCGGCCTCATCAAGCTGGACCTGGAAGGCGCGGACCGGGAATACCTGCTCATCAACTATGCCGACGCCGACAAGCTCTATGTGCCGATGGAACAGGTAGACCGCATCAGCCGCTACGTGGGGTCCACCGGCCTGCCGCCGGCCGTCCACCGCCTGGGCTCTGCCGACTGGCAGCGCGTCAAAGAACGCGTTCGCGCAGCGGCCCGCGAGGTGGCCCGCGAGCTATTGGAGGTGTATGCCGCCCGCGAACTGGCCCCGGGCTATGCCTTTGGGCCTGATACCATCTGGCAGGGCGACCTGGAAGCCTCGTTCCCCTATATGGAAACCGACGACCAACTGGCCGCCATCCAGGCCGTCAAGGCCGACATGGAGCAGCCGCGCCCCATGGACCGGCTCATCTGCGGCGACGTGGGCTATGGCAAGACCGAGGTGGCCCTGCGCGCCGCGTTCAAGGCCATGATGGACGGCCGGCAGGTGGCCCTGCTGGTCCCCACCACGGTCCTGGCCCAGCAGCACTATGCCACGCTCCAGGAGCGCCTGAACCCGTTTCCCCTCCGCGTGGAGATGCTATCGCGGTTCCGCAGCCCTCGCGAGCAGCAGAACATCCTGGACGGCCTGAAACAAGGTGCGGTAGACATGGTCATCGGCACGCACCGACTCATCCAGCAGGACATCGAGTTCAAAGACCTGGGGCTGGTGATCATTGACGAGGAGCAGCGCTTTGGGGTGATGCAAAAGGAGCGCTTCAAGCAATTGCGCCAGGAAGTGGACGTGCTCACCCTCACCGCCACACCCATCCCCCGCACCCTGTACCTGAGCCTGGCCGGCGTGCGCGACATGAGCACCATCGACACGCCGCCCGAAGCCCGGCTGGCCGTGCGCACCTTTGTGGGTGAGCGCGACCCAGCCCTGATCCGCGAGGCCATCCTGCGCGAGATGGAACGCGGCGGCCAGGTGTACTATGTCTACAATCGGGTGCGGAGCATCGCCTGGGTGGCCGGCCAACTGCGCGACCTGGTGCCCGAGGCCGAGATCGCGGTGGGGCACGGCCAGATGGACGAAGAGTCCCTGGAACGGGTAATGATCGAATTCGCCGGGGGACGCTATGACGTGCTCATCTGCACCACCATCATCGAGAGCGGGCTGGACATCCCCAACGTGAACACGCTCATCGTGGATCGGGCCGACCGTTTTGGCCTGGCCCAGTTGTACCAGTTGCGCGGCCGCGTAGGGCGCGGCCGGCACCAGGCCTATGCCTACTTTTTCACCACGCCGGGCCGGGCCATCACCGAGACGGCCCAACAGCGCCTGCAAACCATCCTGGAGGCCAGCGAGCTGGGGGCCGGTCATCGCGTGGCCATGCGCGACCTCGAGATCCGGGGCGCCGGCAACATCCTGGGCACCGAGCAGCACGGCCACATTGCCGCCGTGGGCTTTGACCTGTATTGCCGGCTGCTGAACCAGGCCGTCGAAGAGCTGCGCGCCGCCGGCCCCGAAGCCCAAATCACCGAACCACGCCTGATCCCCGAACACATGCCGGCCATCAACCTACCGGTAGACGCCTACATCCCTCCCGAGTACGTGACCGACGACGGCGTGCGCCTGAACCTGTACCAGCGCCTGGGCGATGTGACCAACATCGCCCAGGTAGATGACCTGGCGGTCGAGCTGGCGGATCGCTTTGGACCACTGCCGTCGGCCCTGGATAACCTGCTGGACATCCTGCGCCTGCGAGCGTTGGCGCTTCAGGCCGGCGTGGAAAGCCTGGTCCTGGAAGACAACGAGTTCGTGCTGCGGTTTTCGGGCGCCGTCCCGGTGAGCCGGGCCACGCTATATCGGCGCTATGGCAGCCACCTCAAGTTTGGCAGCAACCAGGTGCGCCTGCCCAAGAAACACGCCGGGGCCAACTGGCTGGCAACACTCCAGGGCATGCTGGAAGCGCTGGTCGAAACACCATAGGACCGGCGACCCTCGTACGTGAACATAGCCACCCGCCCCCTGGTAGGGAGAGTGCAAGCACACACCCCGTGTGCCAGAACGTGACAAACACCCTCACCACCGACCACTGCTCAATATAGCAAATGTCCTCCCGTTATGCTATAATAGTTCTGAGAAACCGCACGAACTGCACCGGGAGGTGGACCCATGACGAAAAAGAAACAAACCCCAGCCGCCCCGACCAGCGCAGACCCAACCGCCACGGCCGCTGAGGAACCCGCGCCCGGCTTTCCCGTTGTCGGCATTGGCGCCTCGGCCGGGGGGCTGGCTGCCTTCGAGGCCTTTTTTTCGGCCATGCCGGCTGATACCGAGACCGGCATGGCCTTTGTGCTGGTGCAGCACCTGGCCCCGGACCACAAGAGCATCCTGGCGGACCTGGTGCGGCGCTACACCCGCATGCAGGTCTACCAAGTGGAGAATGGGATGACGGTCCAGCCCAACTGCGCCTACATCATCCCGCCCAACCGCGACATGGCCCTGCTCAACGGCACCTTGCAGTTGTTAGAGCCCACGGCGGCGCGCGGCCTGCGGCTGCCCATCGACTTTTTCTTTCGCTCCCTGGCCCAGGACCAGCGCGAGCGAGCCATCTGCATCGTACTCTCGGGCACCGGCAGCGACGGCACGCTGGGGGTGCGCGCGGTCAAGGGCGAGGGCGGCATGGTCATGGCCCAGAACCCCACGTCCACCGAGTACGACGGGATGCCGAGCAGCGCCATTGCCACCGGCCTGGTGGACTATGTGCTGCCGCCAGCCGAGATGCCGGCCCAGCTCATCGCCTACGTGACCCACGCCTTTGCCACCCGGCTCCGCCCGGTCTCGCCCCCCGCTCCCCAGGCCGGCGACACCCTGCACCAGATCTGCGCCGTGCTGCGCGCCCAGACCGGCCACGATTTTTCCCAGTACAAGGAGAACACCCTCGTCCGCCGCATCGAGCGGCGCCTGGCCCTACACCAGATCGAGCAGGACGACGAATACGTGCGGTTCCTGCGGGGCAACCCGGCCGAGGCGGAAGCCCTCTTTCGCGACTTGTTGATCGGCGTCACCAGCTTTTTCCGCGACCCGGAGGCGTTCGCCGCCTTGCAGGCCCAGGTCATCCCGCGCCTCTTTGCCGGCAAGCCGGCCGGCGCGCCGGTGCGCGTCTGGGTGTGCGGCTGCGCCACCGGCGAAGAAGCCTATTCCATCGCCATCCTGATCCAGGAACACCTGGAGACCCTGAAACAATCCTTCAAGGTGCAGGTCTTTGCCACCGACATCGACCGGCAAGCCATCGACCAGGCGCGCCGCGGCGTCTACCCGGCCAGCATCGCCGCCGACATCTCGCCGGAACGGCTGGCGCGCTTTTTCTCACAGGACGCGGCCCGTGTAGACACGGGGCGTGCGGACGCGGCCCGTGCGGACGCGGCCCGTGCGGACCCGGGGGGCGACTATCGCATCCAGAAGAGCATCCGCGACCTGCTGGTCTTTTCCGATCAGGACGTGATCCAGGACCCGCCATTTTCCAGGTTGGACCTGATCAGTTGCCGCAACCTGCTGATCTATCTGAACGCCGATTTGCAGAAAAAGCTTATGCGCCTGTTCCACTATGCCCTGAACCAGGGGGGCGTGCTCTTGTTGGGCACGTCCGAGACCGTGGGCGACCTGGCAACGCTCTTCAAGGCTCTGGATCGCAAATGGAAGCTCTATCTGCGCCAGACGGACGTGCCCGGTGCCGCCCGCCCGGCGCTGGGCGACTTTGTACCGCCACTGCAGGAAGGCCGGGCGCCCGCGCCGCTGCGGGCCGCCGCCAGTCGGGTCGGTCTCCACGAACTGACCGAGCAGGCCCTGCTGCAACATTACGGGCCGGCCGGCGTGCTGGTCAATGGCCGCGGCGAGATCTTGCACATTTATGGCCGCACTGGCCAATACCTGGAGCCGGCACCCGGCGATGCCGGCTTGAACATCCTGACCATGGCCCGCGAGGGGTTGCAGCGGGCCTTGACCACTGCCCTGCACCGGGTGGTGGTCCACCAGGAACCGGTGCGCACCCCGGGGCTGCGGGTCCGCACCAACGGCGAGTTCATCACCGTGAATCTGACGGTGCAGCCGGTGGCGGCACATCCCGACCTGTTCCTGATCATCCTGGAAGAGGTGCCGGCGCCAGTGGGCGCCGCCGCAGGTGCGGGCGCAGATGCCGCCGCAGATGCGGGCGCAGGTGCGGGCACTTCCGATGGAGCCGGACGCATCGCCGCGCTGGAGCAAGAACTGCGGGCTAAAGAAGAATACCTCCAGACCACCCTGGAAGAGATGGAAACCGCCAACGAAGAACTAAAGTCCACGAACGAAGAGATGCAATCGGTCAACGAGGAACTGCAATCCACCAATGAAGAGTTGGAGACCTCCAAAGAAGAACTGCAATCGGTCAATGAGGAACTGGCCACGGTCAACGCCGAGCTGCAAGCCAAGGTAGCCGACTTGACCCGGGCCAACAATGACATGAACAACCTGCTGGCCGGCACCGGGGTAGGCACCCTCTTTGTGGACCAGCGACTGCGCATCGCCCGCTTTACGCCGGCCGCCACCCCGGTGATCAACCTCATCCCCACCGACATCGGCCGGCCGGTGGGCCATATCGCCGCCAACCTGGTGGGCTATGACCGTCTGGTGGCCGACGTGCAGGCCGTGCTGGACAGCCTGGTGCCTGTCGAGAGGGAGGTGCAGACCATCACCGGCGCCTGGTACCTCATGCGCATCCGGCCCTACCGCACCCTGGAGAACGTCATCGAGGGGGCGGTACTCACGTTTGTGGACATCACCCAACTCAAGCAGGCCGAAGCGGCGCTGCGCGAGGCGCAAACCCTGGCCGAGAGCATTGTGACCACGGTGCGCGAGCCGCTGCTGGTGCTGGATGAAGCCCTGAACGTGGTGTCGGCCAACCGGGCCTTTTACCGCGCGTTCCAGGTGCAGCCGGCCGAGACCCTGGGGCACGCGCTGTACGAGTTGGGCAACGGCCAGTGGGACATCCCGGCCTTGCGCCGGCTGCTGGAAGAGGTCTTGCCCCAGAACACCACGTTTGACGATTTTGAGGTGATCCACGAGTTCGAGCAGATTGGCCGGCGCACCATGCGGCTCAACGCCCGCCGCATCCTGGGTGAAACGGGTCAGACCCGGCTGATCCTCCTGGCGATTGAGCCGGGCGAAGATTGGTGAGAGGTGCTTCCGTGAACCAAGAAACTGCAGCCCACGATCAGGCGGCCAGTCTGCGCCAGCGGGCCGAGGCCCAGGTCCGGGCATCAGATGAGCAAGACCTGGCCGCCCTTTCGCCGGAAGAGGCCCGGCGACTGCTCCACGAACTGCGCGTCCACCAGGTCGAGCTGGAGATGCAGAACGAGCAACTGCGCCGGGCGCAAGAAGAGCAGACCGCCGCGCGGGCGCGGTACTTTGACCTGTATGACCTGGCCCCGGTGGGCTATCTCACCATCAGCGACGCGGGGCTGATCCTGGAAGCCAACCTCACCGCCGCCACCCTGCTGGGCGTGGCTCGGGGCGAACTGGTCAAGCAACCGCTGACCCACTACATCCTGCCAGAGGACCAGGACATCTATTACCGACACCGCCGCCTGCTCTTTGAAACCGGCGATCCGCAGGTGTGCGAGTTGCGTATGTGGCGCGCGGACAAATGCTCGTTCTGGGCACGATTGGAGGCGACCGCCGGGCCGGACGCCGATGGCGCGACGGTGTGCCGCGCCGTGCTGAGCGACATCACCGAGCGCAAGCCAGCGGAAGACGCGCTGCGCGAGAGCGAGAAAAGCTATCGCGGCCTGTTCAACAGTGTGGCAGAAGCCATCTACATCCAGGATAGTGAGGGGCGTTTTCTGGACGTCAATGAAGGCGCTGTGCAGATGTATGGACACCCAAAGGAATTCTTTATCGGTCAGACGCCCCAGATCGTAAGCGCGCCGGGGAAGAACGACTTGGCCCAGATCGCACAAATGGTCGAAAATGCCTTTAACGGCGAGCCGCAGCAATTCGAGTTCTGGGGGGTGCGCAGCAATGGCG
>JAHJIN010000142.1 GCA_018823415.1 Chloroflexota bacterium | reverse complement strand
CGCGTCCGGCAGTCCGTTGCGCGCCTACCCTGCAGCTTGTCTGCAACTGCCGGTTGTAGAGCCTGGAACTGAGGGGGTATTCCAGGGTACGTCCCCTATCGCGGCTCGCCCACAGGATCCTGCGGAAAAGCCTTGGTAAAGGTGCTAGCTCTACCGACAACGTAGCCCCATCAGCCTTGCGACTGGTGGCTGAGGCTGGTCAACCAGGCCTGGGGTCTTCCTCCCAAGCCCCCGACCTTGAGTCGGGGGGCAGCTGACGGTTATCTCCTTCTATGACGGCGGTCGGCCGGCGTTGGTCAGCCGCGGCGGTCAGTTTCCTTCCCACACCATCCCCGGCGGCTCGCGGCGAAAGCCCAGGGCCTCCAGCAGCGGCTGGGCGGGGCCGTTGAGCACCGGTTCGCCGTTCCACGTCTGAACGGACACGCGCCTGGCCCAACTTGCGATGTGCGCCCGGCACAGCTCGAACGCGCGCTGGGCGACGGACGGCTCCAGGCCTGGCAGCGTGGTCACGCGCTCGCGGGCCGTCTCGAAAAGCAGGACCGGCCGGCCGCGCAGCAACACCACATAGTTGGATGGCAGTCGGGAAAAGCGGGCCGGGTCGCCGTCCGGGACTTCCATGTACGGGCAGACGTTGGCCGGGTCGCCGGCGTTCAGCAAGACCAATTCCCCCTCGGCGTCGGGTGTCAGTTGCCCCCAGGCTCGCAACCGCTCTACGGCCTCGGGCAAGGCAAACTGGACGCCGGGCAGTCCCTCCACGAAATAGCCGCGCCGGGCCTCACCGCGCATCTCCATGCGCTGAAACTGCGGGTAGAGCAGACCCCAGTCCCAGGCCCCTTCCTCGCCCTCCAGGCTCTGCCGCGTGACGATGCCGTAGCGCTGCATCAGTTGCCGGGCTTGCCGGTCGAGCCGTTCCGCCAGCGGCAATTCCTTCTCCGGCCCCCACACGCCGATGCGGTGGACCAGGCCCCAGCGGCCGCTCCAACGCAGGTCCGGCTGCCCGGGCGTTTGCCCGAGCCGCCGGGCCACGTCGCGCTTGGCCTGGCGATAGCGCCCGGGCGATACCGGCAGGCCGGGACGTGCCGCCCGCCACGCCTGCAACTCGGCCTCCAGGCTGCTGAGGGGCGGCCGGTCGTCGGTCCCCGCCGGGGCCGGCGCCCGCTCGACCAGCTCGTACAGGCCGGCGATGGTGTCGTTGGTGACGAGGCCGGCCAGCACCAACTCACCCAGGGCCGCCGCCAGCGCGTCCGGCGACAATCGCAGGCCGGCCTGCAGGTCGGCAAAGAAACAGGCCCCCTCGGACCGCAGGAAATCGCGGACGCGCCGGGCCGCGTCAGAGAGCCCCAGTTCGTCATCTAAAGGGGGTGTGTCCAGGAACAAGGCTCCTTCACCCCGGAACAAAAAGCGCACCCGGCCCCGTTTCAGATCCGTGCCGCCGGACCCCACCCACACCAGCTCGCCACGCTGGCACAGGGCCTCCAGTTCGGTCGGGCGAAAATCGGGCAGACGCAGGGGCAGCAAATCACGCTCCCAGACCGTGAAAGAAGCCGGCGCGGCCCGGAGTTGCTGCAACACGCGTACCAGGCCGCCCGGACCGCGCTGGTAGTGTTCGGGATGCAAGCCCTGCCAGCGGGCCAGGAAATCGGCGTAGGCATAGACGTTGACCGGCTGCACTTCTTTGCGGAGCAGGGTCAACGTGCGGCGGTGGATGCGCTCCAGGTTGCGGCGGTCGCAGAACTCGGTTTCGGTGCTATCCGGCGAGATGCGGCCGCTGACCAGTTCGCCAGACTCGACCAGGGCGGTCAGGGTCTCGTCCAACCAGTCAGCCTGGAAGGCGTAGCGATGGAGGACAGCGGCGCGAGTGACCGGGCCGCTGGCGTTCAGGAAGCGGCGGAGGATGGCGCGGCAGGCGTCGTCGGGGGTATGGTAGGGAGCGAGTTCTCCCTCCCCCCTTCCCCCCTCCCGCTCCCGCAGGGGGCTGTGCCGGGAGGGGGAGCCCAGGTCGAAGGCGGTGCGATAGACCGGGTAGTGCTCGGCCAGGACGTAACGGGCCTCCAGGTTGGTGCTCGTAGGGATGGTAACCTCGACCAGGCGGCCGGACGTGGTCAGTTCATGCAGCCAGGCAGCGGCATCACCGCCCAGCCCAGGCTGGACTGGGTCGCAGCGAGCAGCGACCTCGTCGGCGGTCAGGTCGCCCAGAGCCAGAAAGAGGGTGGTCAACTCCTCGGCGGTGCGGGCGCGAGTGCCGGGGGCCGTACGCTGGAGCGAGCCGGCCACGTCGCGCAGGGCCTCCGGCCGGAGCAGGTCCGGCAGCGCCGCCTCGTCCAGCAATTCCGACAGCAATTCACGGTTCATGGCCAACGCCTGCATTTGCCGCTCGGCCTTGGGCGCGTCGTGCTCGTACATATAGATGGCGATAAAATCGAACAGCAGGCTGGCCGCCACCGGCGATGGGACGGCGGTCTCGATTTCCACCACCTTGATGTCGCCGGCCTGGATGGCGTTCAGCACCTCGGTCAGGTGCTCCATGTCGAGCACGTCGCGCAGGCAGTCGCGATAGGTTTCGGCCACGATGGGAAAGTCGTCAAAATCCTTGGCGACGGCCAGCAGGTCCTTGGCGCGCAGGCGCTGCAGCCAGAACGGGGTACGCTTTTGCGCGCCGCTGGCGCCGGGCAAGAGCAGCGCCCGGGCCGCATTCATGCGAAACTGGGCTCCGAACAGCGCCGAATTGGGCAGCTCGGCCAGCAGCCGCTCGCGGGCCTCCGTCGCGCCCATCTCGCGGACCAGGTGCACCGGTGGTTCGCGGTCCACTTCCAGGAACCGGAACAGGATGCCGTCGTCGTTGACCTGTACCTCCACGTTGTGGCCCATGAACTCGCGGAACGCCGAGACCAGAGCCAGCGCCCACGGGCTGTTCACCCGCGCCCCAAAGCACGAGTGGATGACCAGTCGCAGGTCGCCCACGGCGTCCTGAAAGGTTTCCACCAGCACGGTCCTGTCGGACGAGATGGCGCCCACGGCGTCCAGTTGGCGGCGCACATAGTCAGTGGCGGTGAGGGCGGAGAGGCGGTCCAGGGCATGGTCGCGTTGGAGCCATTCAGCCATTGCCGAACTCTCCCCCCCTCCCCGGCCCTCCCCCCTCAAGGGGGGAGGGGACCCGGTGCCAGGTTCCCCCTCCCACTGGGAGGGGCGCGCGAAGCGCGGGGGGAGGGAGGATTCAATTCGTTCCGCCAACTCGCGGCGGAAGCGGCCCAGGAGGAGGCCGGTGTGATAGTCGCGCCGGGGGGCGTCGCCGCGCCAGAAGGGCATGCGGGGCACGGCGCCGGGGGCCGGCGAGACCACCACCCGGTCGTCGGTCACGTCCAGCACGCGCCAGGTCTGAGAGCCCAGGGTCATGGTGTCGCCGGGGCGTGTCTCGTAGACGAATTCTTCGTCCAGGGTGCCGATCTTGGTCTTGCGGTCCGGCAGATAGGCGCCAAACGTGCCCTGGTCGGGGATGGTGCCGCCGTTGCGGATGGCGAGGAGCCGGCTGCCCGGCAGTGCGGCCAATCGATCGTGGACCCGGTCCCAGGCGATGCGCGGGCGCAGCTCGCGAAACGCGGCCGAGGGGTACTTGCCGGCCAGCATGTCCAGCACGCCCCGGAACACCCGGTCCGACAGGCGGTGATACGGGTAGGCCCGGCGCACGAGGGCGTATAGCTCGTCCACGTCCCAGTCCTGCACGCTGACCATCGCCACGACTTGCTGAGCCAGCACGTCCAGGCAATTCTGGGGCGTGTAGGTAGGTTCCACATCGCCGCGCAGCATGGCCCCGGCCAGCGCCCCGCATTCGACGAGGTCTTCTTTGAACAGCGGGAAAAAGCGGCCTTTGCTGGTCTGGCCCACCAGGTGCCCGCTGCGGCCCACGCGCTGGAGACCACGCGCCACGCCCTTGGGCGACCCCAGTTGCACCACCAGGTCCACGGACCCGATGTCGATGCCCAGCTCCAGGGAACTGGTGCCGATGAGGGCCGGGAGCCGGCCGGCCTTGAGATCCTGCTCCAGCTCCAGGCGCATTTCCTTGCTGACGCTGCCGTGGTGGGCGCGAAACGGCCCGTCGGTGCGGCCGGTGCCCAGGAACCCCTGGCCCACCGGGACGCCGTCGCGCAAGAGGGCGGTGGGGTCGCCGGGCGGGCCTTCTTCCTTGCTCTCGACAGCGTACTGCTCGTTGAGGCGGTCGGCGGCGCGCTCGGCCTGGCGGCGGCTGTTGGCATAGACCAGGGTGGTATGATGCTGGCGGATGAGGTTCAGCGTGCGCGGGATGACCAGCGGCCAGATGGACCCGCCGGGCAGGTCGGCGAAATCCCGGGCCACGGTGACCACTTGAAGGTCTAGCGGTTTGGTGGTGCCGGCGTCGACGATGGTGACAGGGCGAGCCCCCACCCCTGTCTCGTGCGTAGCCTCCCGAAGCGAAGCGAGGGGCTCCCCCGCACGCGGGGGAGGGGAACCCGCTTCCACGGGGGGAGGGTAAGCGTAGCCGCCGAGGAAGCGGGCGACTTCGTCCAGGGGGCGCTGGGTGGCGGAGAGGCCGATGCGCTGGGGCGGTTCGTCGGCCAGATGCTCTAGCCGCTCCAGGCTGAGGGCCAGGTGGACGCCGCGCTTGTTGCTGCAAAGGGTGTGGATCTCGTCTATGATGACGGTGCGCACGCTGCGGAACATCTCGCGGGCCACCGGCGACGTGAGGATGAGGTACAGGCTCTCCGGCGTGGTGATGAGGATGTGCGGCGGGCGCTTGACCATGCTGGCCCGGGCCGATTGGGGCGTGTCGCCGGTGCGGACCATGACCCGGATGTCCGGGTCCGGCTCGCCCAGGCGCCGGGCCACCTGGCGGATGCCGGCCCGGGGCACGCGCAGGTTCCGCTCGATGTCGTTGTTCAGGGCCTTGAGGGGCGAGATGTAGAGCAACTCCACGCCCTCCGGCCCCTCGTCGGCGGCCAGTTCCTCGTAGAGCCGGTTGATGCCCCACAAAAAGGCCGCCAGGGTCTTGCCGGACCCGGTAGGCGACAGGATGAGCGTGTGCTCGCCGCGCTGGATGGGCGGCCAGCCCTGGGCCTGGGGCGGCGTGGGCGCGCCTAGCGTTTCCACAAACCAGGTGCGGACGGCCGGGGCAAAGGCGGATAATGGATCAGCGGTCATGGGTGCTGTCCTGTGATGTGAGTATGGGGATGTGAGGGAATTATACCATTGGTAGGGAGAGGGGACAACCGGGAGAGCAGGGCAAACGGACGAGGACCGACAATCACCCCACTTCAAAGAGCGAACGAGGCAAGCCAGACTGCTTGATGATTCCCATCAGTGTGCCCATTTTCAACTCGTCATGGTCTGGCACAGGTACGGTGATCGTCGTGCCTCTTTCCTTCTTCTGCATGATGATATGGCTACCCTTGCGTCGAACTTGGGCAAAGCCGTGCTGGGACATGAGCCTGCAAACGTCTTGGCCGGAAAGAACGCGCAACCTGGGCACTTGTTCACCTCGCCGCTTGTTTGGCCGAGGGAGTTGGCACAGTCGGCATAATGGGCATGACGTAGGTTTCCTTTTTCAGCCGGCGTCGAATCTCTGAAGGGGATGCAACTTCAAAGAACCCTTCGACGGCCTCGAGCAGATTCCGCCGGGCGTCCTCCACGGTTTGACCCTGGCTGACGATGCCTAGTTCCTGACACGTTGCCACATAGCCGTCCTCTTCTCGCTCGATCACCGCGGTTAGTTGTAGCGTCCTGCTCATTTTTATCTCCTGTGTCATGCCGGGTGCGCGCATTTCCTGATTGAACTCTACACATCCAGTATAACATCTCCTGGCGGCGCGGTCAACGACTGGCGCGGCGGTGTGGTGTAGTGGGGACAAAACGATGGCCCGGAAGCGATGCCCCAGGCCGGGTTTCTTTTGGCGGCCAACCAGGCAGCGCAAGGTACCCTACCCGGCCCATCACGCATCAAGGCCCCGGTCCCTGATGCGGGCCGGAGCACCCGTAACGGCGGTAAAGTGAGGCGCGATTCAACCGCGTCCCTACGTTATGCGGGCTGGGGTGGCAGCCGGTCCAGGTTGGCGCGCAGCCACGGCTCTGGCGCGGCGAGCGAGTCAAAGCAGACCTCAGCGGCGGCGCGGCAACCGGCCCGGCAGGTTGGCAGGCCCGGGCACGGCCGGCAGACGTCCGGTGCGGCGGCGGTGAACTCGGCCAGCGTGGGGCCAGCCAGCATCTCGGACAGGGTCTGGGTGCGCAGGTCGCCCAGAATGGTAGCCGTGTGGTTGCAGGGGCGCACGCGCCCGTCGGGGCTGACGGTATAGTAGGCGTTCTCGCGCCCGGCGGCGCAATAGCCAAAGCCGATGTGCCGGTAGGGGCTGGTGTCTATCAGGCACGGCATGATGGGGATGGAGGCGGCGGCCGAGAGGCCATAAGCGGCGGCTAACTCGTCCACCACGGCCAGCGCCTCTTGTACCTGTTCCACGGTAGGCAGCAGGTCCAGGTGGCGCGCGCCCTCACCGCCAGGGTTGAACCGATTGAACATCACCGTCGTGGCCCCCAGCGCGATGACCATCTCCAATGTCTGCCGCACCTGGGCAATGTTCTCGCGGGTGGCGACGAATACGCCACACCAGGTGGCCTGGGCCTGGTACAGCAAGGTCATGGCCGCCAGCGCTCGCCCCCAACTGCCCGGCGTGCGGGTCAGCCGGTTGTGCGTGGCAGCGTCACTGCCCAACAGCGTCAACTCGAACATGGTAACACCGTGGTCCAGGCAGAAGCGGAGCGCCTCGGCGTCCAGCAGGCCGCCGTTGGTGATGAGGATGCTTGATAGGCCCCGCTGATGGCAAAAGGCCAGGATGTCGCGCCAGTCCGGGCGCAGCAGCGGCTCGCCGCCGGAGAACGTCACCAGCCGGCAGCCGGTCTCGTCCTGCAACTTGGCGATGAGCGCGCACCACTGCGCCGTGTCCAGTTCGCCCGTGACGAACTCGGGGCGCAGCTTCCACACGTTGTAGCAATAACGGCAGTCCTGGGTGCAGCGTGGGGTCAGTTCGAGGATATAGTAGGGGCCGGCCTGCGGCGACGGCTGGCCGGTCAGTTGGGCCTGCATTGCCGCAAGCTGTTGCTGCCAGCGTTCCAGGGTTGCGTGGAGTCGGTCACGGTGCGCCACGGCCTATTGTCCCAACTGGTCAGCGACCCCGCCAGGGAAACGGCCCTCGGCCAGCAGTGTCTCCAGCAATATCTGGCGAGCTTGCGGGGTGACAGAGGGAGGCGTCGGTGACATCGGTCTGGGCGTGGGGGTGTAACACACCAGCGTGGGGGAGGGGGTAGCCGTGGGGGGCACCGCCGTATAGCACGTGACGATGGGAGGAGTGGGTGTGTCTGTGGGTAGGGCGATCGCATAGCACGTGGTGATGGGCGGCTGGTCTGTACACGGGCGCAGCCAGCCGCAGGCCATGGTGACCAGGAACGTGCCGAAGGAGAGCAGGGCCAGTTTCACACGCAGCGAGCGGGGCGGGATTGCCATAGTATTATCCTCCATTGGTGCGACGTACGTTCACTGTCGATTTGTAAACGCTTGCATCTGACCTATGGTTCCAGTGCAGAGTGGCATTGCCTCAAACAAACCTTATCCAGCCGGTCCAGGCGTGCCACGGCTCATTGTCCCAACTGGTCGGCGACGGCCCCGGGAAAGCGCCCCTCGGCCAGCAGCGTCTCCAGCAGCGTCTGGCGAGCTTGCGGGGTGGCAGAGGGGGTTGTCACGGGCGCCGGGCCTGGTATAGTCGCTGTATCATAACACACCGGGCTGGGCGTGGGAGTGTAACACATCAGCATCGTCGGGGAGGGTGTGGCAGTGATGGTAGGCAGGATCACTTCATAGCACATGACGGCGGGTGTGGAGGAGGCTGTGGGGGCGACAGCCGTATAGCACGTAATGACCGGTGTCGGTTCTGCGCATGGGCGCAGCCAGCCGCAGGCCGTGGTGACCAGGAACGTGCCGAACGAGATCAGCGCCAGTTTTACGCGCAGCGAGCCAAGCTGGGGCCGGGGCGGGATCGCCATAGTATCACAACCGATTTCTCGACTGATAGACATCCTTTGACACTATAGAACATTTGTGCTATACTCTGAGCATGAAGCTCAGCGATTATGCTCGCAAATTGGAACAGCAAGGTTGCCATGGGCGGGCAACGCCGATCAAAACGCAAGATCGAGAGAATCATCTGGGAACTCTAGTCCAATGACTGATCCACAGGACACTGCACGTGCAACTCGTAGAACAGCATGTCATCAAGAAAACTCACTCCCATTGGTTTGAGGTAGACCGCGCGGCTTTCGCGGCCAAGAACCTCTACAACCGGGCCAACTACGAAGTACGGCAGCGGTTCTTTGCTGATGGGAAGATACTATCCTACAACAAGTTGTACCACATGTTCGGCGCAGCCCCCTGCGGGAAGGACACCCCAGAGTATCAGACCCTGCCGCGCAAGGTCTCCCAACAGGTGCTGCGCTTGCTGGCCCAGAACTGGCAGGCGTTCTGGCGCGCCCGGGCGGAGTACTGTCAGGACCCCGCCAAGTTCCTGGGCCCACCCCGCATTCCCAAGTACCTGGACAAGCAGACCGGCCGCTTCGTGCTGGTCTACACCGCCCAGGCCATCAGCGAGAGGGCCTTGCGCCAGGGCCGGATCAAGCCCTCGGGCCTGGCCCTGACCGTCAGGACCAAGCAGCAGCACGTGGACCAGGTGCGCATCGTCCCCAAGAAAACTCACTACGTGCTAGAAGTCGTGTACACCGTAGACCCTGCCCCCGCTCTCGGACTGGATCTGGACCTCCTCGCTGGCGTAGACATCGGGTTGAACAACCTGGCGGCGATAGCTTCAAACAAACCAGGCTTCGCGCCTCTAGTAGTTAACGGTCGCCCCCTGAAGTCGATCAACCAGTTCTACAACAAGCGCAAGGCCCAGTTGCAGTCCCACTTGCCAACGGGGCAGCACGAATCGCACCGCATCGACCGCCTGGGTGATAAGCGGACCCGGCGCATCAACCACTACTTGCACACCGCCAGTCGGCGCATCGTGGACCTGCTGGTGCGCGAAGG
>JAHJIN010000141.1 GCA_018823415.1 Chloroflexota bacterium | reverse complement strand
TCGAGGACCTGCAACTGCGCGGCCTGGCCGAGAATACCCAAGTCGCCTATGTGCACGCTGTGCGCCGGTTGGCCGAGTATTACCACAAGTCGCCCGATCAGATCACCGAAGAAGAGCTGCGGCAGTACTTGCTGTACCTTAGCCTATTTTCCGCACCTTAAAAACGAGATAAGAGAGCCGGAGCGTCCTGGATCAAGCGGTAGACCAGGGCCTACCACTGGTTCGGGCCTGGCCGGGGCCACAAACCCGGTGTAGGCACCCGTTGGGGGCCAGGTCAGGCAGGTTCTGGTCTGCGGGCGGGCAGACGGGTTTTCTCCCTCGGTCGGGTCTGGCGGGCTTACATGGTGGCCTCGCTGAGTTCCATGAGGCGCGAGGTAATCGGTCTGGCCCCCTCGTCCGTCGGGGCGCGGCCGGGCGGAGTGAGCCAGATCAGATGATCCCCCCCGCGGCCCAAGGCGGGGCGCACCCGCGGGATGCGCCGCTGGGTCAAGATTTGGGCGACTACGGCGAGTAACGCCTGCTGGTCAGCGCTGACGGGGGTCAGGCGGTAGAGCACGCTGCCATCCCAGCAGTGGGTCTCGATCACCGTCAGGTTCTCCAACTGGGCGATGAGCTGCCGCAGCGTCAGGGGCAGACCGTGCTGCCGGACCTCTCGTTCCAACAGGCTGTAGGCCAACAGCGCGATCATGTTGAGGAGCAGCATGGCCTCAATGCGGTCGTCCTGGTGCAGGTAGATGGGCCGCACCCGCAGGTCCTGCTTGCTGATCAGAAAGCGCTTGTCCAACTGGTCCTTGGCCCGATAGAGTGCCAGCATCCGCTGGGCCGAGAGGGCAAAGTCATTGGTCACCAGCAGGTAGCGCCCGTCGGTGTGGCTGGCCTGCCACAGGGCGTGGGTGTTGACCCACCAGCGCAGGGCCACCGTCCCGTCGTCGGTTTGGTAGGCCGCCGCCTGCATCAGTTTACCTACGGGGGAGCGGCGCAGGCAGGTGTTGGCCCGGGCTTGCACGGCCTGGACCGTGCGGTAGCGTTTCTGGCCGATCTTGGCTTGCACCGCCGTCAACTCGGCCCGCAAGGCCCGCAGTTGTTGGGCCCGCGTGACCCGTCGCGCATGGCGCATCGGCCCTGATAGCACCACCAGCCCGCGATGGGTGACCGTCCGTCCGTCGTGCTGGAAAGGCACGGCACAGAAGCGGCCCCACGGCGATGCGCACGCCCCCGCGCGCCGCGCTCGGCGGTCAGCGGGCAGGCCTGGAACTGCGCGGTGGTCCCCGCCCGCAGCAACTCGCGATGTTCTTTCTGCTGGGGTTGCAGGCCGGCCAGGTACTTGAGGTGCTTGGCCGCGTACTTCAGGGCCAGTGCGGGGTTCAGGGTGCCCCGGTCGCCGATGACCAGCACTTCCTGCACCGGGTAGCCCTGTCGTTCCAGCAGTCGGCACAAGCGGTCCATGTTGTCCTGGACCGTGGCGATGTCAGCTGTGCGGCCTGAGAGGGCCGCATACTCGGTAGGGATGGCCCCGTCGCTGGCGGCGGCGACCCCCAGTTTCACTTTCTTTTTGCCCATGGGGGTGTTGTGGGCAAAGCCATAGTCAGCCAGGTCGCTATCCGTGAACTCGCCTTGCATCACAAAGGCGGTCAGATCGTAGAAGATGAACCGCAGGTCGATGTCGAAACGCAGGAAGGCCTCGTGGACGATGCCCAGCCAGATCTCCCGTTGGTGCGGGGCGATAGCGCGCGGAGCGAGAGTGCGGCCCAGGCGGTCATCATTGAATTTGGCCGCCGGCAGGCCCAGCGTCTGGACCAACACGGTCTGGGCCAGCCAGTCGGCAATCCGCCATAGGGCCCGCGGGGCGGTGAGGCGATTGAGGACCAGCACCAGGGCGACCGTCCCGTGGTCGATCTCGGCCGCCGTGGGGCAGTGGCGGTTGATGACCGGGCGCACCTGGAGGATCTCCAACAGCGCATACAGCACGGGCAAGGCCCCCATTTGGCGCCGCAGTTGGGCGCGGGTCAGCAGGTCGACCAGCGTGGCCATGGTCAAAGCCCCGCCCAGCAGCAGGCGGGCCAACCGCGCCGCCCAGGCCGCCTGATAGTAGATCCACCGCGCCCGCCGGTAGACCCGCCGCGCCGCCTGGTAACGGCGCCAGGCCCAGCGCCGCCAGCGGCCCTGGGGTCGCCAGGGAAACAGGTCTTGGGGCGTGGGTTCGGGCAGGGCCAGGCCGGCCAGGAGCACCGGCTCCCGGTGGATGCCCAAGGGATCGCCCGGCAGACCCGCACCCCAGGCCAGAGCCAACAGGGCCACGAACCAGAACAGCCAAACCAGGATGCGCGTTCCCCGTGCCCGTGTGGTGCCGTGCATCGCGTCACCTCCAACGACGGTGATGTCACGCGCACTGTACCACACCTGGGGCGCGTTGGAAAGTCCGGCTCTCTATCCAGTTTTCAAGGTGCGAAATTTAGGCTTAGAAACGACAAGCGGGTCTCAGCCAGCACGTTCACCGTGGCGCTGTGTGGGATCAAGTTCTTTTACCAGCACACTTTGCAGCGGGAGTGGGTGACCCTGGACTTGGCGCGCGCGCCCCAAGAAAAGCGCCTGCCGGTGGTGTT
>JAHJIN010000140.1 GCA_018823415.1 Chloroflexota bacterium | reverse complement strand
GCCCCTGGCCCGGCTCACCGGCGAGCTACGGCAGTGCACCGAGTGCGCGGCCCAATTCGCGGAAGGGCGCTTGAAGGACGAGGTTGACACCTACTGGTTCTTTGGTCATCCCCGAACCCACATTTGCCCGGCGCATCAAACTGAGTGGCGGCGGCGCCGGGACTGGTTCCGCCAGTGCCAGGCAGTGGGTTGCCGGCACATCCAGGACCTGCCGACCGGCGGCCATAGTTGTGCTCAGACCCGATGTACCCAGCGCCGCCGACCCTGGCGGGCCACATGGCCCCACGAGGACACCCCATGATTGACACTGACTATTTGCTGCAACGTATCGATCTGCGCGACCTGGTCCAGCAACACCTGGGCGCGCGCCTGGACCGTCAGGGCCGGGGCACCTGCCCCTTGCATCACGGCGACAATGCCACGGCCTTTAGCATTTTCGAGGGCCAAGATGGTCGCCAGCGGTGGCACTGTCATACCCACTGCGGCGGCGGCGATGCCATTGCCCTGGTGCAGCGTTGGCGTAATCTGCCCGACGATGCCGACGGCTTTCTGGAAGCGGTGCGGTTTCTGATCGAATACGCTGGCCTGACGCCGGCGGCCGTGGGCCTGGACACAAACGAGGACCCGGCCCAGCGGGAGCGGCGGCAGCAAGAACGCGACCTGCTGCGGCTGGCCGCCGACTATTACACCGCACTACTGTGGTCGGAAGCCGGCCAAGCCGGGCTGGACTATGCCCGGGGCCGGGGCTGGACCGACGACACCATCCAGGCCCTGGATCTGGGGTACAGCGATGGCCGGCTCTTGGCCCACCTGGTCCAGGCCGGGGCCAGTCTGGACCGGGCCGCCGAAATCGGGCTGTTGTCCCAGCGCGACGAGGCGCTCTATGATGCCATCCCGGCGGGCTATCTGGTCTATGCACATCGCCAGGGCAGCCGGGTGACGTACCTGAGTGGGCGGGCCACCAGCGCCGAGCAAAAGCCCAAGGCCCGCAACATGCGCGGCCCCAAGTACCTGTACTGGGCCCGGCAACCACACCGGGGGCCGCTGGTGATCGTCGAGGGCCAGGCCGATGCCATCACCGCCTGGCAGTGGGGCTACACGGCGGTGGCATTGTGCGGCAGCGCGCTAAACCCCGATCACCCGGACCTGGCCGCGCTGCGGCAGTACCAGGCCGTGCACCTGATCCTGGATGCCGATGCTGAGAACAAGGTGGCCGGCGTGGCTGACATCCTGGGGCCGTTGACCATGATCGTCGCCGGCCTGCCGGCCAAAGACCTGAACGATTGGCTGCAAGCCGGCGGGACCCGGGCTGACCTGGCGGTGCTGTTGGACCAGGCCCGGCCCTGGCTGGATCTGGCTATCGATCAGGCGCGGCAAGCTCCAGCCTATGCCTTGGACGAGCACCTGGATCACCTGGCTCATCTGGTGATTCGCCTGGCCCCGGCTGCGCAAGGCCGCTACATCCGCGAGATCTGTGACCGGCATCGGTTGTGCGTAGCTAAGGATTTTCGGCAATTGCTGGAAGCAGTTGCCGCAGGCTCGAATAACGGGGCTGGGGCCTTTGAGATCATCGACGGCCACTTGACCTGCTACGGCGAGCCGCTGGGCAACTGGGCCGCGCAGATCACCCATGAGCTGATCCAGGATGATGGCCTCAACCCGCCAGCCATTGTCTACACCGTGGCCGGCGAGCTGGACACCGGCGACAAGCTGGAGCCGGTGGAGGTGCGAGCCGAAGACTTTGAGGGAATGCGCTGGGTGGGCAAGCACTGGGGGGCCCGGCCAATCATCTATGTCCCGCCGGGCCGGGTCTACCAACTGCGGCGAGCCGTCCAGGAGGTGTCCCGGGCCGAGTTGCAGCGTGAGCGCGTCTACACCTACACCGGCTGGGCCACGGTGGAAGGGCAGCGGCGGTACCTCACCGCCAGCGGCGGCCTGGGCGCGGACGGCCTGGACCCGGCAGTGCGGGTGGACCTGGGCAACAATAACCTGGGCCGTTATGCCTTGCCCGCGCCGCCGGCCGACCTGCGACCGGCCATTGCGGCCAGCCTGGAGTTTCTGGACCTAGCCCCCCCGGGCGTGACGCTGCCGCTATGGCTGGCCATGTACGCGGCACCACTGGCGCCAATCCAGACCCTCAATGCTATCATGTGGGTCTACGGGATCACGCAAAGCGGCAAATCTACGTTGTCGCACCTGGCCCTGGCTCACTTTGGTCCGAACTTTATCCAGGGCCACGAGTACCGCGCTCCCAAGGACTGGACCTCGACGGCCACCGACCTGGAAGGGGCCATGTTCGCGGTCAAGGACGCGCCCATCATCCTGGACGATTACGCGCCGGCGCACGCCGGCGCGTCCGAGGCTCGAGCCATGAGCCGCAAGGCCCACTATGTGGTACGCTCGGTAGGCAACCGCAGCGCCCGGGGCCGGGCCAACGCTGACCTCACCGAGCGATTGCAGCGCCCACCCCGGGGACTGGTTATTGCTACCGCTGAAAGCCCGCTGGTAGGGCAGAGCATTGTCGGCCGCATGATCTATGTAGCAGTCGAGGCTGGGCAGGTGATCCAGCCGGACCAGCCGGCCAATGGTGATACGCCGCTGGACCGGGCTCAGCACCAAGCTCAACAGGGCCTCTATGCTCAGGCGATGGCCGGCTATGTGATCTGGCTGGCTTGCCACTGGGACCGGCTGGCGCGGGAGTTGCCGGAAAGCATCGCCCAGTACAGTCGGTTAGGACGCGGCCTGTTCCCGGCCGGGCAGAGCCGGCTCACGGACTATTACGGCCTGCTGGCCGCCACGCTGCACACGGTCCTGGCCTATGCCACGGACTCGGGGGGCTGCAACGCCGACGACGCGGCGGTGATCGGCGAGGCGTATCGCCATGCGCTGGTCGACCTGTTGCGCTCGCAGAGCGACCGGGTGGCGGCACAGTCGCCGGTGCTCAAGTTCTGGCAAGCCCTGTCCGACCTGGCTGCACAGAGCAAAGTCTACTTTGCGCCACGATTGTCCGAAGACTATGTGCCGCCCTACCAGGCCGAGTTGATGGGTTGGTACGATCAGGAACAGGGCCAGATAACCCGGATCTATCTACTGACCAACGTGGCGCTGTCCCAAGCCAAAACCTATTGGGCTGCACTGGATGAACGCTTTGATACCCTGGGCGATGCCCTACGCCGCGAGATGTGGCAGCAGGGGCTGGTGGTGGAACGCGATGGCGGCCAGATGGAACGCAAGTGCTACATCAATCGTCAGGCCGGGCGTCAGCGGGTACTGCTCATCGACCCGCTGGCGCTGCGCGAACATTGCGGGTTCGCACTCGGTGACCAGGACGAATAGCCGAGGCAGTCTCACCGGCACCAGATAGGTAGTCTCTCCCGGGAGAGGCGTGCGTTGCAAACGGCAAATTCTCTACCAGGGACCCAGGGACATCAGTGTAAAAAGGGGAAGATCATTAAAGGGCAAATTCTCTACCAGGGACCCAGGGACATCAGGGACCCCGCTAAGTATATGCCTGGCAGGGAGAAACAACACTGGTTATGGTATCTAATAGTCAAGATTACTCCCGTATATAGTGGTTGACACAAAAGTTGTAAAAATCCGTACTTTTAAAAAGTCCCTGGTGTGTCCCTGGTATGTCCCTGAAGTCCCTGATGTCCCTGTGTCCCTGGTACAATATATAGCTTCGCGCTATGGAGGTATCCATGAGCCCAAAACCCACGATTCTCATTGTAGACGATGATCCGCACTATCGCGCTGCTCTGCAAGCGGCGCTCTACGCGCACTATCGCGTGCGCGTCACTGATTCGCTCTCGGGTATGGTCGAGATGCTGGCGGCCTACGTCAACCCGCCGGCGCTGATCATTTTAGACTGGTTCTATGAGCACGCTGATGCTTACGCAGCCCTGACGTGGATGCGCTTCGGGGCATACCATACTGTCCCGGTGTTGATTGTCACGGCATCCTCTACCATAGAACAGATCCGGACTCGCCTGGCCGACCTGGGGGTATTGGTGCTGCCCAAAACAATCTCATTCAACGACCTCCAAACTTTTATAGCGCGGCTGGTGCAGCCCGACAGTCAGCGGGTGTCCCTGGCCAGCCTGTTTGAAATATCAGGTAATTCCGTCACTCGGGTGGAAGCCCCCTTCCCCACGGTGGAGTTACCCCCGGCCCAACTGGCCCTATTTCAGATATTACTGGAGTACACGGAGCCGGTTTCAGCCGCCACCCTGGCCAGTCGGTTGGTAGTTTACCATGCTGATGTCGTAAAAGACAGAGTAATTGTTAAGCGAATTCATGCTCTCCGTCCCCAGGTGGAGCCATTGGGCATCACCATTGGCAATCGGCGGGGTATGGGCTACTATATCCAACTGACCCCATTGTGTCGAGTCCCATAAAGTCGTGCCGGTTTGCCGTAGGAGCCGCCCATCATCGTCATGAAGGCACGGAGATCAGGTTTCAAGAGCAGTCAAACGACCTGGATCATGCCAATACTGGCAATGCAAAGGCGATCTTCGTCGCGTAACAGCGCGAAGTAGCATTCTAGCGCAATTGCTGGAGCCAGACCCCCAGTAGACCGGTACGACTTTACGAGACTCGACATCGCCGCGGCTGATCACGTGGACAATAACTCCTTACGTCAACAAACGCCCCCTATTGTCTTGTGGCATTCCACTTTGCCACATAAATCCCACTGCAGTGTGGGTCGCTATTACGGGCCTCTACGGTCCCTGATGCAATGGTACTAGAATTGAAGGTTCCAGTTACAGACAGATAGGAGATGTTTGACTTGGACGTCACTAAGATCGTTCCCCCATTTATGCGTTTGGGGTTCGCAAGGGTAAGAGTGATTTT
>JAHJIN010000139.1 GCA_018823415.1 Chloroflexota bacterium | reverse complement strand
CGGGGCCGGTTTCTTGTGCCATAGTCGGTCAAACATGCCACCACTCCTGTACGAACTCGATCCAGCGCGGACCGTCCCACAGCCACCATAGGGTGGCCGCCGCCAGAAACGGCCCCAGGGAGATGGTCCGGCGGCGATAGCGGAGGAACAGTACCAGGGCCACCAGACCGGCCAGCAGATGCCCGGCCAGCAGGGCCAACAGAGCTGACGGCCAGCCCAACACCAGGCCGCAGAAGGCGGCCAACTCCACGTCGCCAAATCCCACCGCTGGCTGCCTCAAGATCCGAGTTGGCAACCAGATGCCCAACAAGATGCCGCCGCTGACCAGGCCCCCGGCCAGCGCGGGCCAGCCACCCTGGCCCTGGGGGTGCCACGGTGCGGTCAACACCGCCAACGCCAGGGCCGGGTAGATGACCAGTGAGGGGATGACCTGGTAGCGCCAGTCGGCCCAGCTCACCAAGATCAGGACCACAGTCCAGGCTATCGTCAGAAGCAGGCTCATCACAGGCCTCTCCAGACCAGCAACTCGATGAAGCGCTGCCAGGCGTCCGGTGTCCGCAGGGCCAAGGCTGGGGCGAGCAAGCCCACCACCAGCAGGCTGCCCAACAAGACGATGATGGCCCAGCCCAGCAGGGCGTAGAGCAGCCGGCGGATTCTCGGATGAGCACGTAGCATCTTCACCTTGTTCCCACCAACCAATCGCCAGTGGTACACTTTTACTGCGGTGCTCGTAGCCACTTGCGGATCGTGACCCTGGTTCCCTGGCCGGGCGGGCTCTCGATCTCGAACTCGTCCACCAGCCGCTGCACCCCGGGCAACCCCTGGCCCGGCCGGTTCGCCGTGGAAAAACCCGGCTGCATGGCCCGCGCGACGTCTGGGATCCCCGGTCCCTGGTCCACGTACACCGCCTCCAGTCCGACTCGCCCGCTGACCTGGATGCGCCGCAGCGTCACCTCGCCGGCTCCAGCGTGCAGCACGACATTCTGGGCCAGCTCGCTGACTGCCGTGGCCACCCGGGCTTGGTCCAGGACCCCAAAGCCCAGGTTCCGGGCCAGTTCCTTGCCCCGCACGCGTACGGTCACTACGTCCTGGCCACTGCGGATGGAGATCTGCTGCTGGCTCATCGCTCGGCCCGGTCCGCCATCAGCTCCCCACCTCGGCCTTCAGCCGGTGGTAATGGATCCGCGGCGACCAGTTGGCATCGACCAGGCTGAAGGCGGCCTGCTCTGCTTGGGGAGCCAGCGGGGCATAGTTCAGGTTCCAGACGAACACTGCCCCGGCCCGGTCCTGCCGCAGGAGCTTGAGCGTCGCCGCCAGGTAATCGCCCAGGGCGCTCTCCGGGTTGTCCCGGGCGTACTCGTAGCCGGGGGCCGGGTCGCGGGTCGCGGCATAGCCACACTCGGTGACCCACAAGGGCTTGTCCCCGGCAATGGCCAGCAGCTCGCGATAGCGCAGCACGTAAAAGCTGGCGTGGCAGCCATACAGCGGGTTCTCGGCGCAGCGGCTGCCTGGCGGGGCCTCCGGGGGATTGTTGAATCCAGAGACATGCGCGCCCACAGCATCGCAAAAGCGCAAGCCCCCGGCGGCCTGGACCTGGCGCAGAAAGGCCACGTCGTCGATGGCCGTGTCAGGGTTGTTGACCCCGGTGGGCGTCAGCCCGGCCGAGACCACGACCACGGAGGGGTCCACGGCTTTGATGCGGCGATAGGCTGCCTGGAGCAGCGCTGCGTACGCACCGGCATCGCAGCGCCCGCCCCACTCGGCCGCCAGGTTGGGCTCGTTGTACACCTCGACGGCCTGGACCTGCCCCCTATATCGCCCGACGAGAGCCGCCACAAAGTCTCCGTAGGCCGACGGGATCACGCGTTGTCCCTGCCGCGCCCAGGCCGGGGCCTTGGTCACCGACAGCAAGAGCTTGAAGCCCCGCCCGCTGGCCTCGTGGACGGCCTCGTCCAGGAAGCGCCAGTCGATCTGGCCCGGGGCCCCCTCAAAGTCGCGCCAGACCACCTGCTGGCCGATCCACCGGACCCCCAGGTCCGCCGCCAGGTCCAGGGTGCGTTGGCGGTCGGCCGGGGCGATGAGCAGGTTGGCCCGCACCCCAATGCGCGTAGGGCCGCTGGCAGCGGCTGACCTGGTCGGTGCCGGCGGCGCGGCGGTGGGCCCGCTGGTCGCCGGCACCACCGTTGGCG
>JAHJIN010000138.1 GCA_018823415.1 Chloroflexota bacterium | reverse complement strand
GCTGCCCGAGTAGACCGTGGTGGGGCTGGAGAAAGCCGCGTTGTCGTCCTCTTCCAGGGTGTAGCTGGTGGCCCCGGTCGCGGCTCCCCAGTCCACGGTATAGTCGCCGTCACAGTCGGGGTTGCTGATGGCGTACAGGGTCGGCGCCGCCGGGCACACGCCCACGTCCTGGGTGCCGCTCCAGGGGCTGTCGCCCCCGGCGTTGCTGGCCCGCACCCGGTAGTACCAGCGCCCGGTGCCCTGCCCGCTCACGGCATGGTCGGTGTCGCTGCCCGAGTAGACCGTGGTAGGACTGGAGAAGGCGGCGTTGTCGTCCTCTTCCAGGGTGTAGCTGGTGGCCCCGGTCGCGCTCGACCAGTCCACGGTGTAATCGCCGTCGCAGTTGGCGTTGTCGATGGCATACAGGGTAGGCGCATCCGGGCACACGCTTACATCCTGGGAGGTGCTCCAGGCACTGTTACCCACGATGGTGGTGGCCCGGACGCGGTAGTACCAGCGCCCGGTGCCCTGCCCGCTGACGTTGTGCTGGCTGATGAGGCCCAGGTATACCACGGCCGGGTTGCCAAAGGCCGGGTTGTCGTCTCGTTGCAGGGTGTATAGCAGCGCCCCGATCACCGGGTCCCAGTCCACGGTGTAATTCCCGTCACAGTCCGGGTTGCTGATGGGGTTCAGCGTGAGCGCTGGCGAGCACACGTCTACGGACCGGGTGCCGCTCCACGCGCTGTCGCCGGCGGCGTTGGTGGCCCGGACGCGATAGTGCCACGTGCCCGGGGTCTGCCCGCTGACGGCGTGATCGGTGTTGGCGCCCGAGTAGACCGTGGTGGGGCTGGAGAAGGAGGCGTTGTCGTCCTCCTCCAGGGTGTAGGCAGTGGCCCCGGCCACGGGCTCCCAGTCCACGGTATAGGCGCCGTCGCAGTCGGCATTGCTGATGGCGTTGAGCGTGGGGGCGTCCGGGCACACGTCCACGGACTGGGTGCCGCTCCAGGCGCTCTCGCAGGTGGCATCAGCGGCGGCCTTGACGCGATAGTACCACGTGCCGGTGGCCTGCCCGGTGACGACGTGCACGGGGTCGGTGCCGGAGTAGGCCTCGGTGGGGCTGGTGAAGGCGGCGTTGTCGTCCACCTCCAGCACATAGTTGGCCCCGCCGGCCACGGTCACCGGCTCCCAGTCCACGGTGTAATCGCCGTCACAGTTGACGTTGTCGATGACGTTCAGCGTGGGGGCTGCCGGGCACACGCAGGCGTCCTGCGTGGTGCTCCAGGCACTCTCGCAGGTGACGTCAAAGAGCGCCTTGACGCGATAGTAAAAGTGGCCGGCCGGGTGAGAAGCATAGGTGTGCTCGGTATTGCTGCCAGAATACACCACGTTGGCGTTGCCAAAGGCCGGGTTGGTGTCTTCCTCCAGGACGTAGGAAGTGGCCCCGGCCGCCGGGTCCCAGTCCACGGTGTAGGCGCCGTCACAGTCCGCGTTGACGATGGCGTACAGGATGGGGGCCGCCGGGCACACGCAGACGTCCTCGATGTTGCTATACACGTCGCCGCTGGCGTAATAGACGTGGACGCGATAGTACCAGTGGCCCAGGGATTGCCCGCTGACGGCGTACTCGCTCATGGTGCCGCTGTAACGCACGACAGGGCTGCCAAAGGCCGGGTTGTCATCCTCCTCCAGATCATACGAAACGGCGCCGGTCACGGCGTCCCAGTCCACGGTATAGGCCCCGTCGCAGTCCGGGTTGCTGATGGGGTTGATCGCGATCACGGTGGCGCACACGGTCACCGCCTCCGTGGCGCTCCAGGCGCCGTCTCCCCCGGCGTCGGCGGCCCGAACGCGATAGTACCACACGCCGGCGGCCTGCCCGCCGACGTCGTGATCGGTGTTGGTGCCCGAGTAGGCCAGGGTGGGGCTGGAGAACGAGGCGTTGTCGTCTTCCTGCAGGGTGTACGAGATGGCACCGGTCACGGCGTCCCAGTCCACGGTGTAATCGCCGTCACAGTCGGGGTTGCTGATGGGGTTCAGGATGGGGCCGGTGGTGGAGCACACGCTCACGCCCTGCGTGACGCTCCAGGCGGTGTCGCTGACGATGCTGGTGGCCTTGACGCGATAGTACCAGGAACCGGCGGCCTGCCCGCTGACCAGGTGTTCGGTATAGGCGCCGGAATAGACCACGACGGGGCTGGTGAAGGAGCCGTTGTCGTCCTCCTGCAGGGTGTAGGAGATGGCGCTGGACGTGGTCTCCCAGTCCACCAGGTAGGTGCCGTCGCACTCGGGGTTGCTGATGGGGTTCAGGGTGGGAGGAGATGGGCACACGTCGGCGGTCTGCACGTTGCTCCAGTCGCTGGTACAGCCGAAGGGGCCGTCTGTAAAGACGACCTGGACGCGGTAGTACCAGCGGCCCCCGCCCTTGCCGGTGATGTTATAGTAACTGTTTGACGGTCCGGTAGCATACTGGTTAGAGGTGTCAAAGGTCGGGCTGGCGGATTCCTCCAGGAGATAGTACGAAATCCCGGCCACGTCCGACCAGTCCACGGTATAGGCGCCGTTGCAGTCCGTGTTGTCGATGGCGTACAGCGTGAGGGACGTAGCGCACACGCGTACCCGCTGGCTGGCGCTCCAACTGCTCTCACCGTTGGCGGTGGCAAACTTGGCACGATAATACCAGCAACCGGTGGCTTGCCCGGTGACCACGTGCTCGGTGTTGGCGCCCGAGTAGACCGTGGTGGGGCTGGAGAACGCAGCGTTGTCGTCCTCCTCCAGGGTGTACGAGAGCGCGCAACTCATGGCCGACCAGGTAACGGTGTACGTGCCATCGCACTCCGGGTTGCTGACGGCGTCCAGCGTAAACGTCGAGTCCGAGCATACACAGACGCTCTGGGTGGCGCTCCAGTCGCCTTCGCAGGTGCCGTCCACCACGGCCTTGACGCGATAGTAGGATTGGCCCGCAGGCCTGGCTGTACGAGCCCACTGCGAACTGGTGGTGGTGAAATCCCGGACATCGGTGGCAAAGATTGGGTCCGAGGACTCTTGCACCAAGTAGCTCGTGGCCCCGGTCACGTCCGACCAGTCCACGATATAGTCCCCGTCGCACTCTGGGTTGCTGATGGGGCTGATGGTGGGGATGGCCGGACACACGCAGACGCTCTCGGTGTTGCTGTAATCCTCGATGCCCAGGGGAAAGTAGACATGGACGCGATAGTACCAGCGGCCGGCGGCCTGCCCGCTCACCGCATAGTCAGTGTTGGTGCCGCTGTACCGCACGGTGGGGCTGCCAAAGGCCGGGTCGTCGTCCTCCTCCAGGTCGTACGAGATAGTGCCGGGCACGTCGTCCCAGTCCACGGTATAGGCCCCGTCACAGTCCGGGTTGCTGATGGGATTCAGCACCGGCAAGGTGTCGTACACGGCCGTGAACTGGGTGCCGCTCCAGCCGCTCTCGCAGGCCGCGCCCACCACGGCCTTGACGCGATAGTACCATATGCCGGTGGCCTGCCCGCTGACGGCGTACTGCGAGGCGCTGGTATACACCTCGGTGGGGCTGGCGAACAAGGCGTTGTCGTCTGTTTGCAGGGTGTAGGTGATAGCCCCGGCCACGTCCGACCAGTCCACGGTATAGTCGCCGTCGAATTCCGGGTTGCTGATGGCGTTCAGCGTGGGGGTGGCCGGGCACACGCAGACGCTCTCCGTGTTGCTCCAGCCGCTCTCACCGCCGCCATCCACGGACGCGACGCGATAGTAGTACCGGGCTGGACCGCGGTCGGCGATGGCTATCTGCGAGTTGGTGAGGTTAAAGTCCCGGACGCCCACAGTGAAGCCGGGGTCCTGGGCCTCCTGGCCGTGATAAGAGGTGGCCCCGGCCACATCGTTCCAGTCCACAGTGTAATTGCCGTCGCACTCGGGGTTGCTGATGGCAGACAGGACCGGGACGGCGGCCAGGAGCCGCGTGGGGCGGTATGAGAGCCAATCCTGGCCCAGGGCCGGGGATGGGATCACGAACAGGGGAATCAACACGCACGTGACCAGGATCACCAACAGCTTTTTCGCACCATCCATTTTCCCAGACATGCGCTCCTCCTCTTTGTATACCTAACTCGACAATGCTACATTCTGTCATTGCGAGCGAAGCGAAGCAATCCCCTGGCCGCAAGAAGGAGATTGCTTCGGCGCAAAACCGCGCCTCGCAATGACAGGCGCGAAATCTAACATTGTCAAGCCAATTAGTCGTCACCGCTCCTCCTGCCTATTATATCACCTGGTTCATTTGTGGTCAATATGAGACATGGGTACTACATCCTTCCGCAGAGCCACGCGGCTTGAGAACAGTTCTAGATCGGCCCGTTCTGACCCTTGACAATTTGCGCCTCACTCTGGTATACTGTGAGTGGCCGGGTGCCGAGGCGTTCAACGCGGCCTGGTCGGGCAATCAACCAGACAAGGAGGAACATCATGCGTTATCAAAAACCAAAGGTGATGGACCTGGGCAGCCGGACGCGCCGCGCCAAGGGCCAGGGCCCCCTGTCCTGCATCACGGGGGATGGGGCGAGTGGTGAGTACGAGTCTTGCGGGGCCGGCCCCACTGCCGGGTGGGGCTGTACTAGCGGGGACGTGGCCGGTTCGCACGCGCCGTGCGTCGGGGGGAGCGGCCCCAGCGGGGGAGATTGCTTTGCCGGGAGCGCCCCGGGGTACTACTGTACATTTGGGCAGGGCTTCGGCCAAGATCCGACCGGCTGCAATGCAGGGCCCAGCTACGTCTAGTCCTTGTGCCAAGCCAGTTCGGGCGGGCTATTAGCTTTTGCTTCGCCGGGGTGTGCAACCCCGACGCGCCGGCGGTCACTCTCTCTGCGGGGCGACCGTTAGGACAGGCAGACTGCCCGTGAGCCAGAAATTGGTGCCGTTGCCACCTTCTTGCCGGTGGCGGATGTCCTGATGCGCCATGTATCGTGCGTCCAGACCTGATCGGTCTGCCAGGCCGGTCAGGTCTCGTCATGTGAGGAACCATGCCCATGAACCCAATCGATACCCCCGTCGCCAGCACTGACGTGGTCCTGCGCGACGAGTTTGACGACTGGACCCTCCTCTTTCATCCCCTCACCGGCGAGACCGTCGGCATCGACCCGGTGGGCCTGGCCATCTGGGGGCTATTGGACGGCCGGCGCACCCTGGCCGACATCGCCGCCGAGATTCAGGCCCAATTCGAGGACACGCCGGATACCGTCCTGGACGACACCGTCGCCTTTGCCAACGACCTGGAGCGGCGACTGTTCATCACGCTATCGCCTGACGATGTGCTAGTGAAGTAGGACTGCTGCGTATGGCAATTTGTCCTACTCGGAACGAATTCCTCCTTTCCCTGGCCGATGGCACTCGCCTGATCCTATGTGCCGGTGATACCATCGGGCAACAGCGCGACGAGACCGCCGCCCGCGTGCTGGATTTCCTGGCCCGGGCGGCGCAGTTGTCGCCAGCGCCGACGCCACCGCCGACCGCAGCGCGCCGCCTGCTGGTGGTGACTGATGTAGGGCAAAATGGCGCCTTGCCCTCGGCAAGGAAGTTGTCCTACACCAATGGTTCCGACGCCGTCTGCGTGCTGGCAGACCCCGACGCGCCACGCCGTCGCCGGCGCATGGACCTGATCCACACCAGGCAAGGCAAGACCGCCCGGCGCCCCGCTCCCGAACCCCTGCCTGCAGAACAGTGGCTCTGGCAGCAGCTCGTCCGGCTTTCGGCCGCCATCGCCCGCGAGACCCAGCCCCGGGGCGGGGTGCTGTTGCACAGCGGGTTGGCCCAAGCTCCGCACCGCAGGTGCGGAGCCAGCATCCTCCTGGCCGGCCGCTCCGGCGTGGGCAAGTCCACGGCCAGCCGGCGGCTTCCCCCACCGTGGCGCGCCCTGGCCGACGACATGACGCTGGTGGTGCGCGATACAGAAGGCGTTTACTGGACCCACCCCTGGCCCACCTGGAGCCGCTTTTTCGGCGACGAGGCCGGCGATGGCAACGACACCTGGGACGTGCAGCGCGCCGTGCCGTTGCAGGCCATCGTGGTACTGGAACAGGGGTCGGAGGACCGCATCGAGCCGCTGGGGCCGGGCCACGCCGTAGCCTTGCTGTCCGAGCTGGCGCAGCAGGCCTCGCGGCACCTGGTGCGAAGTCTGCCCCACGCCGAACTGGCCGCCTTTCACCGCCAGCGTTTCGACAACCTGTGCGCCCTGGCCCGGACCGTGCCAGCTTACCTGCTCCACGTGAGCCTGGACGGGGCCTTTTGGACCGAGATCGAGCGAGTGATCGAACAACAAACTTCGCCAGGTTCTCAACGAGGCCCCACGTGACCCGTGAACCGCTGCCCCTGTTTCTGCACATCCCCAAGACCGCCGGCCTGACGGTGCGCCAGAGCGTCCTGCCGCGCCAGGTCCAGCGCGACGAGATTTTTGCCACCATTTTTACCAGTGTTCCGCGCACCGATGGCTCGCGAGCGGTTGGCGTCCGGGCCGCCGACCTGGATGCCATCGGCCTCTTTGCCGGGATGCGGCGGCCCGATGACATCTGGTACCCGGAATCGCTCCCGGCGGCGGCAGCCCGGTTCCACCACGCGCAGCGGCCGGCCGAGGAACGCGCCCGGGTACGCCTGATCTGGGGCGTCCACGTCGAGTACGGTTTGCACGAGCACCTGGACGAGCCGGTCTCGTATTTCACGCTGCTGCGCGAGCCGGTGGACCGGGCGCTGTCGCACTATTATTTCGCCCGGGAGCCCCGCTGCGCGCCGGAGGACCCCGGCCTGCCAGAGCACCTGGCGGCCCACGTGGAGGCCAACCTGCAAACCCGGTTGCTCGCCGGGCCACTGCTGCTGGCCGGCCAGCAGGGCCAGGGCGAGGCGCTCTCGCCGGAGGAACTGCTGGCACGAGCCCAGGCCAACCTGCGCGCCTGCGCCGTCGTCGGCCTGACCGAGCGCTTTGACGAGACGATGCTGCTCCTGAAAAAGGCCTATGGCTGGCGCATGCCCTTTTACGAGCGTCAGAACGTCAGCCAAAAGCGACCCCTCAGAGAGGCCATCCCGGCCCCCGTCCGGCGCCAGATCGAGGCTGACAACCAGTTCGACGTGGCCTTGTACGCGCTGGCCCAGGAGCTATTCGCGGCCCAGGTGCAGCAATACGGGCCGGCGTTTGCCCGCGACCTGCGGGTGTTTCGCGCCCTGAACTGGCTGTGGCAGCGTGGGCAAAGGGCGCAGCGGTGGGTTCGTGAAACGGCCACAGCGCTGGATGAGCGCCTCCTGGCGCCACCCTACCAGGCCCTGGCCCGGTGGGGCGGCCTGCGCCGGTTGCTGCCGGCCCGGCTTGCGCCCCGCGTTGTCGCCTCGGTAGAAGACAACTTGCTCTTCTTTGACCTCTGGATCGGCCGGCGCATGGTGGGGAGCTATGACCACCAGCAGCAGCGGTGGGAGATTCAGCGACCGTTCCACCTGTTCGTGGACGAGGGGGCACTGCCCGGCGCAGTGGCCGGGTCGGAGGCGCCAGCCCCGCTGTCCTAGCTCCAGACGGGTCCCCGACCCCGCAACCGTCTCACCATGAAAAACGAGCGGAGCCACATGGCCCCGCTCGTTTCGATCATCGGGTTGACCTGCTACACCCCCCTGGTTCATCTGCTTTCCCCGCCATGTCGACTGAGAAAGCTCTTGGCCGCCTTCCGGGTTTTGGGGCTGCTGCACGCCAACTGCGCCTCGACAAAGGCCAGTATCCGCGCCTGCTCGCCGGAGGCGGCAAAGAACTCGTCAAACGCCGCGATCACATCGGCCTTGAGCAGGTCCTTGCGGCCTTGCTCGTGGCGAGTGCTATCAACGGCCAACAGCCGTTCGGTGATGGCAGCCTGCAAATGGGGCTTGGCCCGGGCGATGCGCCCGGCGTGCTGGGCCAGGTAGCGGGCCGTGATTATTTTCTCGTCGTCCAGCAGGTCAAAGTAGTGGTCAAAGAGGCCCTCGAAGCGGCCGGCCGCGTCCACGACGGTCAGGTTGGCGATGAGCCGGAGCGCGATGGAGCGATGGTACGAGTTGTCGCTGCCCAGCATGGCGACAAACCGGTCCCATTCGGGATACAGTATCTCGGGCCGCTGCTCGCTGACCTGGAGAAGCACCTTGACGCAGTTGTAGCGGTACACGTCGTCTTGAGCGGTGAGGCCGGCCAGCATCTCGGTCCGGAACCCGGCGTCGGCAAGGGCCAGTTGCACGGCTTGATCCAGGTCCGGGTCCTTTTCGCCGGCAAGTATCCGAAGCACATCTGTGGCCTTGTCTGTCATGTCAGCCTCTCCTGTCGCGCAAGCTCCCGGTGGTGCGTACGCACGTGTTTCTCCGCCCGAACGATGACGTCGTCCAGAGTGCAGCGATAGGTGCCCCGCTGCCAGTGCACATCTACTAGGAGAGTGCTGAAAAACCCCCTTCTCCAGTACGCAGCCGGGCTGACCCTGGCGAGGGTCGACTGGCGGACCGTTGTTCCCAGGGGTCTGGGGCGATGTCAACCAGGAATTGGCCCTTTCAACACCCATCGGACAGGG
>JAHJIN010000137.1 GCA_018823415.1 Chloroflexota bacterium | reverse complement strand
CTGGAGGAGGCCTGAGATGATCTACCTTGGCCCCATCATCATCGGCGTCGGGTGCGGGGTGCTGGCCAGTATCCCGATCAGTTTTGGCATCCTCTGGTTGCTGGGCCAATTGTCGCACCGTGGCCCACGGGTGCCAGACTACCAGCCGGCCCTGATTATCTATGTCCGGCCAGAAAGGAACGCCGATGACCGACCATCTGTACTTGTGCCCGGCCTGTGGCCGGAGTTTCACGCTGACCAACTCGGACCAGATCCCCGACCACGCCTCGGGTCGGGGCTGTAGTTACCAGGGATCGGGCCAACGGCTGACCTTCACTGGAGCTGAGGCCGCCCAGGGCATTGACGTGGCCGTGCTGCGCACTCGCGCCACGACGGGCGACGCGGCCGCGCAGCCGGGGCGAGAAGCCGGCCAGCCGCCCTTTACGGTGGCCCACGTCCAGCTCGCCGAGCCGGCTGCGCTGCCCCACCGCTGCCCGCAATGCGGCGGCAGCGACGTGGAGCCAGCCGACGACGGCGAGCTCTGGCGACCCTACCGCTGTCGGGGCTGCGGTTACGTCACGTCGGAGTCTGGATTCATGGCCACGCTCGCGGACCTGTTGAACTTTTGGGCGACGGTGGATGTGGAGGCCTGAACGGCGTCCAGGGCCGCTGGTAGGGTCGCTGGTATGAGATACGGGGAGATGCAGCTATGAGCACAGAATCGCACGCGCAACGTACCAAGCTGTTGGGCCAGTGGGCCTCAGCTATGATCCAGGCTGCGACCGCCGGGGCGCTCACCGGGGATCCGCGCAAGCCCCTCAACATCCGGGGCATCGAAACCGTGGCCGGGCCGCGCGCCGGGGCGCTGGAGGTCGACGCCGGCCTGGACGCGGGGAAGCTGCTGCGGGTGTTGACCGCCGATGGAGGCGCGCTACACCGGCAATTTGTGCCCTTTGCGTTTGTCGGCGAGCCGAGCGTCTATCTGGCTGGGCGCTATGTGCGACTGGAGGCTGGGTGGCCTGATGGTCTCGCCGAGTGCGACGTGCGACTGTCCAGCATCGGTCGGCATCCACGCGGCGACGGACGCTGGATTGCGGGCAAGAACGAGTATGGGCAGACGATCACGCTGGCCATTGATGACACCAAGCCGCACTATCTCTTTGGCGGCTGGACCGGCAGCGGCAAGACCTGGGCCATGCGCGCGGCTCTGGCCCAACTCAGCCAGGACCAGACCAACCGGCTGGTGCTCGTGGACTGCAAGTGGGGCGACGGCCTGGGCTGCCTGGCCCACTTGCCAGGTCTCGTGGGACCCCTGGCGACGGATACAGAAACGGCCCGCGCGGCCTTGTCGTGGGCCGTGGCCGAGATGCGCCGGCGCTATGAGACCGGCGACAAGAACGGCCGCATTGTCGTGGCCGTTGATGAGGTCCAGGAACTCACCGGCAAGACCGGGGATCCGGCCTGCACCGAGATGGTGCGCCAATTGGCATCCAAAGGCCGGGGCGCGCGGGTCCACGTGCTGCTGGGCACGCAACACCCGACCGTCGATGTGTTCTCCGAGAGCCAGATCAAGCGTAACCTGGTGGGGCGCGTGGCCCTGCGCACCGAGGACTATAAGGCGTCCGAGGTGGTCGTGGGCGGTCCCTCGCCCCGGGCTGACTGGCTCCTGGGCGCCGGCGATTGCTATGCCATTGTGCCCGGTGCGGTGCACCGGGTCCAACTGGCCTATATCCTCCCCGGCGAGTTGGAAGCCCTGAACACGGGTACACCCGAGATGGATGCCTGGCCCGACTTTGACCCCGCGGCCGCTGGGACTTTGCCCGCTGAGAACGGCGTGCGCTGGGAATACAATGGCGACGAACTAGCCGTGGCTCTAGTCGGCGCCCACCTAGGCCACGGCCGTCCGACCCTGGTCAAGTCCCTGGAGGCTGCCGGGTTGGGCGGACCGGGCAGCGTGCGGGCCGCGCGCCTGCTGGACCTGGGTCGGGCCACGTATGCCTGGCTGCTAAACAACGATTGGCAGTTGAGCGAGGCCGACGGCCTGCCTGCCTAGCAGGAGGACACACACTACCGGGCCGCAAAATGCCCCATAGCGCGCCCGGGGGTGTGTGTCTGACAAGTAGGCAGGCAGGCAGCATCAAGATGGAGGTGGCACGTGAAAAAAGTTGAGGAAATTGTAACGCGCGGCATCGGGTACATCGTGCTGGGGCTGGTGATCCTGACCGTGGCAGTAGGCGGGCCGGCCCTGGTGCTGGCCATCGTGGCCGGGGGCCTGAGCCGCGAGGCCCTGACGGCCTGGGCCATCGCGGTAACCCTGGCCCTGGTCCCGGTGTTTTTCGTCGGTTTCTACTTTGGCAAGGTCGAGGTGCGCGGGTATCTGTCGGGCGTGGATACCGGGCTTGACCGACTAGCCGCCGCCGTGAACCTGCGCGATAGCGCCCGGCTGACGGTGCATCGGGAAACCCGGCGGGCGTCGGAACCCGCTGGACCATCGTTCAATGTGCTCTTGCCCAATGTGCAGGGACTGCCTGGCGTACCGGTGGTACATCGCCTGTCTGGCAGCCGCGATGACGACATAGTGGATTTGTAAGCGTCAGCCGCCTCACCGTGCCCTCCACCAAACCCTGGGGAGAATGGTGATAGTGTTGGCAGCGACACGTTCTTGACACCAAAACGCCCATATGGTATAATGAGCGTGTCGTAGATAGCACGATGGAGCAACGATGGTAGCCAAACGCAGTTCAACACCCGGCACGACACAGCAGCAAGGCCAGCCCCCGGCCCAATCCGGGGCTGGTCTTGTGGCGTCCCAGACCTGAGAAGAACGGTGTCACAAGCCCTGGTACCTGCATGGTGCCGGTCGGAGCCAGGTGTCGATCATTTGTCCGTTTTGCCAGGTGCAGGCGCGAGCCCACTCCTGGTCGCTCGCCGGGAGCGGGAAGCAGTGCCCGGGCTGCAGAGCGGCACATGCCTGGCTGGGCCGCATCAGTCGCAAGACCACGGAGGGGCACGATGACACTCAGTGTAGCTGACTGGCTGGACGTTGGCAATATTCGAGTTGAAGGGTCATAGCTACATAGGCAAACTTCTTGGAGTCGTGGTTTTGAGGTTAGCCTATGTAGCGATGAAGGAACTGTTGGATTGCTGGCGACGGTTGTGGTCACAGTCGGTGGAGCCGGCCTTGCTAACCGAGTACAGATAGAATAAGATCAGACCGCTATATAGGGCGAATAAGGGTGAAATGAGTACCAAGCGACACCGTATGGGGAATTACGGAGGGAGAATGACCGACATGCAATGTCCATTTTGTCAGGAGCCTATCACCGCCACCGATCAGGCGGCGTGTTCGCGTTGTCGAGCCACGCTGACACTGGCTGACTCGCCGACTGTACCGGAACAGGCCCTGGAAACGAGGGTCGTCAAGCTGTCGAATAGTACCTACCTGTGCGCCACCTGGCTGGATGACGATCTCACCACGCGCGAGGTGGCTCGTATCATGGGGGTGACCCCGCGCCGTGTGGCGCACCAGGTCCAGGAAGGGCTCTACCCCGGAACCCGGGTCGATGTGGAGGGGCACCGGACATATCGCAAGCACGGGCTGCTGATCCCCCGCCGGGCACTGCTGCCACGGTTGAAACAAGTCCGCCCGACCTAGTTACGTATCGTTTTTGCCTTAAAGCGATACGCAACTAGGTGGGCCGGCTGTAGTAAAATAGGCGTATTACAACCGCAGGGGTAGAGATGAAAAAGAGAAAACTGAATCCAGAAGAATACAACTTTGAGGTGCGGTACGGCATCGCGATCATGGACGCGGGCGGGCTGGCTACCATCCCGCACGTGTTTCTGGCTCATTACGCCGACCTGGGCCTGGACGACGCAATGGCCATGCTGCTGATCCACATCATGAAATTCAAGTGGACAGCGGACAACCCCTACCCAGCGCGGGACCGGCTGCCGATGTCGAACACTACCAATACTCGGCGCCAACACACCCGGGCATTGCGCAACCGCGGGCTGCTGTTCACCCGGCGGCGCTACTATACTACGGCCAATGCTCCCGATCCGAGCCTGGCCGGCCGCCAGACCAGCATGGTGTACGATCTGGAAACGCTATTCCACAACTGCCTGCGCATGAGCGCGTGGGTGGAAGCGGGCCGTGCGCCGGAGGCGTTCCAGATCGAGATCCCCTTTCGCCTCGTGTACGAGGCCGCCACGGGGTATCTGCACGATGTGCCCGACGATATTCTGGTTCTCTGCACCCGGCACCTGGGCGTCAGCGAGGATGCGGTGCAGACCCTGTGCGCGCTCAGAAAGCTCCAGGATGACCAGCCGGCTGGGGTGACTGCGGCACGTTTGGCCGAGCGGTCAGGACTGGCACCAGCCCGGGCCCAGGTCGCCATAGAACACCTGCACGAAGCCCACCTGATAACGACGACCGAGTCGGACATGGTGCAACTACTGGACACCGAAGACCAGTTTGCCGGTCGCCCGGGCCTCCTTCTGCCGCGCACGGACATACCGGACGGCGCTGACCAGCAGCGCGAGCAGACATCGTCTACCGGTGGAAAAACGACCGGTATGCCTACCGGTGGAAAAACGACCGGTATATCTACCGGTGGAAAAACGACCGGTATATCTACCGGTGGAAAAACGACCGGTAGGCCTACCGG
>JAHJIN010000136.1 GCA_018823415.1 Chloroflexota bacterium | reverse complement strand
GGCGAATTCGGGCCTGGCATCCAGGCCCTGGTGCGGGTGCTGTATCACGCCGTGAACACCAGCGAACCCAAGATCGGCGAGTTCCTGCGCCACCTCGGGGTGTCCATCTCGGCGGGCCAGGTCTCCAACCTGTTGGTCAAGGACCAGGAGCCGTTTCACACCGAGAAGGACGAGGTCTGTCAGGCGGGCCTGGGCAGCAGCCCCTGGCAGCACATCGATGAGACGGGCACGCGGGTCAACGGCGTGAACCAGCACTGCCACGTGGTCTGCAACCCGCTCTACACGGCCTATCTGACCACGGCCAAAAAAGACCGCCAGACCGTCGTCGATGTGCTCACCCATGGTCGCCCGCGCGCCTACCAGCTACGGCCCGAGAGCCTCGCGTGGTTGCGCGCAGCCCAGGTGAGTGAGACCGTCCTGGCGCGGGTGGGGGCCTTGCCGCAGGCCCAAACCTTCGACGAGACCCACTTCACCCACCTGCTCGATGAGCACTTGAGTGCTGTGAATGCCCCACAGCGCCGGCTGATCCTGGAAGCAGCCCGCATTACCGCCTACCACCACCAATCGGACGTGCCCGTGGTCCAGACGCTGGTGAGCGACGACGCCCCGCAATTCAAACGGGTCACCGCCGACCTGGCCCTGTGCTGGGTGCACGATGCCCGGCACTACAAAAAGCTCGACCCCGCGGTGGCCTGTCATCGGCGGCTACTGGAGCAGTTTACCGACCACTATTGGGTCTTCTATCGCCAATTGCTGGCCTATCGCCAAGACCCGACGCCCGAGCACATCCCCCGCCTGGAGGCCGAGTTCGACCAGTTGTTCAGCACCGTCACGGGCTATGCCGCGCTGGACCGGCGGATCGCGCTGACGCGCGACAAAAAGGACGCCTTGTTGCTGGTCTTGCGCCATCCCGAGCTGCCCTTGCACAACAATCCGGCCGAGATCGAAATGCGGCGCCGGGTGCGCAAACGGGACGTGAGCTTTGGCCCACGCACCGACGAGGGCAAACGCGCCTGGGATACGTTCGCCACGCTGCTGGCGACCACCCAAAAACTCGGACTCAGCTTCTACCAGTACGTCTATGACCGGGTGTCGGCAGCCAATCAGATCCCGAACCTGGCGGACCTCATCACGCAGCGGGCCGCGCAGATGGAGCTTGCTGCGTCGTGGGACGCCACATAGGCTTCCCCCAAGTTATTGAGAGGTTACAACGCGCCCACGATCAATGCGAAAAGCGCCACGACGCCGAGCATGACAATCAGTATGATCAAGCAGGATAACAACAGCAGGAACCCTTCCACGTGTTTCTCCTCAGCTTGTCCTAGCCAAGATCTGGGAATGATCGGCCGGTCACGTGACGTCCAACATCGCCGGTGTGGGGCGGCAGGCGGGGCCACCGAGCCCCGCATCCCGCCGCCCCAACTCGCCACATCAATAGCTTTTCAGAGTGAGAGGCAGGTAGAGCCGGTACTGGGCCGCGCCGCCGGGCCAAAAGCCCCCGGCCAGGACATAGGTGCCACCGCTGGTCGCCGCGGCGTCCGGCTGGCCGGCCGTGCCCACCAGCACATAGCTGCCGCCGGTGAGCCGGTCGCCGCCGCCGTCCACCGTCCACCAGGTCAGGTTATATGGCCCACCGGTCTGCGCGCGGACGGCGGCCGGGCCCACGATGGCCCCGCCGATGACGAAGAGCAAGGCCATCGCTGCAATCGGGATCATCAACGAGTTGGGTTTGCGTCTGGCGTACCACATGGTCTCTCTCCTTTCTACCAGGCCACTTCGGCCGTGCGCACCGTAGCCACCCAGCGGATGATCTCACCGTTGCCCATGACCTGCACAGCCAGGGCGTCGCTGGTGTCGTTGGCCACGGCCTGGGCATTCCAGTTGCCGTCATCGTCGTGGAGCGGGATGGTATTCGCCCAGACGGTGGTGGTGCCGCCCACGTTCTCGGCGACGCCCCAGATATAGTAGCCGGCCGACTCGCCGGCGTTACTGCGCCCCACCACCAGGATATCAAAGGTCAGAGTGTGATTGGGGGCAACGGTGAGCAGCGCGCTGGAACCATCGAGGTACAGGTCGTTCCAGGTACCGGTGCCACTGCTCGTCGTTGCACGCATGACGTAGAGCGAGGCCTGGGCGCTACCGGTGGCGGCAAATGCTCCGCTGGCGTAGGCCATCTGGCCGTAGAGGGAAGCGTGTGCCTGAATTCCACCCGGCACGGTGGCGTAGTCGCCGCTGGCGGAGTTGCCG
>JAHJIN010000135.1 GCA_018823415.1 Chloroflexota bacterium | reverse complement strand
CGGCGACGGCCCGGGCCGCCGGGTCCAGCCCCACCTGCCGGGCCAGCGCCGCCACCGTCTGCGGGTGGTCGCCCGAGATGATCTTGATCTGGATGCCGGCGCCCTCAAAGGCGTCGAGGGTGGCCCGCGCCTCCGGGCGCAACTCGTCGGCCAGGCTCAACAGCCCCAGGGGGATCAGGTCGTCGGGGAGCTGGGGCTGATCATCCGCATCGTGCAGGGGTACGGGGTCCGGGTGATAGGCAAAGAGCAGCACGCGCAGCCCCTGGGCCGTCCACTCGTCGATTTGCGGCCCCAGGTCCGGCCCGGGCCGCAGATTGGGCTGGAGCGTCTCCGGCGCACCCAGCACGTACACGCTGCCGTCGTCAAAGCGCAGCGCGCTCCACTGCCGGGCCGACGAGAACGGTATCTCTTCTCGAACGCGCCGGGCCTGCCCCTCGTATGCCTCGGCGATGGCGGCGGCGGTGCGGTTGCCGTCGGTTGCGCTGGTCACAAAATCGCCGAGGGCGTGGGCCAGCTCGGCTTCCGAGATGCCGATGGGGTGAATGGCGTGGATCCGGAGCCGGTTCGTGGTGAGAGTGCCGGTCTTGTCCAGGCACAGCACGTCCACGTGGCTCAAGGATTCGATGGCATTGATCTGCTGGATGAGGGCGCCCCGGCCGGCCATGCGCACCGCGCCCATAGTGTAGGACACGGTGACGGCCACCAGCAAGCCTTGCGGCACCAGGGCCACCACCACGGCGGCCATCTGGACCAGATCCACCGCTGGCATGTGCCGCATGGCAAACGAGATAGCCAGGAGGATGCCCAACTGGCTCACCAGGAACACCAGCATCCGGATCACGAAATCCACGTCGCGCTGGAGGGGAGTCTTGACCTGGCGAAAGGCCCGGGCGCTGGCGGTGATCTGGTGGGCCAGGGAGTCGGCGCCTACCTTTTGGGCTTCATAGGCGGCGCGGCCGGTCACGCAAAAAGAGCCCGAGTACACCGGGTCGCCGGGGTGCTTGGGTACCAGGTCCGATTCGCCGGTGAGCAGCGATTCGTCCGCGTGCATCTGGCCGTCGAGCACCAGCCCGTCCACCACCACCTGGTCGCCGGGGCGGATCACCAGCACGTCGCCCAGCACGATCTCGACCGGGTCCACGGCGCGCTCCTGTCCTTCGCGGACGACGGCAGCCCGGGGGCGGGTGAGCAGCGCGATGCGGTCGAGCTGGCGTTTGGCCCGGGCCTCCTGCACCACCGCCACGACGACGTAGAGCAGCACCAGCCCGGCCGTGACCACCGCGTCGCTCCAGCGGCCCATCAGCACCAACACGATGCCGATGGCAAACAGGACGACGTTGATAAAGGTAAAGGCGTGCTGGCGCAGGATCTGGGCATAGGTGCGGCTCGTGGAGAGCCGCGCGCCGTTGCCCTGGCCGCTGGCCCGGCGGGCCAGCACCTCGCGTTCCGACAGGCCCAGGATGGGGAGGCCGGCGTGGTTGCTCATGTGGGCATTCTAACAGAGCCGCGGCGTGGTGTCAATGTGATGTTTGCCAGGAGTGGGCGATAGGCGCAACGCGATGCCGCCAGCCGGTTGGTTTCGATACGGATGAGGTCAGGTCACCGCGAGGGCCTGGGCAATGGCTCGAATGTGGTCCGGCGTGCTGCCGCAGCACCCGCCGATGATGCGCACGCCCAGCGTGGCGAACTGCCGGGCGTAATCGGCCATGATGGCCGGCGTCACGTCATACACCAGGTCGCTGCCGTCCAGGTGCGGCAGACCGGCGTTGGGCTTGGCCATGAGCACGGCCTCGGGCACGGCCTCGTGCATACGCGTCACTGCCGCCAGCGTCTCGGACAGGGTGCGGCCGCAGTTGGCGCCGATGGCCGTTACGCCCAGCGCCCACAGCGCGCGGGCCGCGTCTTCTGGTTTCACGCCCATCATGGTGCGGCCCTTGTGGTCAAAGCTCATGGTCACGAGCACCGGCAGGTTGGTGGCCTGTTGTGCGCCCTCCACGGCGGCGGTGGCTTCGGCCAGGTCGCTCATGGTCTCGATAATGAGGGCGTCTACGTCGCCTTGCGCCAGGGCCGCGGCCTGTTCGGCAAAGGCGGCCACGGCGTCCTCGCGGCGCAGCGTGCCCAGGGGCGACATCATTTGCCCGGTGGGACCGATGTCACCCAGCACGATGGCCCGCTCACCGGTGGCCTCGCGGGCCAGACGCGCGCCGGCCATGTTGATGGCCTCTACCTGATCGTCCAGGTGCCTGTGCGCCAGGCGTGGCCGGGTGCCGCCAAAGGTGTTGGTGAGGATCACATCCGCCCCGGCGTCGAGGTAGGCGCGATGCAGGGCCAGGATGGCAGTGGGCTGGTCCAGGTTCCAACGGTCCGGGGCCTCGCCGACCGGGAGCCCGGCCTGTTGCAGCATGGTGCCGGCCGCACCGTCGGCGATGAGCACGTCGCCCCGGGCCAGGCGCGCCAGCAGTCGATTGGTGGTCATAACCGGGCCTCCTTTTCAGACAACTGGTTATGCCGACGTGCCCATCGCTTCCTGGAGGCGCTCGGCCTGGTCATAGGTGGCGACCTGGTCAATGATGTCGTCCAGGCTGCCGTTCAGGACGCCGGGCAGGTTGTGTCGGGTATAGCCCACGCGGTGGTCGGTGACGCGGTCCTGGGGAAAGTTGTAGGTGCGGATCTTTTCCGACCGGTCGCCGGTGCCCACCTGGGCGCGCCGGGCATCGCTGCGCTCCCGGTGCTGTTTTTCTTCCTCCATGGCATAGAGCTTGGCGCGCAGGTGGGTCATAGCCTTTTGGCGGTTCTTGATCTGCGAGCGTTCGTCTTGCGAGGTGACGACGATGCCGGTGGACAGGTGGATCAGGCGCACTGCCGTGGTGACCTTGTTCACGTTCTGGCCGCCCGGCCCGCTGGAATGAAAGAATTCCTCGCGGATATCATCGGGCTTGATGTCAAGCTCGACCTCTTCGACCTCGGGCAGCACGGCGACGGTGGCCGTGGAGGTGTGAATGCGCCCCGAGGATTCGGTGGTGGGCACGCGCTGCACGCGATGGACGCCGCTTTCGAACTTGAGGCGCGAGTATGCGCCCCGGCCCTCTATTTCAAAGACGATCTCTTTGAACCCGCCGATGCCGCTTTCGTGAGCGTCCAGCAGGTTCACGGTCCAGCCTCGGTCCTCGGCGTAGCGGCTGTACATGCGATACAGGTCGGCGGCAAACAGTCCGGCCTCATCGCCCCCTGCCCCGGCTCGCACCTCCACGATGACGTTCTTTTTGTCTAGGGGATCGGTGGGCAAGAGCAGTTGCGTCATCTCGTCGGACAAGGTGTCGAGATGGGCCTGAAGCTGGCTCACCTCGTCCCTGATCAGCTCCACCATCTCGGGGTCCTCTTCGACCTCGAGCAATTCCCGCGCGCCGGCCAGCTCTTGCTCTGCGGCGCGATAGCGGCGATAGGCCTGTACCACTTGTGCGATCTCGGCCTGCTCCTGGGCCAGCTCGGTCACGCGATGATGGTCCATCACGATCTCGGGATCGGCCATCAATTGGCTCAATTCTTCGTAACGGCGTTCAATTTCTGCGAGTTTTTCCAGCATGTCATATCCTCCTGGCCCCCCTGGGGGGGGCGCGTGGACCACATTATACCACACGAAAACGCCGGTGTCAGTGGGACACCGGCGTTCAGACCAGCATCAGTCAGCTTTAGTGTTCCAGGTAATCCTTTAGCTTTTTGGACCGGCTGGGATGGCGTAGCTTGCGCAGGGCCTTGGCCTCGATCTGGCGGATGCGCTCGCGGGTCACGCCAAACTCGCGGCCCACCTCTTCCAGCGTGCGACTGCGGCCGTTATCCAGCCCAAAGCGCAGTTGCAACACCCGGCGCTCGCGCGGTCCGAGCGAACCCAGCACGTCTTCTACCTGCTCGCGGAGCAGTTGGTGCGACGCGGCATCGGCCGGCGTCTGCGCCGACTGGTCTTCGATGAAATCGCCCAGTTGGCTATCTTCTTCGCCACCCACCGGGGTTTCTAGCGACAGCGGTTCCTGGCTGACCCGCATCACGCCGCGCACCTTGGACTCGGCCATGTTCAGCTCGGCTTGCAAGTCGGGCGGCAGCGGGCGCCGGGCCGCGCGCAGGGTCTTGATCTGCTGGACGTTGTGCGTGGGGATAAAGTCCATTTCCAGGGCAATCTCGTCGTTGGTAGGCTCGCGCCCCAACTCCTGGAGCAACAGGCGCGACACACGCACCAGCTTGTTGATGGTCTCGACCATGTGGACCGGGATGCGAATGGTGCGCGACTGGTCGGCAATGGCCCGGGTGATGGCCTGGCGAATCCACCACGTGGCATAGGTGGAAAACTTGAAACCTTTGGTATAGTCAAACTTTTCCACGGCCCGGATCAGGCCAATGTTGCCTTCCTGGATCAGGTCCAGCATGTTCATGCCCCGACCGATGTATTTTTTCGCCACGCTCACCACCAGCCGCAGGTTGGCTTCGATAAGCTGGCGCCGGGCCAGTTCGCTGCGCAACATCAGGCGCTGATATTCCTGGCGTTCCGTTTCTGACAGGTTCGGTTCGGTCAAGTGGTTGGCGGCGATCTGGCCGGCTTCGATGGCCTGGGCCAGGCGCACCTCTTGTTCGCCGGTCAGCAGTGCCACGCGACCAATCTCGCGCAAATACATGCGCACCGGGTCGTCAATGTTGGGCGCAGAGCCGGGTGGGGCGACCAACACGGGGTCTTCTTCCAGGGGACCCAGGTCTGCCCACGTGTCGTCGGACTCGTCGAAATCGGCTGGTTCGCTGCCAATGATCGCGACGCCTAGGTTGAGCAGGTTGGTATAGATCTCGTCCACGTCTTCCATCTGGGTCTCGGGGCGCGGGAATGTCTCCAGTATCTCGGCCTCGGTGATCGAGCCTTGCTCCTGGGCACGAGAGAGCAACTGGGCCATATCTTCCGAATGGGCGGGAGATTCGGGTTCAGAGGGATCCAATGTTTCCGAAAGGGGCACTTGGCTGGGCATTCGTATTCCTCTGTGTGACCATGTGAGCCATCACCGGGTGGACGAAGGCAAGACGGGTGATGTTGGACGGGCTAGGATGTTTTGCTGGCGGCCAGCGCCTTGTCGATCTGTTTCAGCCGTTCGCTCAGCCGCTTGGTGAGTTCTTGCAGGTGACGCTGTTCATCGGCCGGCGCATCGGTCAGCATGGATTGTAGCTGGGTGTTCTCGGCCAGGATGTTGCGCCGGCGCAACCTCAACAGGGTCACGCGCAAGGATGCGAGTAACTCGGGGCTGGAAGTGGGCGGGGCCTGCGTCAGTATGCTTTCCAGCCGGTTCAATGACTCGTGCAGCGACGGATCGAGTTCCTGACGCAGGGCTTCGCGATCCAGCGCCTCGTGGTCGCGCATGTGCTCATCCAGGGCATCAAAGATCTGGTGACAGGCCGAGTCCTGGAAATCCTCGGCGCGCACGTCGCTTTGCCAGAGCAGGTCTGGCTGTTCCAGGATCAGGGCCAGGACATATGCTTCCAGGTGTGATTCGTTGGTCCGCACGGCTGCCGGTGCGCGCGCGGAGGGTACTGGCTGGCGGGTCTGGCGCACCACGTCCCAGATGGCGCGCGTGTCAATGGTCAGCAGTCGGCCCAGGCGTTGCACGTAATGGGCTTGCTGCACCCGGTCCGCGATCTCGCGGATGAGCGGGGCCAGTTCGTTTACGGCATCGCTCTTGCCGCGCGGCGTGGTCAGGTCGTGCTGGGTGCTGATGCCGGCCAGCACATAGTCGATGACCGGCTGGGCCTGCTGGACCAATCGCTCCCAGTGTGCGGGCTCGGCGCGAATGACCTCGTCGGGGTCCAGGCCGGCCGGCAAGGTCAAGATGCGGATGTCGGCGTCTAGCTGCGATTCGTACCGCACCAGGCCCCGGGCAGTGGGCACCGGTACGGCGCGCCGGTCGAACACCTGGCGGGCCACCTCCAGGCCGCGCCGGGTCGCCAGTTGCCCGGCAGCGTCGGCGTCCAGGGCCAGCCCCAGGTTGCGGGTGAGGCGTTTGAGCTGCCGGATCTGCTGTTCGGTAAGGGCCGTGCCCAGCGAGGCCACCACGTTCTGAAAGCCGTACTGGTGGGCGATGATCACGTCCATATAGCCTTCCACCACAATGGCCTGATCGGTCCGGCGGATGGCTTGGCGGGCCCGGTCCAGTCCATAGAGATTGGTGCCTTTTTTGAACAGCCGCGTCTCGGGCGAGTTGAGGTATTTGGGGTGTTCGTCTCCTTGCAGCGTGCGCGCGCCAAAGCCGATAGTCTGGCCCCGGGCATCGCGGATGGCGAACATGAGCCGGCCCCGAAAGCGGTCATAGTGGCCGGGACCTTGTTCCCGGGCGATGATCAGGCCCGCCGCTTCGACCTCGGCGGTGGGATAGCCCCGCGAGGCCAGGTAGTGCCCCAGGGCGTCCCAGCTGTCCAGCGCGTACCCCAGTTGAAACGCCTCGATGGTGGCGGCGCTGACGCCGCGCTGTTCCAGGTAGGCCCGGGCCGGGCGAGCCGCATCGGCGTTGAGCAAGAGGTTGTGCCAGTATTGGGCGGCCGCGGCTGTGATCTCGAATAGGCGGTCGCGTTCTTGATCCTGTCGTTGCGCGGCCTCGCGCGCCACCAGGGGCACGCCCGCGCGTTGGGCCAGCTCGCGCAGCGCCTCGGAAAAGTCGAGGTTCTGCGTCTTGATCAAAAAGGTAAAGACATCGCCGCTTTCGCTGCAGCCAAAGCAGTGATAGTGACCGTCGGGAAAGACGACGAACGAGGGCGTTTTTTCGGCGTGGAAGGGGCACAGTCCCTTGTAGTTCCGGCCGGCCTTTTTCAAGGGCACGGTTTGCCCGATCAGGTCCACGATGTCGATGCGTTCTTTTACGTCGTCAACGACACTCATGTTTCACAGACCGTTGGATAGCGTGCATATGGGGCAAAGGTGGAGTGTTGCGAACTGGCCGGTGACCCGTGTGAGAACGGATAGCAGACGACGCCGGACCTGTCGTCTGCTATCCATCACAATCATCAACAAGGCTCGATAGCCACTAGGAACGCGGGTAGCGAATGGCTGCCTGGGCAGCCGCCAGGCGGGCCACCGGCACGCGGAACGGCGAGCAACTCACATAGTTCAGGCCCGCCATCTGGCAGAACTCGATGGAGTTGGGGTCGCCGCCGTGCTCTCCGCAGATCCCGACCTCCAGGTTGGGCCGGGTCTTGCGCCCCAGCTCCACGCCCATGCGCACCAGTTTGCCCACGCCATCCCGGTCCAACGTCTGGAACGGGTTCATCGGCAAGATGCCCATTTCCACGTACTTGAGCAGGAATTTGCCTTCGGCGTCGTCGCGACTGTAACCAAATGTAGTCTGGGTCAGGTCGTTGGTGCCATAGGAAAAGAACTCGGCGTACTCGGCCACCTGGTCGGCGGTAAGAGCCGCGCGTGGAATCTCGATCATGGTACCGAATTTATAGTCTACGGTGATGCCCTTTTCCTCCATCACGGCCTGAGCCACCGGCTCGAGCAGGCCGCGGGCAACCTTGAGCTCGTTGACGTGCCCGGTGAGCGGGATCATGATCTCGGGCTTGACCACCACGCCCTCTTGAGCGCAGTTGCAGGCGGCCTCAAAGATGGCGCGCACCTGCATGCGGGTGATGCCGGGCATGGTAATGCCCAGGCGGATGCCGCGCAGACCCAGCATGGGGTTGGACTCGCGCATCAACTCGACGGCTCCCAGCAGTTCTTCTTTTTCCTTGAGCAGCGCCGGATTGTTGCCCTTGATCCGCAACTCGGTCACTTCTACCAGCAGGTCCTCGTGCTTGGGCAGAAACTCGTGCAGCGGCGGGTCGATGAGGCGGATGATGACCGGGCAGCCGTCCATGGCCTGAAAGATGCCTTCAAAGTCGCTGCGCTGGAACGGCAGCAACTGGGCCAGGTAGGCCTCGCGGTCCTCGTCGGTCTTGGCCAAGATCATCTTTTGCACGACGGGCAGGCGCTCGGGCTCAAAGAACATGTGCTCGGTGCGGCACAGGCCAATGCCTTCGGCGCCAAAATCGCGGGCGCGCCGGGCATCGCGGGGATAGTCGGCGTTGGTCCACGTGCCCAGGTCGCGAATCTCGTCGGCCCAGCCCAGCAGGGTCTTGAGCTTGGGGCTGAGGTCGCCTTCGATCATGGGCACCTCGCCCAGGATCACCTCACCGGTGGACCCGTTGATGGACATGAGGTTGCCCTCTTGGACGCGATAGTCGGTGCCGGCCACGGTGAATTCGCGCTTGTCCTCGTCGATGAGCAAGACCTCGCAACCCGAGACGCAGGGCTTGCCCAGGCCCCGGGCCACCACGGCGGCGTGCGACGTGGCGCCACCCCGGGCGGTAAGGATGCCCTGGGCCGAGATCATGCCGTGTACGTCGTCGGGGCTGGTCTCCAGGCGAACCAGGATGACCTTTTTGCCTTCGTGCGCCCACTTTTCGGCGGTGTCTGGATCAAAGGCGGCCATGCCGCTGCCGGCGCCGGGGCTGGCGTTCAACCCCTGGGCGATGACGGTGAGCCGGGCGTTGGGGTCGATGCGGCGGTGTAAAAGCTGCTCCACCTGCTTGGGCTCGATGCGCATGACGGCCTCTTGTTTGGTGATGAGGCCCTCGTTCGCCATGTCCACGGCAACGTTGACAGCCGCGTCGGCGGTGCGTTTGCCGTTGCGGGTCTGGAGCATGTAGAGCTTGCCGCGCTCGATGGTGAACTCCATGTCCTGCACGTCGCGATAGTGCTGTTCCAGCCGCTCGGCGATCTGGGCAAACTGGTCATAGATGGCCGGCAGCTCTTTGTGCATGTCGGCGATGGGGTGCGGGGTGCGCACGCCGGCGACCACGTCCTCGCCCTGGGCATTCATCAGGTACTCGCCATAGAGCTTGCGCTCGCCGGTGGCCGGGTTGCGGGTAAAGGCCACGCCGGTGCCACTGTCGTCGCCCATATTGCCAAAGACCATGGTCTGCACGTTCACGGCGGTCCCCAGGTCGTGTGGGATATTCTGGTTGTTGCGATAGTCCACGGCGCGCTTGCCAAACCACGAGGAGAACACGGCCTTGATAGCCATGCGCATCTGCTCGTAGGGATCAGTAGGAAAGTCCTGGCCGGTCTGGCGGTGCACTTCGGCCTTGAATTCGACCACGATCTGGCGGAGCATGTCGGTGGTCATGTCGGTGTCTTTGCCGCCGGCGGTCTGGGCCTTGTACTTGTCCAGGATGTCCTCAAAGGGCCGGCCGTCGGCGTCCAGGACGATGCGGCCAAACAAGGCGATAAAGCGGCGGTAGGCATCGAGGGCAAAACGCTCGTTGCCGGTGAGCTGGGCCAGGCCCGCGTCGGTCGCGTCGTTGAGGCCCAGGTTCAGGACGGTGTCCATCATGCCGGGCATGGAGAACTTGGCACCAGAGCGGACGGATACCAGCAACGGGTTGGCCGGGTCGCCCAGCTTTTTGCCGGTGCGCTTTTCGATGGTGGCGATGGCGGCCACTACCTGGTCCCACATGCCGGCTGGGAACTGCTCCCCGGCGTCAAAGTAGGCATTGCATGCCTCGGTGGTGATGGTAAAGCCGGGCGGGACCGGTAGGCTGGCATTGGTCATCTCGGCCAGGTTCGCGCCCTTGCCCCCCAACAGATCTTTCATGGTGGTGTTGCCCTCGTCAAAGAGGTACACCCATTTCTTACTCATAATGCTCCAACCCTCCTTGCAAATGATCATACATGGTGAAAATGACGCCCGATTCCCAGTCACACGTGCCTGGGTCCGGCGATCAATTATACTCTACTTTGTCGTGGCGTGCAACTTAGTAGCGATGCCAGGGCAGCACATCGCTGAACAGGGCCGCCGCCAGGTCTTTGCCGGGTGCCAGGGCCGCGTCCCAATCCTGCCCTTCGGCGATGAGGACCGTGATCTTGACCATCACACATCCTTCGGCTACCTCGCGCTGGGGATTCATCCACAGGTACCAGTAGAGCACGCCGTGCATGACGCCATCCTGGGCGGCGATCACGCGCTGGGCCTGGATGCGTCCCCGGCCGATGGGCACCGATTCCAGGCGACGACCGCCCACGGCCCAGCCCTGCGCCTGGTAACAGACCTCGGGGGGGTGAAAGCTGCGGGCGTCGCGGCTGGCGATGAGGCTGAGCCACACGATGTCGCTGCCTGCGTTTCGTTCGTAGCGGCGATAGACCCAATAGTCCGGCTGGAGATAGCCCATTACAAAGTCGCGGTCTGCCACCTCGTCCACGCCGGTCCAGTCGCCCAGCGTCAGGGGCAGCGACTCGATGGCCGGTCCCACGCGCAGGTCGTAGGGCGTGGTGACGGCGGCCTCGTCGGGCGTGCGCAGCCAGCCGTCCACGTCCTGGATGAATACGAAATCGAGTGGGGCCGAGGTTGCGGCGCGTTGGGTGGCCGGTGGAACGCTGCCCGGCGGAGGCGTGGGGACCGGGGGCGCTGGCGCCGGGCGCGTCAGGGCGACCAGGGCCGCCGCACCGCCCAGGAGCAACAGGCCCATCACGGCCACATAGCGTGTCAGCGAGCGAAACATGGCGCTTTACCTCAGGCGCAGGCCCCAGAGCCGGCCCAGCAGCAGCAGGACTCCCAGGGCCACAAAGAAAAAGACCGGGCCGAGCAGATCGTGGACTGTGCTGGCGGCGGCGCTCCCGCCCACATGCCCGGCCACCAGGATCGCCGCCACGCGCAGGGCGTTGGCTGCCAGCGCCAGGGGCAGCGCTGCCACGAAAATCCCCAGGCGAAACGCCCACCGGCCTTGCAGCCAGTAGGCCAGCAGCAGGCTCAGGGCCAGTAGCGCAATGAGGGAGCGCATCCCACTGCACGCCGCGCCCACGGTCAGGTTGCACGACGACATGGTTACCTGGCCGCCGCTGACCTGGACCGGGATGCCCAGCAGTTGCACCAGGCCGGCGGCCCAGCCCATCGTAAGGGATTCCAGGGGCCAGGTCATGGTCTCTATCCAGGGCAGAGGGATGGCGCAGGCCAGGAATGCGATGGGAAAGGCCAGGGCGCGTATCGCCGGCGCCCCGCGCCAGGTCCAGACCAGGCCGGCCAGCACCGGCAGCAGCGAGCATGCCACCACAAAGGGCGCGTTCAACAGCCAGCCCAGGCTATACACGCCCACACCCACTGTCAGCAGGAGCAGCCCCTGGTTGTCCGGCTGACCCTGGCGCAGCCGGGCGCGCATCTGCCACGCCAGCACTGCCGACACCAGCACCACCAGCCAGCCGTGAGAATAGTAGGGGTCCTGGAGCCAGGCCAGCGTCAGCCAGCGCAGCGTGGGGGCATAGAGCACGACGACCAGCAGTCCCACAGCCAGCATGGCGAACCATTGGATACGCATCTGCACCAGGCCTCCTAAACCGGTTGGTCGAACGGCATTCCCGAATCAAGCAGCGCCATTGTACCACATCTTGGCGGTGACGGAAACAGCCCCAGGACCGGGGTTGCGGTTTCGATCGTGCTTGACAGCCGGCCGGCTTTGTGGTAGAATCATTCCTGAGTACGGTAGGTGCGTGTCTTGATTGCCAACGGCTGTGTAGCGCGAAGGCGAGAACGAACCGTCTTCGCGTTTTTGTATGTTGGCAAGTGAGCCCCCCGACCTGTCGTAACTCAAGGGGCGCCGGCGAAACGAACGCCGGCCCACCAAGCACCAAGGAGGAAAGGAGGAACGAACGCATGAGTGAGCGCTTGACCGGCACCGTAAAGTGGTTTAGCAACGTCAAAGGCTATGGCTTTCTCTCGCAGGAAAACGGTGAGGACATCTTTGTCCATTTTTCTGCCATTCAGATGGAAGGCTATCGGTCTCTGGATGAAGGAATGCAAGTCACCTACGAGATCGAGAATACCGACAAAGGCCCCCAGGCCGTGAACGTTGACAAGGCGGAGATTGACCAGACTGCCGAGCTTGACCAGATTGACGAAGAAGCGTAGAGTATAATATACCTTTATGGCCATCAGGATACACATGCCTGGTGGTTTGCCAAATCAATCGCCTCCGCACACGCGGAGGCGATTTTGTTACGTGTGCTGCCAGATCAGTGTGCTTGATTATTACTATGGTCTACTGGCTGTATCTGCCAGTATTGCCGGTGGACCAGGGCTGATCCTTGTGACCCGGCGCAAGGTTCATGGCTTCCACTGGCAAGCTCGGCCTTTTTGGGGTATAATGCTAGGTGTGAGGGAGGACCAGGAGGGCGGCGGTGAATCGCGGATCAGCGGCCTTGGTCTGGGGCGGCCTGGCGGCATTGACCCTGGGGGCCTGGATCGCGTGGGGCTATGTGGTTTTCAACCTGCCCCCCATCGATCTGGTGTCCTGGGTCCTGTTCCTGGGCGCGCTATTCGTGGCCCTGACCAGCACGCTGGCGTTTCCCGCCTATGCCGTGGGGCGTTGGCTGCACAGCCGCTGGCCGGCGGTGCGTAGTGGCGCCCCGGTGGCCGTGCGTCAAGGGGGGCTGATCGCGCTGCTGGTGGTGGTGTGTGCCGTGCTGCACACGAGTCGGGCCTTGACCCTGGGCCACGTGGTGCTCATCTTTTTTACGTTGCTCATCGTCGAAGTCTTTTGGCAGGTGCGTCGAGACTAGGTGCTATGCCTATGGCGGGCATGGCCCGCCATAGGCATAGCCTCGAGCTTGCAGCAGTGATGGAGGACATAATGGCGACAGAGGGTGCCCCAGAGCTTCTGGCGGCTGGCATCGCGGCGGCTCGGGCCGGCGACCGGGTGCAGGCGCGCACGTTGCTGGCGCAATCCTTGCGACAGGACCCCAGTAGCGAGCAAGCCTGGCTGTGGCTGGCCGGCGTGGTAGATCGACCAGAGGAAACCATCCACTGTCTGGAACAAGCGCTGGTGTTGAATCCCCACAACCAGTCGGCGCAACAGGGCATTGCCTGGGCGCGCCAGCAGTTGAGCCCGGCGCCTCCGCCGCCCCCGCCCCCGCCACCGGCCGAGTCGTCCCTGCGCGCCAGCCTTGCGCCCATGCCCAAGCTGGTCGAATCAGCACCTGTCAGCCAACCAGATACGCTGGCCGCACGCCTGGCGACGGGCCAGGCATCGCTGCCTCATTGGGAGGCCCGGGGGCTGGCCTCGCTGCGGTCCTTGGAGACCGTCGACGAGATGGTGGAACGGGGCCAGAAGGCCGCGGACCAGGGGCGCGTCGATGAGGCCATGGACATCTTTCGGGGGGCCATCGCGCGACAACCGGATCACGCCGAGGCCCATGCCCAACTGGCTGTGGCCCATTATCGCCAGGGCGACAAACGCGGTGCGCTGGTCGAGTTTGAAAATGCCATTGCCAGCGACCCCGGGTACGTGGAAGCGCATTTCAGCCTGGGCGTGATCTATGATGAGCTGGGCGAGGCCAAGGCCGCTGTTCATTGTTGGGAACGGGCCCTGGAGTTGGATCCCCAGCACGAGGACGCGCGCGAACATCTGGAAATGGCGCGGCAGACTGCTCAGTCTTCTCGCTATCGGTGTCCCGCTTGCGGGACTGTGTTGACCGGGTTGGAGGCAGCGTGCCCGCAGTGTGGCCGAACGTTCTTTGTGCGCTGTGAAAACTGTGGCGAGTTTGCCGAGGAGCAAGACGAGACCTGCCCGCGTTGCGGGACCTCGTTGCAGAAACAGACCCGGGCGCCGGTGGTCCGCGAGGTGGCTATCCCGGAAGAGGCCCTGGGGCCCCAGAGTGCGTGTTTGCACTGCGGCAGCCTGAACCCCACATATCACACGCGCTGCGCCATCTGTGGCGAGCGTTTGGGCGACGCGGACGAAGGCCCAGCCGGGCCGTTACCCGGGGGGCGCCGGAGCTGGCACCTTTTGTGGCTGCTCATTGTCCTGGCGAGCTGGATCGCAGCCTGCAGCATGTGCGTGTGGGGCAGCTATGCCGGCTACCAGATTGTCCCGCTGGCCGATCTGGGGGTGACTGACCCGCTGGGCGTGGCCGGTGACCTGGTGGCCCGGCAGCTCCAGGATTCGATGATGGTGGTGGCCGGTCTGGGCACGAGCCTCTTGCTCTTGCTGGTGGGCCTCATGGGCCTGCGGCGGGTACGTTCGGGATAACCGGCGATTGGAGAACTGGTGGCGATGTATGGCAACCGGCAATCCCTGTTTCGACTGATCCTGCTGGGCGTGTGGCTGATCCTGATTGGCAGCCTTGCCGCCTGCACCGATGCGCCCGAGGATGTGGGGTATTACACCGAGTTTCAGACGTTGGATTATGTCATTGACACCAACGGCGATGTGCATGTCACAGAAAGCCTCAAGTACGTATACCAACAAGGCGCGTTCCACTTTGGTTATGCCAACATCCCTCTGGGCAAGTCGGGCGGTATCACAAATGTAGAGGTGTGGGAAGGCGACCAGCACTATCGTCAGACCGATGGCGACGAAAAAGCATATGTCTACCAGACCAGCATTGACGAGTTGAATGATCGTCTGCTGATTCGATGGTTCTATCCCTACACCACCAGGGGGAATCGCACGTTCACCCTCAAGTATACCGTGCGTCAGGCGGTGCGCATCTATCCCGGCGGCGATCAGCTTTGGGCTGTGGTGGTGGGCGCCGAGCATACCAGCATGGTCTATGTGGCTCGCGCTACGGTGCGCCTGCCCATAGACGTGGCCCCGGCTGATCTGGTCATGGCCTCGTATGGCACCGAGGCAGAGCCGCAGTTAGTTGATGCGCGTACCATTCGCTTTTCTACCAGCCAGTTGGCGGCCGGTCAGCAGTGGGAAGTGCGCGTCCAATGGCCGCATGGGGCGATTCAGGCGGCTCCGGCTCCCTGGCAGGTACAAGAAGAGCGAATACAGGATTGGGCGCTGTGCGGCACCGGGATCAGCCTGGTGTTGCTGGTGCTGGGGTTCGGTGTGCTGTTTGCGCTGTGGTATTCCAAGGGGCGCGACCCGCGGGTGCGCCGTGTGGCGGCATATTTGCCTACACCGCCCAGCGATCTGCCGCCGGCGCTGGCCGGGCTGTTGCTCGCCGAAAAGACCCACGTGCGGTTCATTGTCGCCACCATCGTGGACCTGTCGCGCCGGGGCGTGCTACAGATCACCGAATGGGGTGAGCGCGACTATGAATTCAAGCTTTTCTGGGATCAACCGCGTCTGGATATGCTGCGTCCCTACGAGCGCGATGTGCTGGAAGCCTTGTTCTCGCCGCTGGAGGCGTTACAGATCGGTGCCAGGTTGATGCGCAGCAATCTGCAAACCCGCGTGTCGTTGCGCGAGGTGCGCCAGCATTTCGCCAGCTATGTCCGGCCTATCCAGGACGAAATGGCCCAGACCGTGGTGCAAGAGCGGCTATTTATCGATCACCCCGAGGCGACTGCCGGGCGCTACTTTGGCGTGGGGGTGGGATTGCTGGTGGGCACGGTGCTGGCTCTGGTCCTGCTGTTTCTGGCGTCGCCCAACGTGCTGTCCATGTTTTCGGCCGGCGCCCTGGCGTGGATCGATGCGCTGATGATGTGGGGCCGGGGCGGATTCATGCTCTTTGCCAGCCTGGCCTTTAGTGCGATCATGACCGGGTTGGCGATCCTGGGGCAATTTGTGGGTCGTTACACCTGGTATGCGGCCATGAGTTGGTGGACCTATGCGGCTTTTGTCATCGGGGGGTTGGGGATCGCGCTGGGCGGCTGGTTGGTTGATTCCCTGGTGGTGGTGCTGCCGTTGGCCGTGGCATTGGTGATTTGGAGCGTGGGCATCATTGCGTTTAGCTTTTACATGCCGCGCACGACGCCAGCGGGGGCTGTGGAGCGCGCCAAGTGGGAGGCCTTCAAGCGATACCTGGGCCAGATCGAACTGTTTGGTGACCTGACCGCTGCCCAGGAAATCTTTGATCGCTATTTGCCCTATGCCATTGCCTTTCGCATCGAGAAAGAATGGGTGAAAAAGTTTGCGACTGTGGACACACCGGCCCCGGCGTGGTTTGTTGTCCCGGCCCTGGCTTTGGGAACCGCGAGCATGGCCCAATTGGCGCTCGGCACTGCCGCCGGCACCGCCGCCGTGGTCGCGCCCGTGGGCGCGCCGGGTCTGGGCCTGGCTGCCGGGTCGCTGGCCGACGTAAGTGATGGGCTATATCATTCGCTTCAGGACGTGAGCGAGGGACTGTTCAACATGCTGGGGACCGTGTCGACCGGGCTGAGCACCGGCCCGCTGGAATCGTTACAGGTGGGCGATGGCTCTGGCAGCGGTGGCGGCACCGGTGGCTGGAGCGGGGGGGGGGGCCTTGGCGCCGGCGGTTTCGGCGGCGGCGGCCGGGGTGTGGGATAGCGCATGCCGATCCGTGTAGGCATTCCTCGGGCGCTGCTGTTTTACCAGTATTACCCCATGTGGCACACGTTCTTTACCGCGCTGGGGGCCCAGGTGATCACGTCGCCGCCCACCAGCCGGGTCATGCTGGCGGCCGGCACGGCCCGCGTGGTGGCCGAAACGTGCCTGCCGGTCAAGGTCTATTGTGGTCACGTGCTAGACATGGTGGGCCAGGTGGATGTACTGTTCATCCCCAGTCTGCGCAGCCTGGAGCCCAACGTTCACAACTGTTCCAAGTTTCTGGGTTTGCCAGACCTGGTGCGCGCGGTCGTCAAAGAAGCACCCGAGGTGCTGGACGTAGACATTGATCTGGAAGCCGGGCGCCTGGCCTTTTACCGGGCTGTGTATCAGGTAGGCCGGCGGTTCACCTGGAACCCGCTGCGGGTCAAAGAGGCCAGTCAGGCCGCGTGGGCCACACACGTGCGTTATTTGGGCCTGCTACAAACCGGCGCACCGCTGGAACAAGCCATGCAGGAGTCGGTCGGGGAGCAGGCAGCGGAGGGCTGGGGGCAGGAAGCGGAGAGCGGGTCCCAATCCTCAGCCTTGACCATCGCCGTGGTGGGCCATCCCTATAACGTGTTCGACCGCTATGTGTGCCACGATGTGCTGCGCCGGTTGGTTGGCCTGGGTGCCAATGTGCGGACCGCCGCCCAGGTACCCGAATCGGCCGCGCGGGAAGCCATCGCCCGGCTGGCCGGCCGGCCTTACTGGACCTATGAAGGCGAGGTGGTAGGCGCCGCCGGCCATTACCTGGCCGATCCCAACGTGGATGGCGTGATCCTGGTGGTGGCCTTTGGCTGCGGGCCAGACAGCGTCATGGTCGATGTGGTACAACGCGCAGCCCAGGCAGCCGGCAAACCGCTCATGCTGCTTACCATCGACGAGCACACCGGCGAGGCCGGCCTGGTCACGCGCCTGGAGGCCTTTGTGGACATGCTGGGGCGGCGGCTGGCCGGGCTCGGCAAGCCCGAGGCCATCCTGCCTTTCACAGATTCATCCATTTGCAGAGTCGTATGATCGTAACCTATCCCCACATCGGTGAAGCCTATGTCGCCCTGGAAGTGCTCTTTCGCACCATGGGCCTGGATGTCGTATCCCCGCCGCTGTCCAGCCAGCGCACACTGACTCTGGGCTCGCAGCTCTCGCCCGAATTCATCTGCGTGCCGTTCAAGGTCATTCTGGGCAACATGATCGAGGCGCTGGAGCAGGGCGCGGACACGGTATTCACGCTGGAAAAGCAGAGCGGCTGTCGGCTGGGTTATTACCCCAAGATCCAGATGGCTGCGCTGCGCGAACAGGGCTACGAGTTCACCATGCACCCCTTGCAGCTCATGGATGGCAGCGCGGTGACGGCTATCAAAGAGTTGCGCCGGACCACCGGCGTGCCGCTGCGCCGCATCCTCCACGGCATTGCCATGGGTCTGCCGATCATGAAGACCCTGGACGACCTGGACTGCGCGGCCTATCGCATCCGGCCCCGCGAGTTGACGCCCGGGAGCGCCTCCAAGGTGCTGCGTCAGACCAAGCAACGGCTGCGCCAGGTGAGCGACTGGGACACGTTCCGGCGCATCCGCCGCGAGGCTTTTGAGGCCCTGGATGACATTCCCATAGACCGGCAGTGCCGGCCGCTCAAAGTCATCATCCTGGGCGAGTTTTACATGGTGCTGGACGCTTTTATGAACATGCGCCTGGAAGAAGAGCTGGGGCGCCGGGGCGTGGAGGTAGAGCGCAGCATCTATATCGGCAAGTGGTTGGATTTCAACATGTTCCTGCGCGCACTGCACATCCCCGAGACGCACAGCGTCGAGCGGGTGGCCCGGCCCTATCTGCGCCGCAACGTGGCCGGCGATGGCCTCAAGTCTATCGGCGAGACCATCCTGCACGCCCAGGCCGGCTATGACGGCGTGATCCACGTGCAGCCTTTTACTTGCGCCCCCGAGATCGTGGCTGCCAACATCATGCCCGACGTGGTGCGCGACCACAATATCCCGGTGCTGCCCCTGGTGTTTGACGAGCAGACCGGGCGCACCGGCGTCGTCACCCGGCTGGAGGCATTCGTCGATTTGCTGGAGCGGCGGCGTAGTATCAGAGAGGGACGATATGGGCAAAGGGCCGGTTCCAAGTAGATCCGCGGAGGAGGAATGGCAAGATGAAAGTCGTACAAGAGCAATACGTGGTCGATGCCCAGGGCAGAAAAACTGCTGTACTTCTACCTCTCAAACAGTATCGCCAGTTGCTGGAAGACATTCATGACCTGGCCGTGGTCGCCGAACGCCGGGACGAAGAACCCATCAACCTGGAACAGATGAAGCAGCGGTTGAAGCAAGATGGCCTCTTATAGCATCAGCTTCAAGCCGTCTGTCGAAAAAGATCTGCGGCCCCTGCCTGCGGCGCTCATCGCGCGAGTGATGAAGGATATCGAGAGCCTGAAGGATAATCCTTTTCCCGGCAGGCAGTCAAGTTGTCGGGTGCTGAACGGTTGTATCGGATTCGGGTAGGTGACTATCGGATCGTGTACGAGGTCGACACCCAGGCTCGGCAGGTGACGGTGCACTATGTTCGGCATCGTCGTGAGGTATATCGTGCCCTATGATCCTGACCATCTGCGTGAACGCCGCCGTGGACAAGACCCTGATCATCGAGGATTTCCAGGCCGGGACCGAGCGCCGGGTCCGTGATGTGGCGCTGGTGGTGCCCGGCGGCAAGGGCGTGAACGTGGCCCGCACCATCCACACCCTGGGCGAGCCGGTGCGTCTGCTGGGCTTTGCCGGCGGCGCGGCCGGCGCATTTATCCGCCAGGGCCTGGCTCAGGAAGACATTCCGGCGGATTTGGTGACCGTCCCCGGCGAATCACGCACCTGTCTGGCGATCATGGACCCGGCACATGGCACCGAGACGATCATCAACGAGGTAGGGCCGACAGTGCCGGCTGAGGCTCGCGTGGGCTTTTTCACGCTGTTCGACCAGGCCATCGTGGGCGTCGATGTGGTGACGCTGTCCGGGAGCCTGCTGCCCGGCCTGCCAGACACCTTTTACGCTGCCCTCATTGAGCGGGCGGCGGCCCGGGGTGTGCCGTGTATATTGGACACCAGCGGCCCGGCCTTGCAAGCCGGGTTGGCGGCCCGGCCCTTTGCTGTCAAACCGAACCGCGCCGAGGCCGCGGCCCTGACTGGCGTGGCGATTCACGATGCGCGCTCGGCACTGTCGGCCGCGCGCCAGTTGCTAGATGGAATCCGCATGGCCCTGGTGACGCTGGGCCGGGATGGCGTGGTGCTGGCGACGCATGCCGGAGCCTGGCATGCCCAGCCGCCGGCGGTTCAGGTGGTCAACACCGTGGGGTCCGGCGATTCGTTCACGGCCGGGTTTGCCGTGGTGTTGGCTCGCGGGGGGCCGCCTCTGGAAGCACTGCGCCTGGGCACCGCCTGCGCGGTCGCCAATGCGCTGCGGCAGGGTGCCGGTCAGGCCCGGCGCGAGGACATGGATGCCCTACTCGCCCGTGTGCACATTCGGGCGCTATAACGAAACACCAAGGCGGCAAATGAGACCAGAGACCGTTGACCAGCAACCAGCTTACCTGGGCGTCGATGTGGGGTCGGTGACGACCAAGTTTGCGGTGTTGAACGAACGAGACGAGATCATCGCCAGCCTGTACACGCGCACGCTGGGCCGGCCCATCACTGCCATCCAGGACGGCCTGCGCCAGATCGAGCAGCAGATTCCGCCGGACCTGGTCGTGCGCGGGGTGGGCACCACCGGCAGCGCGCGTCAACTATCTGGCGTCATCGTGGGGGCCGATGTGGTCAAGAACGAGATCACGGCCCATGCCGTGGGAGCCGCGCACTTTGTCCCCGGCGTGCAGACCATCCTCGAGATCGGCGGCCAGGACTCCAAGATCATTATCCTGCACGATGGCGTCGTCACCGACTTTGCCATGAACACCGTGTGCGCGGCCGGCACCGGCTCATTCCTGGACCAGCAGGCATCGCGGCTTAATCTGTGTATCGAAGACTTTGGACCGCTGGCGCTGCAAAGCCAGTCGCCGGTACGCATCGCCGGCCGGTGCACCGTCTTTGCCGAAAGCGACATGATCCACAAGCAGCAAATGGGCCATCAGGTAGAAGACATCCTGTATGGGCTTTGCCAGGCCCTGGCCCGCAACTATTTGAACAATGTGGGCCTGGGCAAAGACATTCGGTCGCCGGTGGTGTTCCAGGGCGGCGTGGCGGCCAACGCCGGCATGGTACGCGCCTTTGAGCAAGCCCTGGAGACCGAGGTGATCGTCCCGCCGCATTACGAGGTGATGGGCGCCATTGGTGCGGCCATCCTGGCTCACGAACGGCTGGCCCGCGACGGCGGCGAGACGCAGTTTCGGGGTTTTGGCCTGACCGAGGTGGCGTACCAGAGTTCGTCATTCGAATGCAACGGCTGCTCCAACCGCTGCGAAGTGGTGGTCATCAAAATGGCCGGAGAGACCATCGCCCGGTGGGGCGGCCGGTGCGGCAAGTGGGAGCTATAACGACCGCTGACGACGAGGAGGATACATGATCGAGGGAGTAAAAACGCGACAACTGCGGCGCATTCCAGACGAGCGGGGCTGGCTCATGGAGATGCTCCGGTCAGACTGGGACGAGTACGAACAGTTTGGGCAGGTATACGTCACGGCGGCGTATCCCGGCGTGGTCAAGGGCTGGCACTATCACAAGCTGCAAAACGACCACTTTGTTTGCGTGGCCGGCATGGCCAAGGTAGTGCTATATGATGCCCGGGAGGGTTCACCCACGCATGGCGAGGTGAACGAGTTCTTTATGGGCGTGCTGAACCCGATACTGCTCAAGATTCCCAAGGGCGTGATGCACGGCTTCAAGGGCGTCAGTCCGGAAACGGCACTCATCGTCAACGTGCCCACGCAACTCTACAACTATGCCGAGCCGGATGAATACCGCGTGCCGTGGGATTCGCCGGACATTCCGTACGATTGGGGTCTCAAGCACGGATAGTGGGGTTTTGGGCCACCAGGACGCAACAAACGCCCCCGTCTTGATGGCGGGGGCGTTGCATTTGGCGGCAGGTTTGCTCACAATGGCGATTGGTCTCGGGGCAGCCAGCGAGCCACGCGCTGCCACATTTGCTTGACGATTTTGGGCCACAGTTGGGCCCAGTTGGCCCAGATACTCTCTTGTTCTGTCGGTTCGGGCTTGTGAGGACTGAATTGGCTGTGCACGCGCAGCGTGGTGATGGCCTCGATTTCGGGCTGACCGTCTGGCACGGCGTCGCCCAGTTTGCGCGCATACTCGTGATCGGTCTGATGCACGGCTCGCCGGATGCCCAGCAAGCGCCCGAACCGGCGCATCCTCTCGTACACCCCCTCGATAGGCGTCAGCCCGCGCAGGCTCCACCACCACCCGGCCCCGGCCGCCGTGCCGACCACCGCCAGCATTCCCACAACCAGCAATGTCAACCAACCACCCCATCCCACTGATAACCGGATCGGTGTGGCGGTCGGCGACTCTGGCGGTACCTCGACCTCTTCCACGCCACGCGGTTCCCGTTCGGGCGGCGTCGTCTCGCCGCCGGTGGGCTGACCGGTGGACGACGACGCCGGCGCCGGTCGTCGGGCTCGCGCCAGGGCATCTTTGCTGGGAGAAGGCTCAAACTCGACCCACCCATAGCCCGGGAAAAATACCTCCACCCAGGCGTGCGCATTGCTTTCCAGCACCACATAGACGCCGGCCTCGGCGTCGTATTTGCCGCTGGTATAGCCGGTCACGATCCGGGCCGGCACGCCCACGGTCCGGCACAACACCACCATCGACGAGGCAAAATGGGTGCAATAGCCGCGCTTGATATCGAACAGGCAATAGTCCACGGCGTCTTCTTGGCCCAGTGGTTCCTTGACCGTTTGATCATAGGTATAGTTGTCGCGTAAATACCGTTCAATGGTCGTGGCCTTGGCATAAGGGTTTGGCGCGTCCGCCGTGATCGTCTCGGCCAGGTTTCGCACGCGATCGGGCAAGGTGGCGGGCAGTTGCAAAAAGCGCGCGCGCATCCAATCTGGATAATCGGTCCCGGCTTCCTCCAGGTCTTCTACATACGCCTCGGAATACGACGAGTACACAATGTACTCGCTGCTCCGGAACAGGGTGAACCGGCCATACACCATCGCCGCGTCCGCCAGATTGGCTCCGGCTACCGTTTCGGACGTCGGATCTACATAGGTCTTGACCGTGGAGAGGCGATCAGATTGCCCCCACTCGCCAGCAGACAAGAGCAATCCCCCGTACGGGCGTAGCGGTTGATAGCGTTGGCTGATCACCCGCCGTTTGGAATAGGCTGCCTCCAGGCGATCCAGTACCGAGGTATCACCTTGCTCCACCAGCACCTCGGTGTTCGCCGTGACAGTCCACTTTTGCCCATCGTAATGATCCAGGGCTACGGCTCGCCAATAACGGGCCACCCGGGATGTGACCTCTAGCGCTCGAGTATCGGGCAGCGAAGTGGGGCCGCCAAGCTGCAACGTGCCGTCAAAACGAGTCAGGCTCCCCACGCCCCGGTCGGTGGAGGAGAACAAGCGATACCAGTGCATCTGAAATTCTTGCCAGGGTTGGCTGACCTGATCCCAGGCCTGACTCACCATTTTGCTGGCCGATGCCCCCGGCATGATCCAGGCCGTCCCGGTCAATACGAGAGCCAGCAGTGCCCCGGTCCACAACAAGTCCCACCGGGCGTCGGCGGTGCGTGAGACCTGCGTCCGGTGCCAGGTTCTCTCTTGCACATACACGTTGTGGCGAACCAATAACAAGAGGGCACTGCCGGTGAACAAGATCAGAAACCCGTTGGGGTTGAGGCTGCGCGCATAGTACAGGTTCACCAGCAGGGGCACTGCGGTCAGGGCGATGGCCCACCAGGGCCGATGGCTGTGAAATACCAGCCACGCGGCCATAAACGCAACCAGCCAGAGGAGGATGGATAGTTGCAAAACGAACACGATATAGTCGCTATTGGATTCGCCGGTGATCGCCGCGATGCCCCATTGTGAGAGGCGCCACCCAACCGTGAGCAATCGCGTGCGCAGTTCATAATCTGGCCCGGGGGTCACCACGGCCGCCATCTGCAGCGTGAGAACCTCAAAGGCGGCCCACAATCCCAACACCTGCGCAAACCAACGCGAAAAGCGCAGATGGCTGAGCAGCACGCCCATCGCCACGGCGGCCAACACCACCGGTGTCAGCGAGTCTAGCCCTGGCGTCCAGTTTGCCGCCTGGATCGACCACACCACGCTGATCAGCATGGTGCACAGACACACCAGAGACAACCAGCCAGCCTTGATCTGCAGTTTCATTCTTCAACCCCTGGTCATGCACATTGGTCGCGCTACTAGTATGATACCAGCCCGGGTACGAAAAGGTTCATTCCGGCGGTGGATGGCGCATGACGTGAAACGGGGCCTCGTTGAGGCCCCGTTTCGGATAATCTGTAAAGAACGCTTGGGATGTATGTACTATGATAGGAGCAGACTAGGTGCCGGCCAGAGCGCTATTGACCTGGCTGAAAATGGTGCTGATCTGCGGGCCAATCAGAACCAGGACGACGAGTGCGGCAATCGAGATCAGAACGATCAACAGCGCATATTCCACCATGCCCTGCCCTTCCTCACGATGCGTCAACATATCAGTTCACCTCCTTCCCGTTTCGATTTGATAGTAGGTTTGGGAAAGAACTCGTTCCCCTAACCTCTGAGCTTATTATATATGATCCTTCTGGAAATGGCAATAGGAAATTGGTACCAAACAATATTGATCCTTGGGGTCAAAATCGCACGGCCGGGCTAATCACACTGAATAGACAGGCTGCCAGCGCCAGGACGAGCAGGCCCAGAGCCAAAGCCGCCGTGGGGAACGGCCGG
>JAHJIN010000134.1 GCA_018823415.1 Chloroflexota bacterium | reverse complement strand
GTCATGGTCGCCCCAAGACCTCGACGCGACGTGCAATCGCGAGCTGGTAGAGTCGCTGGCCCAGTTGGCCAACGACTGCTGGCGGGGACTGGAAGAGGTCGGCGCCTTTCGTTTGGCGGACTGGGCCTACTCGATGGCGCCATGAATCTGCGAGAGGTGAGCCAGTGATGGAAGGACTCTGATGTCATCCCAGGAAACCCTTGACCAATTTCTCCAAGACGGAACCATTCACCTGCAACCGGGGCCGCTGCTGACAGCCGCGCCCCCGCCGCTGGCCGATTCGTTTACCTTTGACCGTATCGCCGGCATGTTGCTGGGGCTGGCCATCGGCGACAGTCTGGGCAACACCACCGAGGGGCTGTTGCCAACTGAGCGGCGGCAGGCACATGGCCTCATCCGCGACTATTTGCCCAACCGATACGCCGGGGGGCGCCCGGTCGGGCTGCCCAGCGACGATACCCAGATGGCGTTCTGGACCCTGGAACAACTGCTGGCCGACGGCGAGTTGATCCCGGACCACCTGGCGCAGCGCTTCTGCGCCCAGCCTATCTTTGGCATCGGCCACACCGTGCAGCGGTTCATCCACGCTTACCAGGACGAGGGCCAGCCCTGGTATCGGGCCGGCCAGCCCTCGGCGGGCAACGGGGCACTGATGCGCATTGCCCCGGTCCTGATCCCGCACCTGCGCCAGCCCTCGCCAGCGCTCTGGGCCGACACGGCCCTGGCCGCCCTGGTCACGCACAACGATGCCGCTTCCACCGCGTCGTGTCTCGCCCTGGTGCGCATCCTCTGGGAGGCGCTGTCCATGACCCAGGCGCCGGCGCCGGCCTGGTGGCTCGACACCTTTTGCGCCACTGTCGCGCAGTTGGAGGGAGAGACCCGATACCAGCCCCGGCGTTCGGCTATCCACTACGAAGGCCCTTTGTGGCAGTTCACCCAAGACCAGGTACAGGAGGCCTGGGCGCGGGACTTGACGGTGGTCGCGGCGTGCGACTCCTGGTACTCGGGCGCGTACCTGCTGGAGACCGTGCCCAGCGTGCTCTACATCCTGTGCCGGCACGCCGAGGACCCGGAGATGGCCCTGGTGCGCGCGGTCAACGATACCAAGGACAACGACACCATCGCGGCTATCGTGGGGGCCGTAGTGGGGGCACTGCACGGCGCGGCGGCTCTGCCCCGGCGTTGGGTTGACGGCTTGCTGGGCCGGATCGGCAGCACCGACGATGGGCGCATATTCGAGCTGATCGAGCAGGCGCGGGACCGGTAGTCGCCAGCTTGAAGATACAGCCTGCCGCATGAAAGGAGTGACATGGTAGATCCTGTGATTCGCGACCGCATCCAGGGCTGTGCCGTGGGCGCGGCCATTGGCGATGCGTTGGGCATGCCGTTGGAGTTTGGCCCCTGCCGGCCCCTGAACCGGCTGGTGCGCTAGATGACGCCGGGCCGGCTGCCGGCCGGCTCGTTCACCGATGACACCGAGATGGCCCTCGCCCTGGCCGAGAGCCTGCCGGCTCGCTGTCCGTTCGACCCGGCGGACCTGGCTCAGCGGTTCGTGTCCTGGCTGCAAGGCCATCCGCCGGATGTAGGGCTTCATACCCGCGATGTCCTGGCCCGTATCGCGGCCGGGGCGCCGTGGGACCAGGCCGCCGCGGCGGTCCAACGCCAGAAACCCGATGCGGCCGGCAACGGCTCGGTGATGCGGTGCTGGCCGGCGGCCCTGGCTCATTGGGACGACCTAGAAAGCCTGCTCATTGATAGCCAACTGCAAAGCCGGGTCACGCACCCCCACGTCGAGTGCGTGGCCGGGAGCGCCTGGGTCAACGCGGTCATCTATCATCTGCTGCGCGGCGATGCGCCGGCGGACGCCGTGGCCCGGGCGTTGGATGATGCGGCAGTGCCGGCCCCACTGCGTGCCGCCATCGAAACCGCGCCTAGCCGGTCCCGCGATGAACTGGTCCTTCGGCAGTGGCTGGGTGCGCCACACCCTGGAGAGCGCGGCCTGGGGCTTGCTCACCACTGACTCGTTCGAGGAGGCCGTGGTCCAGGTGGTGAACCTGGGCAATGACGCGGACACGGCCGGCACGGTGGTGGGCGCGCTGGCCGGGGCGGCTTATGGGCTGGCCGGCATCCCGGCGCGCTGGCGAGACGTGCTGCGCGGCGAGTGGCCCCTGGGCAGCAGGCACATCTGGCGAGCAGGTGATCTGGTCGCTCT
>JAHJIN010000133.1 GCA_018823415.1 Chloroflexota bacterium | reverse complement strand
CTGCATGAGGCGCTCGGGTATGAATGTTCGCACCTCGCGTCGTCCGGCTGCCTGCTGCCGGTCCGGGGATCAGTCGCGGTCAGCCCTTACGCAACCTCGCCAGGAACAACCGGCCGGGCACTCCTGTTCTCAATGTATTGTCCCCGCGCTTTTGTCCCCAACTGCCCCAGTCTTGACCTCGAATGCTATTGCGCCAGACCCGGCCGATACGGTACAATCAGGCCGATCACTCGTGCGAGAGGTGTCCGTGTCTGCCTTACACCCCATGGCCCTGGTCCTCCATACCGATATCGCGGTCCGCGACACGATCGTGCTGGCCCTATCCGACATGGGCGTGCAGGCCCTGGAGGGCTATTCCGTTCAGCAAGGACTGGGCCTGGCCCAGCAGCTGCGCCCGGACCTGCTCTTTGCCGGGCCGACCCTGGCGGATGGCGCGACGGCGGACCTGATCCGCCAGCTCCGCGCCAGGGACATCCTCACCCCGGTGGTCCTGTTGGTGCCGGTCGGGCCGGTGGAGGTGCTGCGCGAGCCCTGGACCCCGGAACAGGTGCAGCACGTCGCCGGGCGATTGCTGGCGGCCCCACCGGGAGGACCACGATGACGTCAGCCACTCTACCGCCCCAACTGCCCGCCATCACCCTGCACGGCACAGTGCTCAAGCCGCCGCACCGGCAAGCTGGCCTCTGGCACATCACCCTGTCGCCCGACGGCCAGTCGCGTTTTGCCGTGGTGAGCGCACACTCGCTGGCGCATCTGTGCGCCGGCGACCCGGTGACGGTCAGCGGCGTGCTGCGCTCGCGCCAGCAGCGGGTCAGCCTGCGCCAGGCCGTCACCCGACTGCTGCGCGGTCACCGGGCCACCCGAGCCCTGGCCCCCACCGTAGCCGCCCTGATCCCGGACCATCTGTTCGTGTCCCAGGGTATCGTAGAAGTGCTGGCCGACGCCGTTACTACTGGCGCGAGCGGGCTACCTGACGCGCCGCCACCAGGCAGGTAAAAGCCACGCCAGCCAACCCGGCTACGAAAGGAGTCATTCTGATGCCGTCATCTCCGCCCCCCAACCTGCCGCCCGAGTTCGGCACCAACGTCGTGGTCCTGCTGGGTCGGGTCATCGACCCACCGGCCACCTATGATGGGCACACCGTGTTCCGCCTGATCCCGGTGGTGCGCGGCTGGGCCGACCACCAGCCCTTTACCCAGGTCCAGGTTGACCCGGCCATCCTGCCCGACCCGCCCCTGGGTCAAGGCGACCTGGTGACCGTGGAGGGCCAGATCCAGACCCGCCACTGGCAGCGGTCGTTGGGCCAGGAGTTGCGCGCACTGGCTACCAGCGTGTCCGCGGCCACCGAGGGGGCGGCCCAGGCCGCGGTGCATCACCTGCACGAGGCGCTGGATACCTGGCCAGCCGGGGTCCTGGATACCCCGGTCCAGCGTACCGGCCCCGAGGTGGTGGCGGCCAGCGTGCGCCGGGTGCTCTCGGGTTATCGCCGCCACCAGGACCAGCGCCGGAAAAAGTCGGACCGGCCGCGCGAGAACAAGCCGCCGCGCCGTGAACCGGCCCCGGCCGCCAGTGCCCCGGCCAACCCGCCAGTTCCCGCAGAACCCCAGCCGGCGGCGGGACGCGGGAAAAAGCCGCCGCGCGCCAAGTCAGCACCGGCTAATCCCGAACCGGCGCCGGCCGCCAGCGTCCCGGCAGAATCATAGGCTCCGGTTGCACCGATGAGCGTCGCCGATCCCACACTGGAATATACAGACCTGGTCATTTGCCCGGATATGGGCTTTGCGTGTTCCGAGTGCCCGGAGTATCCCATCCTGCAGCAAGGCTGCTCGGGCCACTGCCTGGCCTGCCCGCGCCTGCTGCGCTGCCGCTGTACCAATCCGCGCGGCGAGCGGGCTCAGGAGGCCCGGCTGGCTGAGGCCCAACGCCTGTACGTGGCCCAGCACTGCGGGGACATGGGCATCATCCATCTGCCCATCGACGAACTGGTCATTGGCCTGTACGACGTGCGGCGCTACCGGGACCCGGCCTTTCTGGCCGCCCTGGGAGCGCAGATTGCCCAGGAAGGACTGTTCCAGCCCGTGAGCGTGGTGCGCCGGGATGACGACCGCTATTATGTGATCCAGGGCAGCTCTCGGGTGCTGGCGCTACGGTACAACAACAGCCAGGTGCCCGGCGAGTTTCGCTGGCGGACCATTCCCTGTATCCCCAAGCCCATCACGGCGCCCGTCATCGAGATGAAGCGCATCGCGTTTCGCGAGAACGTGGCCCGGATGGAGATGGACCTGCACGATACCATCGCCTTTATCATGGAATGGCACGAGCACACCGGGGCATCGCTGCGCCAGATGGCGCGCGATCTCGGCATCTCGCACGAGGCAGTGCGCCAGTATCTGAAACTCGGCCAGGACCTGGAGCAACTGGCGCCGGCGGAACGGGCGGCCCTGGCCACCAAGAGCAAGGCCGAAATCCGGGCGGCGCTGGGCCTGGGCCAAAGGAAGCGCATCCAACTGGAAGAGACCGAAACGCAACGGCTCCACCGGGCGCTGGCTCACCTGGCCCACCAGGCCGGCATCACAGTCCCGGCACCCACATCCAACGAGGGCGCCGAGATCGGAAAAGGGGATCTCCTCCAGCTTGTCCAGGCGGTCGAGCAACACCCACGAGGCCCGGCCGCCGCGACATAACCGACGACCCCGGCCCCATCCGGGATCACCCGAAAGCAGCATAGACGACGCCCACCGAGAAAGCGGGGTGGGGGCGGGGGCAAAGGGAACATCGCGCGCAAGAAAAGCACCACCCTACTGAACGCAATATGCGAAACAAAACCAACCCCCCGCCCCCACCCCGCTATTGTCCAGGGCGAATTGGCACACTTGAGAGCCTCGTGTCCTTGGGTTGAGGACTCGATTCCTTCTATTTCCTCACGCCCGGCTGCTATATTGATGGGTTGAGCGAGACAATTCGGTTGCGTCGAGGGGGAAAAGGTTGCGTCG
>JAHJIN010000132.1 GCA_018823415.1 Chloroflexota bacterium | reverse complement strand
GGGCCGCGCATGGTAAGACCTTTCTGCTGCGAGTAGTAGGTACGCGGCCTCAGATTATGCCACAGGAATACCATCTTGACAACTCCGTTTCATATTCAGGCACCCGAAACTACTGAAGGATTTCCGCCGCAGTGTACTAGTTCACTCGCGGAGTAACCATGCCGGACGAACGTTGGCACGTGCAAGAGAGCCGCACGCTGTACGAGAATCGCTGGCTGCGCCTGCGCGAGGACCACTGCATCTTGCCCGATGGCACCGAGTTGCCGCACCCGTGGTTTGTGCTGGACAAGGACGATTACGTGCTCGTGGTGGCGGTGACCGCCGCGCAAGAGGCGGTGCTGGTGCGCCTGTACAAGCATGGCGCCGGCGCGGTGGTTACCGAGTGCCCCGCCGGATTCATCGACCCGGGGGAAGCTCCAGCCGACGCCGCGCGCCGCGAGTTGCGCGAGGAGACCGGCTACCTGGCCCAAGAGGTCATCCCCATCAGCGTCCTCTATGCCTCGCCCAGCGTGCTCTCGAACCGCTGTCATATCTTCTGGTGCCCTGATCTGACCGAGCGCGTGCCGCCCAATCGAGAACCCAGCGAGCGCATGGAGGTGCTGCTGGTGCCCTGGGCCGAGTTGCTGGACCAGATTCAACACGGTCAAGGCTTGAGCGATGTGAGCAGCATGGCGGCGTGCTTGCTGGTGAACCAACGTCACACGAAAACCTGGCGCGGCGCGGACAGTTTGCGCCCTCGCGACGGGCGGTCCACAGGAGGCTGCGCACTGGTCCGTCGCGAACATATAACATCTGCTGCTCAGGAGGAACCATGAGCCCCGAACCCCGCAGCCCGGCCGAGACCTATGGCCCGGCGTTGGAGAGCGCCCAGCGCGAGTTTCGCGCCCTGGACCCGGCGATCACAGCCTGGAAGGCGGACGTAGCCTATGAGAACGGCGTGTTCCGGGTGCCCTTTTTTGGCGGCACGTATCTGGTGGCATGGCCCACCGGCGAGGTGTACCAGGTGGTCCCCGACGGTGGGCGCCGGGATGCCTCTATCACCACGCGCCTCATCATCCTGCACTATCTCATCCACGCCGATGGGACGCCGGTACAAGGCGACTGGATCGCCTTTCGCGAGCTTCCCGATGGCATGGTGTATTTTTCGGCCTTTCAGAACCGCGGCCCCACGGCGTTGCTGTGGGTGGTGGGACGCGACGCGGCCGGCTTTCGGCGCGCAGCCCAAAAGCTGCACGGCGACCCTTTGAGTTTTGGCGATGCGTCGTATGCCTTTTGGGTATTCCCGCGCCTGCCGGTGGCCGTGGTGCTCTATGAGGGCGACGACGAGTTTTCCCCGTCGCTCAACGTGCTGTTCGACCGGGCCGCCGGCCATTACCTGCCCACAGAAGACCTGGCCGGCGTGGGCGGCATGCTCACCGGCCGGCTCCGGCATGCCATCGGCCAGACGGATACCTAGGAGTCATTGACATGGGACGAGCTTTGCTGTGGTGTGCTATCCTGGCCTTGTTTGTGCTGGTGCTGTGCTCCCTGGGGATGAATGGGTTGCTGCTGGGCCAACTCTATTTCATGCAGCAGGGGACAGCCACGGCCCTGGATGAGGGGCTGGTCGCCCTGGAAGACCTCAAAGACGAAACCATCACCTACACCGTGTCCTTGAGCCAGACGGTGCCGGTGAATGCCGATGTGCCGTTCAAGAAACAGTTCAACGTCCAGTTGCAGACTACCGTGCCCATCAACACCGAGATCGAGGTGCCTATCGAAACGCCTCTGCGAACGTTCGTCGTCAAGGTGCCCATCCATACCCAGGTGCCGGTCAATACCACGGTCCCGGTGCAGATCGACCAGACGTTGCACATCGTCACCGAGGTGCCGCTGCGCATGGAGGTCCCCATCGTCATCGAGATCCGCAAGACGCCGCTGATCGGCTATCTGGAGCGTTTGCAGGGCACGCTGCGCCAGCTCCGCGACTCGCTGCGCGGGACCGCGCTCAAGATCGATTTCTAGCCCGCCCGCTGGGGCATCTGGCAGACGAGACAACCAACAGGCCACCGATCCGTGGATCGGTGGCCTGTTTGACGTTCATGCGGGGCCATTCTAGGCGCCGGGCTGTTCCCCGGCGATCTCGAGCAGCACATCCGGCCGGTCCGTGATGATGCCGTGTACTTCCAGGGCAATCATCCGCCGCATGTCCGCCGGCTCGTTCACCGTCCAGGTGTTCACCTCCTGCCCGCGCGCCCTGGCCCGGTCCATCAGCGCCTCGTCCACCATCGGGTAATCGGGGTGCAGCGCCTCCGGGTGCGACAGAAAGGCCAGCCAGGCCCGGCGCAAGGGCATCGGCAGGTTGTGGGCGTAGAGTAACCCCAGTTCGAGTGCCGGCGCCAGCCGGCGCGTGCGCCACAGGGAAAAGGGGTTGAACGACGAGACGAGTACGAGCTGCTCCAGGCCGTGCTCGCGGATCAGCCGGATCACCTCGGCCTCCAGGCCGTCGGTGCGGAGGCTAAAGCTCTTCAACTCGACGTTCACCAGCAGCCGGTCGCCCACCAGGTCGAACACCTGGGCCAGGGTGGGGATGCGTTCGCCGGCAAAGCGAGGGGCGAAATGCGAGCCGGCGTCCAGGGCTTGCAATTCGGCCAGCGACAGGTCCTTGACCCGGCCGGTCCCGTTGGTCGTGGCGTCCACCGTGAAATTGTGGATCACCACCACCTCGCCGGTGCGGCAAAGGTGCACGTCTAGTTCCACCCCGTCGATGTCCAGGTCCAGCGCCACCTGAAAGGCTGCCAGGGTGTTCCCTGGGGCCAACCCGCCGGCGCCCCGGTGCCCGATGTTGAGGGGATGGCGTTTGTTCATATTCTCTCCCAATCACTGACCGCCAACCGCAAGCGTCATGGCCGGTCGGCGGTCGTATTCAGTCCGCCAGGATGTTGCCCAGGGCGATAGAGACCATCTTGACCTCGTCGCTGCCGCTGCGCGAGGGTGTGACCAGCGGCACCTTGCCGCCCACCACGATGGCGGCCATCTCGCTCTTGGCAAAGTAGGTGAGCGATTTGACCAGCACGTTGCCGGCCTCGATGTCCGGGGTGATGAGAATGTCGGCGCGGCCGGCCACCCGGCTCTCGATACCCTTTTTCTCGGCGGACCGGGCCGAGATGGCGTTGTCCAGCGCCAGGGGGCCATCGACGAGGCCGCCCTTGATCTGGCCGCGTTCGGCCATCTTGCTCAGGCTGGCGGCATCGACCGTGGCCGGCATCTTGGGCACCACGTTCTCCAGGGCCGTGAGGATGGCGACCTTGGGCTCTTGAATCCCCAGGGCCAAGGCCACGTCGATGGCATTCTGGACGATCTCGACCTTTTGGTACATGGTGGGTGCGATGATGACGCCGGGGTCGCTCACAAAGATGAGCCGGTCCATGCCGGGCACCTCAAAAATGGCGATATAGGTGAGGGCCTTGCCGGTGCGCAGGCCGTGCTGGCTGTCCAGGGCCGGCACCAGGATGTCGGCCGTCTCCATCTTGCCCTTCATCACCATATCGGCCTTGCCGGCGTTCGCCAGGGCCACGGCCTTGCGCCCCGAGCTTTCGATGCTGGGCTCGTGGATGATCTCCATGTCGCTGATGTCAATGTCGTGCTGGCGGGCCAGTTCCTGGATCTTGAACACGTCGCCAATTAGCGTGCAGCGGGCGATGCCAATGTCCTGGGCATGGCGGGCGGCCCACAGGGCCTCGTACTCGTGGGCCGCGGCGATAGCCACGCGGCGCGGGCCGCGCGACTTGGCCCTTTCGATAATGTCGGCAAAGGTCTTGATGGTCATGATCCCTCCGTCCGGGCTTCAGGTGGTCAGGCCGGCAATTCGGTCTGCGACTGCCGCGCTCGTTCTATATCAGCGCGCTCGCGCATCACCCGGCGCAGGTTGGCAATGTCGGCCGGCAGCAGGTACGCGGTGATGGCGAACAACACGGTGCAGAGCAGCCACGTGCTGATGCAGATGACCAGGATGGCCGTGTGCAGGTTGGCGGCCACGGCGATGAGGCCGGCCAGGAATGGCGCGGATGCGGCTCCAAAGTTCTCGATAAAGCTTTCCACGGCCAGGGCTGTGCTGCGCACCTCGGGCTCGGTCACGTCATAGACGGTCGAGATGACGTTGGGCGCGGCAAAAGGCATGAATATCGCTGTGGCAGCCAGGCTCACGATGAACAGGGGTACGTTGGCGATGGGAACGGACATGGTGATGAACAACAAGATCGCGCCCATCAACACGCCAATAGACGCCACAATGGCCCGGCCCCGGGGCGTGCGTTTAAAGGCCCAATCGCCCAGCGCCCCGCCGATGGGATAGCCGGCCGCCAGCACCAGCACGGCGATGACCATGGTCATCAATACTTCGCCAGTGTCAAAACCACGCTCTGTCTCCAGGTAGCGGAAAAACCAGTAGGTGTACTGGTGCGCACGGCACACAAAACCCACTCGTTATCACTGTTCGTCTGATGCTGTAGAATCGTGATCTGGCACCAGCCCTGTGGGTTCCAGGCCCAGGTGGGCATATGTTGCGTCAAGAATGTGAGCCTGGTTCTGCACCCTCGGCTAGATTCTATACCACGCCACTGATTAGCGCAAGCCCCCAGGCCAAGTCCAGCCAGAGTATATGACGGGCCAATCGGTGACTTGGTTCTATAGAGCCGCTAGAGCCCCCAGCAGAGGGGCTCTAGTGTTTCAGACCGACGGTCAGGCTTTTGCAACCTGGCGGGCGCGCTCGGTATCAGCGCGCTCGCGCATCACCCGACGCAAGTTGGCGACGTCTGTAGGCAGCAAGTACGCGGTCACTACCAGCAGGACGGCACAGATGAGCCAGGTGCTGACGCAGATGACCAGGATGGCCGTGTGCAGACTGGCGGCCACGGCGATGAGGCCGGCCAGAAACGGCGCCGTCGCGGCCCCAAAGTTCTCGATAAAGTATTCGATAGCCAGGGCCGTGCTGCGTACTTCGGGCTCGGTTACGTCATAGACGGTAGAGATGACATTGGGCGCAGCAAAGGGCATGAACAACGCAGTGGCGGCCAAGCTGATGATGAACAGGGGTACATTTTCTACCGGGATGTACATGGTGATGAGCAAGAGCACTGCTCCCATCAGCACCCCAAAGGCTGCCACAATGGCCCGGCCGCGAGGTGTGCGCTTGAAGGCCCAGTCGCCCAGCGCGCCGCCAATGGGGTAGCCGGCTGCCAATACCAGCACGGCGATGACCATGGTCATCAACACCTGACCGGGATCAAAGCCTCGCTCTGTCTCCAGATACCTGAAATACCAATAGGTTATCACATTCCAAGGGAAGACACCAAAGAAACCCTGCGTGAAGAGCAGCAACATGCTGCGCTTGCGAAAGAGTCCCAGCGCCACCTTTAGGTTGAACTTGTAGACCCCCACTTCTTCCATGCCGGCCATCTCGGGCTCCGCCTGGCCCCGGGGCACCTCTCGCACCCCGAAAAAGATGAGCACCGCCACCAGGATGCCGATACCACCGGTAATATAGAATACTATCCGCCAGTCCAGGCCCAGGCTATCTACCAGGACCATGGCCAGGACCATGCCCAGGATGTAGCCGATGGGCGCGGTGAGTTGGAGCAGGCCATAGACCTTGCCCCGGATGTGCGGCCCAAAATAGTCGGAGATGAGGCTATACAGTCCGGGGTAGCTGGAGTCGTCGATGCCGGTGCTGGCCCTGGTCGCCACAAAGAGGGGAAACATGTTGCCCGGTACCAGGGCGCTGAGCCAGGTGGTGCAACCCCAGATGGCCGCGGCCAGCGCCAGCAGCTTGGAGCGGGCGTAGCGGTCGTAAAGGTAGCCCCACAGCGGGTAAAGGATCACGGCCACGATGATGGCCCCGCTGAAAACAGCCCCCATGGCGGCCTCGTCGATGTTGAAGGTTTCCATGATGGGGGTAGTGAGGGGGCCGATGAGGAGCTTGTCGGCCTGGTGGAGCAGCATGAACACAAAGAATACGAACACGACGAACCACCGGTAGTTTGATTTCATCCTCGCCTCCATGACCGGAAGATACAAGCAGGCCAGGCCGCTTGTTCGCTGTTGATTGTACAACACCTCGCCAAATCGCACAAGGCCCCGTCTGACCGGGGATATTTGCTATCACTCGTGGTGCTGTGGGCAGGCCGCGTCGCCGGCCAGCAGATCTCCCTTTTCATAGCGGGCGATGCACCGCGCGCCGCCGCACAGTCGTATGATGTCGCACCCGGCGCACGGATCCTGCGGCTGGGCGTTCGCGTCGCGCAAGGGCTCCCAGTTCTCCCCCCGCCGCCACAACTCGGTGAACGGCACCTGGCGCACGTTCCCAGCGCCGAGATCGGCCAGAAACGAGCAGGGCGTCACGAGCCCGTCGGGCCAGACGGTGCAGATGCGTCGCGCGGCGGCGCAGCCATAGACCGCCCGGCGGCGCAGGAATGCTGGCTGCTGGTCCCGCATCAGGCTCACCAGCGCGCTGTCCACTTCCAAGTCCAGTACCCCCTGCCACTCGCGCAGCACGGCGCGCAGGCGCAGTAGATCGGCGCGGTGCAGCCGGCTTGTCTCGTACCAGGCTGCGTTGGCTGCTCCCGGCTTGGGCCGCAGGATCGTTGCGCGCTGTACACCCAGCGTGCGGAGTTGAGCCAGGATGCGGGGTAGATCGGAGAGCAGGGTCGGCGTCACCAGCAGGTTCACGCCGGTCTGCAGCGTGGAATCCAGCAAAAGCTGCAGTACCGCCACGATGGTGGATTGGCGCTGTTCATCGGCATCCCAGCTCAAGTTGACCCTGGCCACGCCGGCTGCTGCCAGCCGGCGCACCGTCTCCGCCGTGAGCCGGGTTCCATTGGTGGTCAGGCTGGGCACGATGCCCCGCGCTCGGGCGTGAGCCAGTACCTCGAACAGCCCTGGGTACAACAACGGCTCGCCGCCCCCCACGGCGAGTTGGAAAACGCGCATCTGAGCCCACTGGTCGATCAGGCGGCACCACTCGGCGGGGGACAGTTCTGGCTCGGCGCCGGGGTGTGGAACGTAGCAGCCGGGGCAGGCATAGTTGCAGCGGGCCGTGATGGCCAGGTGGATAGTCTCGGGCGCGGAGAGGGTGTACCCATCGCCCAGCCAGGAGGTTGCCTGGGGTGGTGGGGTTAGGGCGCCCGTCGTCTCCGACGGGGCTGGGACCAGGAAACCCAGGTGGATCAGTTGGGGCACCAGGTGCGCGGCCGGGTGATTTGCCGGTGGCAGTGGGCCCGGCGAGCGGCAGGCGCACAGGAACTCGTAGGCCTCCGCATCTACCTCCAGCGTGATGCCTCGCGCGCGATGGAAGGCCATCCCACCAAAGGCCTCGGGCCGCAGGGTCACGGCCTTGGCCAAGCGCCAGCGCTCGGCCAAGGTCAGTAGTTCTCCATGACGTTCAGCAGCGTCTTGGCGCTGGCGGACAGTGGCGCGGCCGGTTCTGATTCCTCGTCGTCGTATTCCCCATAGGTCTGGTACGTGGCCCAGGCTGCACTCAAGTCCCCGGCCAATAGCTCGTCCCGGACATCCTTGAACAGATCGGCCAGCCCCTCAAAGGCGTCTTCCCCGAACTCGCTATATGCCGCGTTATAGTCCAATTGCATCCCAAAGTACAGGAGCAATCGCTCGCCGACCGCGTCCACGGCAAAGCCGTTGCCGTCGGACTCGCACTGGTACGGCTCCAGGCGGGCCTGAAGGTCCGGGTCGTGGGGCAATGCCAAGCGCACCGTCCACCAGTCATAGCTCTCGCTGACCATGACGTCATAGCCGGAGGCCAACAGCTGGTCCGGCCAGTCGGACGGAATGTCCTGCCAGTCGCCCACATAGTGGAAGCTCAGGTGGCGGCGCGGCGATTCGTCGGTCAACTGCTGCACCGCTGCGCGCTGCTCGGGCGTCAGTTTCTGGAAGGCAAAGAACTCGTAGGAGGACGAGCTGTGGTCGGCGTCAAAGCCGCGTCGCACGCTGAGGATTCGCATGGTTTACCTCTGATCCTACCAGTCGTCATCGCCGGTGTGCCGACGACCGTCAGTATTGTAATTGTATCTGAAAGACTGGGTAGGTGCAAGCGGGGATCGGACCGGGGCTCGGTGGTACTGCCGTGGTAGAAGTTAGTCGCCAACCCAACGGGGGACTATCCAGCGATGACCATCGTCGTCAGAACTCGCCAGGTTCTACGCCTCTTGCAAAATGAAGTGGTAATGGCGAGTATCTCTGGACTATAAGGATCACTGGGTTCTTGGACTCCCTTACTCAAATTGACCTATACGCTGAGCTGCCAGTAGCAGCGGCAGCCAGTGCGTGAGTCCAACCTCTTGGTGTGGCTGGCAGAACAGTTCCAAGCTGGTACTACGGTCGATCAACTTTGTGCTCGTCTAGATGTCTTCATATTGCCGATCTTTGACAAATGAGACAAGATTTCGGTACAAGTGTTACGAATGCTGAACGCATACTAGCCGACGCAAATTGTGCTCTTGCGACGGCTCAAACCGGAGTATGTGATCTGCTCACCAGGTCCTGCGGCATCATTCGGCCAATTGTGTGCATAAGCAATTGGTCCCCAAGTCAGGGCTACAGCTCAGTTGGCCGCGTACGTTGGACGCTCGTTAGCGTCAGGGAACTCAAATCCATGGCCTGGTGGCGATGTTGGCATCTGCATTATACCATCTCTGTGGCCGGTTACACAACTCGGCGGTTTGAGGCGAAGCTTCGTTAGCAGCCTGTCGGAGAACCCTTCGTTCTGTTGACAGATGTCCCACTCGGGTACGTTTTTGGCCGCAGAGCCAGGGTTTATACCTCATTTTCGCTCATGAAGCTGCGAATCGGGGAACAGCATTTTCACTCCGACAGACTGCTAGCCCACAAGCAGCACCTCCTGCCGGCCTCGCGCCTTGCCGACGTGGTGCAGGTCACGCGTGACGTCGTGGCCCTGCACGCCACCAGCGCCCCCGGGCCGTACATGTCCCTCTGGGCGCGCGTCCCCGGCTTTCAGCGTGAGATGCTGGACGATGCTCTCTATGAGCAGCGCACGCTGGCCAAGGTGCTCTGCATGAGAATGACACTGCACCTGGTTCCCAGCGACGAGGCGCCGTTCTTTGTCCAGATCGGCCGGAACCTGTCCGAGCGCCGCACCCCGCCCCGGTTCCGCGGCGGGGGCCTGCTCGTGTACGCCGGGTTGTGCCAGGAGGAGGAAGCCTCTGTCTTGCTGGAGGTGCTGTACCGCCGGGTGCTAGACGTGCTGGCGGACAGGGGGCCGGCCACGTTGCCAGAGATCAGTCCGGCGGTGCCGGAACTCACGGCCAAGATCCAGCACAGCGAGGGCAAGGCTTATGAAGGCGAGTTCAGCATCGGCACGCGGCTGATGGGGGAATGGTGCGCCCGGGGCCTGCTCATCCGCACCCGGCCCCGGGGCACCTGGCGCAGCAACCTCTACGAGTACGCCGCCTTTTCCGACTGGCTGCCGGACACCGACCTGTCATCCGTTACCTTGCAGGACGCGCAGGCCTGGCTGGTACGCCGCTACCTGGCGGCCTTTGGCCCGGCCACCCTAGACGACGTGCAGTGGTGGACCGGCCTCACCAAGACCGAGACCAGGAACGCCCTCAAGCCCCTGGGACCCGAGCTGGCAGAGGTGTCCATCGCCGGCCTGGGCGACGCGCAAGCGTACCTCATGCTGACCGACGACGCTGAACGGCTCAGCGATTTCACCCCGCCGGGCGAGCCCTTCGTCTTTTTCCTGCCGGCCCTCGACCCGTACATCATGGGTTACAAGGACCGGCGGCGCTTCCTGGACCCGGCCCACAACGACAAGGTCTTTGACCGTGCCGGGAACGCCGTGCCCACCGTGTGGGCCAACGGCCGCGTGGTGGGCGTGTGGAACCAGCGCGATGATGGGAGCGTAGTCTATGGCCTGTTCGAGCCGGTGAGCGAGCCGGAGCAGGCATTGCTGGATGCTGAGGCCCGGCGGCTGGAAGGTTTCCTGGGCGGCGACGTGGTCGCTCCGCCCTTTTTCCGCACGGCGTTCTTCCGGGACCTCAAATAAAAGGCAACCGATATGGACTGGATCGAGAGCGAGAGGAAACACCTGCTTGAGCAGGTCGAGCCGTACGCGGACCCCAAGCACGCAGACCGGATGCGCGAGTATGCCCCCACGACGCGCCGGGTGTACGGTCTGCGGGTGGCTGACCTGCGGGTGATCGACCGGGCCTGGCGTCGTGCTCACCGGGACGTCACACATGAGGACCTGCTGGCCCTGGCGGAGGCCCTGTGGCACGGCGAGTCTCGCGAGGAATGGCTGCTCGCCACGCTGCTGCTGGAAGGCTACAAGGGCCATACCGCCGATCTGCCCCAATCGCTCCTGGACCGGTGGCGCCGGGACCTGGAGAACTGGGAGCAGACCGATTGCCTGGGGTGGGTGGTGGGCCTGTGGTTCGCGGCGAACCCGGACGCCCGGCAGGATTATCTCTGGACGCTCCTCGCTGACGAGGATGTGTGGAGCCGGCGCCTGGCACTGGTCACAACGGCCCGGGTCAATCGCGGCGAATGGGGCCTCACCATCCCGGACCTCACGCTGCAACTGGTAGACCAAGTCAAGGCCGAGCGGCATCCCATGATCACCCGGGCCGTGTCCTGGGCGCTGCGGAGCCTGATCACGCACCACCAAGCCCTGGTCGTTGCCTACCTGGACGAGAACAGGGAAACCCTGGCCGGCCACGTGGTACGCGAGGTGAACAACAAGCTGCGCACCGGGCTCAAGAGCGGGAAGCGAGGTTCGTGAAGCTCGCGGCAGGCGGCGGATTCTTGAGCGAGTTGAGTTAAAAGGAGTGACTTGAGATGAGCTTATTGTTGGAACACCCCCTCACCCATCTTGGCGACCTGGAGGTCCGCGCGGCACAGGCCGACATCGTCAACTGGCAGGGGCGCGAAGCGCTGCGTCTGGAGGATGGGCTGGTCCTGTTTCCCAGCCACCCGGCGCGAGACGCCAGGATCGAGGTGCTGATCGGTACGGAAGGGTCGGCCTACCCGGGCCTCGCCTTTCGCGTCGCAGACACGCTCAACTATGAGTTGGCCTACGCGGTGCCGCACGTCAGCGACCAATGGGACGCGCTGCAATACGACCCGGTCTTTCACGGGTCTAACACCTGGCAGTTGTACCACGGTCCCAGCTACCAACGCGCCGCGCCGGTGCCCACCGGGCACTGGTTCCGGTTCCGGGTGGATTTCTGCGGCGACCGCGCCGCCGTGTCGGTGGACGAGCAGCCACCGCTGGTGGTGGAAAGGCTGGCACATCCGGCCCCGGCCGGACCGTTTGGGCTGTGGACCTTTCGCCCGGCCTATTTTTGCGATCTGCGCGCCTCGACCGGCGATGGGCTGGATGTTCCACGCGGCGTGAAGCCCGGCGCGCCGGAGGGCACTGTTGAAGCCTGGTTCGTGGAAGGGTTCGGGGTAGCAACCTGCGAGCTCAACGGCGTGCTCAACCTGAACCGCTACCTGCCGGCCGCGCTGGGCGAGGTGCGTCTGCTCCGGCACTTTGAAATGGTCGAGGCCGGCGAGGTGACACTCGAATTCGGCTTTAGCGACGCGCTCTCCCTGGAGCTAGACGGGCAAGTGGTCTATAGCGGGGAACACACGTTCAAAGGCTTTGCGGACCGCGCGGCGCGTGGCTATGCGGAACCGGGGATGCAGTCCGTCCAGCAAGTGCTGTCGCCTGGCCCGCACAGCCTAACCGCCGTGCTGCGCATGACCGAGCCGTTCGGGTGGGGCCTGACGCTCGCCGCTCGCGGGGCAGGGTTGCGCTGGCTGCCGGTCGAGCTGGGGTAACCTGCATAAGCTTACTAGGCTCTCTGGTAGTTCGCATGGTACCCTCTACATCTAGTGGTATGGTATAATCAGCGAAAAGACCAGGAGGATATGCAATGTTGAGTTTTACGGGTCCCAAGTCACGCGACATGATTTCAATTCCTTTG
>JAHJIN010000131.1 GCA_018823415.1 Chloroflexota bacterium | reverse complement strand
CTAAGCCTATTTTCCGCACCTTGAAAACTGGATAGAGAACCGGACTTCTCAACGTACCCCAGTTGTGGTACAGTGCACGTGACATCTCGCCGTCGTTGGAGGTGACGCGATGCACGGCACCACTCGGGTACGGGGGACGCGAGTCCTGGTCTGGTTGTTCTGGTTCGTGGCCCTGTTGGCGCTGGCCTGGGGTGCTGGTCTGCCGGGCGACCCCTTGGGCGCCAGTCGGGAGCCCGTGCTCTTGGCCGGCCTGGCCCTGCCCGAGCCCGCTCCCCACGACCTGTTTCCCTGGCGACCCCAGGGCCGCTGGCGGCGCTGGGCGTGGCGACGCTATCAGGCCGCCCGGCGGGTCTACCAGCGAGCGCGGTGGGCCTACTACCAGGCGGTCTGGGCGGCGCGGCTGGCCCGCCTGCTGCTGGGCGGGGTGCTGACTATGGCCACAGTAGTGGACCTGCTGACCCGGGCTCAATTGCGCCGCCAGTTGGGGGCCTTACCCGTACTGTACGCACTGTTGGAGATCCTCCAGGTGCGCCAGGTCATCAACCGCCATTGCCCCACGGCGGCCGAGATCGACCATGGGACGGTGGCCCTGGTGTTGGTGCTCAACCGGCTCACGGCCCCCCGCGCCCTGTACCTGGTGGCCGATTGGCTGGCCCAGACCGTGTTGGTGCAGGTGCTGGGTGTGCCCGCGGCCAAGTTTAATGATGACCGCCTGGGGCGCACCCTGGACGCTATCGCGGCCCAGCAACGGGAGATCTGGCTGGGCATCGTGCATGAGGCCCTGCTGCGTTTCGACATTGACTTGCGGTTCATCTTCTACGACCTGACCGCCTTTGTGATGCAGGGCGAGTTCACCGACAGCGACTTGGCCGACTATGGGTTCGCCCACAATACCCCCATGGGCAAAAAGAAAGTGAAACTGGGGGTCGCGGCCGCGAGCGACGGGGCCGTCCCGGTCGAATACGCGCCGCTCTCGGGCCGCACCGCCGACATCGCCACGGTGCAGGACAACATGGAGCGCCTGTGCCGGCTGCTGGAGCGGCAGGGCTACCCGGTGCACGAGGTCCTGGTCATCGGCGACCGGGGCACCTTGAACCCCCAACTGGCCCTCCAGTACGAGGAGCAGCACCTCAAGTATCTGGCGAGCCTGCAACCGCAGCAGAAAGCGCACCGCGAGTTGCTGCGGGCCGTACCCACCGTGCAGTTCCGGGCCTACCCCCTGACGGCGGAGCGGGGAGCGCGGGGCTACTGGGGACACTTCTGCGCCGTGCCCTTCCAACACGACGGTCAGACGGTCACCCATCGGGGGCTGGTGGTGCTGTCGGGGCCGATGCGCCATGCGCGGCGGGTGACCCGGGCCCAACAGTTGCGGGCCTTGCGGGCCGAGTTGACCGCGGTGCAGGCCAAAATCGGCCAGAAACGCTACCGCACCGTCAAGGCGGTTCAGGCCCGAGCCAACACCTGCCTGCGGCGCTCCCCCGTGGGCCACCTGATGCAGGCCGAGGCCGCCCAGCACGCGGATGGGACGGTCACCCTGGGCTGGTGGATCAACACCCACGCCCTGTGGCAGGCCAGCCAGACCGACGGTCGCTACCTGCTGGTGACCAACGACTTCACCCTCTCGGCCCAGCGGATGCTGGAACTCTACCGGGCCAAGGACGAGCTGGACAAGCGCTTTCTGGTCAGCAAACAGGACCTGCGCGTGCGGCCCATCTACCTGCACCAGGACGACCGCATCGAGGCCATGTTGTTGCTCAACATGATCGCGCTGTTGGCCTACAGCCTGCTGGAGCGGGAGGTCCGCCAGCACGGCCTGCCCCTGACCCTACGGCGGCTCATCGCCCAGTTGGAGAACCTCACCGTGATCGAAACCCACTGCTGGGACGGCAGCGTACTCTACCGCTTGACCCCCGTCAGCGCGGACCAGCAGGCGCTGCTCGCTGTGGTCGCCCAAATCCTGGCCCAGCGGTGCATCCCGCGGGTGCGGCCGACCTTGAGTCCGAGCTGGACCAGTCGGATACTCCGCGCCCCACCCCCCGGTCCGCTGGTCTGTGAACTGGCGGATGGATGGGCTAGACAGACCACCCCGCGCCCCGTGGGGCTCCGGGAGGCAACCATGTAAGCGCGACCCCGCCTGACCGAGGGAGAAAACCCGTCTGCCCGCGAGCAGCCCGCGACACGCGTACCCAGGCTCCATCAGGTACATGAGCCTGGTTTCTGGCCCCGGCCAGCCCTGAACCAGCGGTAGACCCTGATCTACCGCCTGGTCCAAGACGCTCCGGCTCTCTTATCTCGTTTTTAAGGTGCGGAAAATAGGCT
>JAHJIN010000012.1 GCA_018823415.1 Chloroflexota bacterium | reverse complement strand
GATTAGGACAAATGGCCCCTGGGTAGAGTATAATGTCAACGCAAACCACCCAGGAGGTCAAGCATGTACAATCAAAAGAGTGCCGGTCGGTTGCTGGCCAAGTCGACCTTGAATGCCATTCAGGTTGAGTTGCAGCAGGGCTACAATCTCTCGCCCGTGGAGGCGCAGGTACTGGCCCAGCGGTTGCAGCAACTGGTCGATGAACAGACGGGCTGGGCCCGGCAGCAGGGCCAAGTAACCTACCAGGCCATTGCCCTTGATGAGCCACCGGGCAAACCACTGAGTCAGTGTCACAAGGTTGCAGTGCATCTGACCATGTGGGCTGAAGACGATGCCCAGGTATGGGCCACGGATGGGCCGACGGTCCTACGGCAGGTGCGTGTGCATCGGCTGATCTACGAGGCTCTGGTGCAGGGTGGCGCGCTCAGCCAAGAGGATCTGGCCGGTCTGTTGGGCACGAGTCTGCGCACCATCAAGCGCATCTTTGCCCGCTATCGGCGGCAGGGGCAGCGGCTCCCTTCGCGGGGCGAGATTCAGGATATGGGGCGTGGCGTATCGCACAAGATCCCCGTCATTCGCCAGTACGTGCACGACTTGAGCTTTTCCCGCATCTCGCAGCACCTGAACAAGCATGGCATCACCACCTACGGTGGCTCGCTATCTGCGCCACTTTGCGTTGGTGATGATCTTGGAGGAGCGCGGGCTCACCCCAACCCAGATGCAAAGCGTCATCGGTATCTCGGTCTCGTTGATTCAGCAATATCGCGACCTCTACGCCCAACTGAATGAGCCCGAGTACCGCCGGACCTTGGAACGACTGCAACGAACTGTGTGGCAACTCCCTCCAGCGAGTGAGCCAGCAGCGACCACCCCCCTTGTGGAACCTGTTACCGCGGGGGAAAAAGGGGGGCGACGATGAGTCCGCGTCCCCACCACCGCCACGAGAACTTGGCCCCGCTGCGCGACAAGACCTTGACCAACGTCCTGTGCCAGTTGTTTGTCACTCAGTTCGGCTACGAGAACAAGGTGCTCTTTGCCGAAGCCATGATTGCCCGCATCTTGGAAACCATCGAGACCTTTGTCAAACCCACCGAGTTACTTCAGCCTGGTCAGCTACTCTGGATGGCCGTGGTCCATGATGGCGGCAAGCATGCCCACTGCATGATGAAAGAGATCCCCCAGGTGCCCGTGGTGTTGGACCTGGTGACCGACCAAGACTTGCAGGCTCTGGCTGCCAACGAGCCGTTCCCGCAGGTGCGACAGCAGCGCCACGCGCGGCTCTTGGACCAGGCCTTTGCCCAAGGTGGAGTGTTGTCGCAGAACGATCTGGCCGCCATCACCCTGACCGCCAAGACCAGCGTGAGCAATGATGTCCGCCGCACGCAGCAGGAGGAAGAACGGGTCTTGCCCTATCGGGGTTCCGTGCAAGATACTGGGGCCACTCTCACCCACAAGGTCGAGACGATTCGCTTGTTCGAGGCCGGGCATCTGGAACCAGAAATCTGTCGGCTATTGCCAGTGGTGCACGATTTGCAGTCCGTAGAAAACTATGTTCAAACCTACAAGAACGTGCTGAAATTGCTGGAACGGGGCTTTTCACCCCGCGAGGTTTCGGGTATACTAGGTGTGAGCGAGCGGCTGGTGAACGCCTACATCGCCATCATTCGGGAGCATCACCCAGAGATTCTGACTCAGAACCCCCACTGCCAAGAGCAGCCAGACGCGCCCAACTAACCTCCTACCTAAAGGCCATTTGGCCCTAATAGAGCCCATCCTACCTGACTTGGGATAGGACGATGATCGACGTATGTTTCAACTGCGGTCAGTACCGCCCGGACAAGGTCATCGACCCGGCCGGGCCGGCCGCCATCTGCCCGGAATGCGGGCACCGGCACCCCTTTCTGCAACTGCCGCTCCTTATCGTCGCCGGGGCCAGCGGCACCGGCAAGTCCACGGTGGGCCACCGCCTGCTGGGCCGGCTCCCGGAGGTCGTGCTGCTGGAAGCGGACATCCTGTGGCGGCCCGAGTTTGACCAGCCCGAGACCCAGTACCGCGACTTTTTCGAGATGTGGCTGCGGGTGTGCAAGAACGTCGCCCAGTCCGGGCGGCCGGTGGTGCTGCTCTGCTCCGGGGGCATCCCGGGGAACCTGGAGCCGCGCGTGGAGCGCCGGTACTTTTCGGACGTGCATTACCTGGCGCTGACGTGCGATGATGAGGAACTCGCGGCGCGATTGCGGGCGCGCCCGGCGTGGCGCAAGTCCGGCGAGCCAGCGTGCATCGAGGAGCACGTGCGGTTCAATCGCTGGCTCAAGGACAACGCGGCCCACACCGCGCCGGCCATCGACTTGCTCGATACCAGCGGGGTGCCGATAGAGGAAACCACGGAACGGGTCCTGGCGTGGATTCGCGCCAAGCTATAAACCGGGCACGCCGACCCCGGAACCGGCGGTCGGCCGTCTGCCGTTGGCGGTCAATGACCGCCACATCGGAGGAAACCATGGGATTCACAGACTTGATCATGCGCTTGCTGGGCCGGGTGCCGCCGGGCGTCATCGCGGCCGGGGAAAAGCGCCTCAAGGCCATTCCAGTCGTACAACGCCAGCTTGACAAGGAATACGACGGGCTGATGGCCGGGCTGGAACCTTCGCTCAAGCCGTATCGCGGCGAATTTGCGGCCTATGCCCGGCTCCCGCCGGCCGGCCGCGCCCGGGAAGACATTATCAGGGAGATGGAGGCCCTGCACGAGCGCGAGGCCGCCCGTTGGCAGGACGGCTATGCCTCCGGCGCCGTCTATCACGGCGACGAGGCCCATATCGCGTTTCTCAACCGGGTCTATGCCCTCCACTCCCAGAGCAACCCCTTGCACTCGGACCTGTGGCCCAGCGCCTCCAAATTCGAGGCCGAGATCGTGTCCATGACGGCGCACATGCTGGGCGCGGACCAGACGGAAGATGAGATTTGTGGTACAGTTTCCTCCGGCGGGACCGAGAGCATTCTCCTGGCGATGAAAACCTATCGCGACTGGGCCAGAGAGACCCGGGGCATCACTCAGCCCGAGATGATCATCCCGGCCACCGCCCACGCCGCGTTCGACAAGGCGGCCCACTATTTCAACATCAAGCCGGTGCGCATCCCCATCGACGAGGACTGCCGGGCCGATGTGGACGCGGCGCGCCGGGTCATCACCCCCAACACCGTCGTCATCGTGGGGTCGGCGCCGTCGTTCCCCCACGGTGCCATCGACCCCATCGCCGAGCTGTCCGAGCTGGCCCGGTCGCACGGTATCGGCTTTCACACCGACGCTTGCCTGGGCGGGTTCGTGCTCCCGTGGGCCGAAAAGCTGGGCTATCCCGTGCCGCCGTTCGATTTTCGGCTGCCCGGCGTCACCTCCATCTCGGCCGACACGCACAAGTACGGCTATGCCGCCAAGGGCACGTCGGTGGTGCTGTACCGGGGCCGCGACCTGCGCCACTACCAGTTCTACACCATCGCCGATTGGCCCGGGGGCCTCTATTTTTCGCCCACGTTCGCCGGAAGCCGGCCCGGGGCGCTGAGCGCCGCGTGCTGGGCGGCCCTGGTGTCCATCGGCGAGCAAGGTTATCTGGACGCCACCCGGCGCATCCTGGAGACGGCAGCGGCCATCAAGCAGGGCCTCCGCGAGATCCCCGAGCTGCACATCCTGGGCGACCCGCTGTGGGTCATTGCCTTTGGGTCCGCGACGCTGGACATCTACAAAGTCATGGATGCTATGTCCGAGCGCGGGTGGAGCCTGAATGGCCTGCACCACCCGACGTGCATCCACATCTGCGTGACGCTGCGCCACACGCAGCCCGGCGTGGCCGAACGGTTCGTGACCGATCTGCGCGCCGCTGTCGAGCACGTCAAGGCGCACCCGGAGGAAAAGGGCCACATGGCCCCGGTGTACGGACTGGCAGCGACCATCCCGGCCCGCACCGTGGTGGACGACATGCTTAAACGTTACATGGACCTGCTGTACAAGGTATGATTGCCATTACCCCCACCATCGCCATCGACGAAAACGAGCTGGACTGGGAGTTCACCCGGGCGACCGGCCCCGGCGGCCAGAACGTCAACAAGGTGTCCACGGCCGTGCGGCTGCGCTTTGACGTGGCGCGCTCGCCGTCGCTGCCGGACGACGTGCGCGAGCGCCTGGTGCGGCTGGCCGGGAGCCGTCTCACCGCTGACGGCGTGCTCATCATCACGGCCCGGCGCTACCGCGCGCAGGAGCGCAACCGCCAGGACGCCGTGGAGCGGTTCGTGGCGCTGATCCGTCAGGCGGCGGAACCGCCCCGGCGCCGCCGCGAGACCCGGCCCTCGCGGGCGGCTAAGGAGCGCCGGCTGGACGCCAAGCGTCAGCGGAGCCAGACCAAACATTTACGCCGCTCCGGTTCGCGTTTCGAAGAATAGGACAGTGAGATGTCAGACATGCCAGGAACCGTGGAGGACATGTACATCGCGTCGCGGGGCAGCGAGCCCATGCAGCGCGTAGACGAGGTCGAGGCCGTGGCCGGTGGTGGTCTGCGCGGCGACCGTTACATGGAGCGCACCGGCTACTGGACCGACGTGGACGAGTGCCAGGTCACGCTCATCGAAGGCGAGGCGTTGGACGAGATCGCGGCGGCGACCGACGTCCGCGTGGCCCACGGCGAGCACCGGCGCAACATCATTACCCGGGGCATCCGGCTGAACGACCTGCGCGGCCACCGCTTTACCGTGGGCGACGCTGTGTTGGAATACGACCGGCCCCGGCCGCCGTGCCGCTACATCGAGGGCCTGACCCAGCCCGGCATGACTAAGGCCCTGGGGCGTGGGCGCGGCGGCATCTGCGCCCGGGTGGTTCAGTCCGGCCGCATCCGCGTGGGTGACGCCATCCAGGTGCTTCCGGCCGGCCCGGCCCGGCGCCAGGGAGCGTGACATGACCCTGGTGCGCTCTCTCGCAGAGGCTGACCGCCCGGCCGCCGGCGAGATCCTGCGCCTGGCCTTTGCCGACAAGATGCCGCGGGCCTTTGGCCCCGACCCGGTCCTGGGCGCGGCGGTTCTGGCCGACATCGTCACGCCTTGCGCCAATGCCTTTGTGGGCGACGCGGACGGCCGGGTGGTCGGCGTGCTCTTGCTAGAAGAACACGGTGGCCCGCCAGCCAGTGCTGGCGCCTCTACATACGTGGTGAGCTGGCGCGCGCTGCGTCGGCATCTGTCAATCCCCGCGGCCGTGCGCGCCTGGCTCGTGCTGGCGCTCTTTGGGGCCGGCTCGTACCCCCGGGACCGGCTCTGCATCGACACGGTGGCCGTGCACCCGGATTACCAGGGCCGGGGCGTGGCCGGGGCCTTGCTCCGGTTCGCCATCGCCGAGGGCCGGCGGCGCGGCGTGACCGCCGTGTGCCTCTATGTCATCGACCGCAACGCGCACGCCCGGGCCGTATACGAGCACCTGGGGTTCCGCGTGATCTATACCCAACGGCTGGGCCTGCTGGCCCCCCTCATGGGATTCAAGAGCGCGGACTATATGGAGCTAACGCTCGCGGGGGATTGCCGATGAAACCGCTGCCGTGCCTGCTGCTCTTTCTGCTTCTGGTCGGCGCCCTGCTGGTGCCGGGCTGTGATCCGTTCCTCTGTCCGCTCGGCCCGGTCGATGATTCGCCTGTACGCCCGGCGAACATTGCCCGTCCACCAGACCTGATCCTGCTCACCCATGATCCATTGTTCGAGACCGTCGCCCGTAACATGCACCCAACATGGTCACCCGACGGTCACGAGTTGGCCTTCGGGCGAGTGCCCTTTTTGACCATAAGTGACTCGGGCCTGTGTGTCATTCAGGCTGACGGTTCCCAACCCACGATGCTGTGGCCTGTCGGGAGGGTGACGGACCCTGCCTGGTCCCCCGTCGATAATTGGATCGCTTGCTGGGTTAGTAATAGCAACTCGCTCATGCTCTTGAACCGCGATGGGCAGCGCAGTCAGTATGTCACTGACAAAGGCTACAGCCCGTCTTGGTCACCAGACGGTCAGCGCCTGGTCTACCACCACTACTCGTCCACCAGCGACGTTGATATCTGCCTGATCAACCGGGATGGAACTGGATTTCAAGCCTTGCTTGAGGGGCCAACCAATGACCGAGAGCCGGTGTGGTCCCCAGATGGGCACCGTATTGCCTTTGCTTCCAACCGGGACGGGGCTTACAACATCTATGTGATGAATGTAGACGGTACCCAGATCACCCAACTCACTCACGCCACAGGTGATCCGAAAAGAGGAATGATCCAACCCACGTGGTCGCCCGATAGCACGCGGATTGCTTTCGTCTGTAGTTCTGACTCGGTCTTTACGCAACAGGGCGTACTCTATGTGGTCGATGCAGTTGGTGGTGAACCCAAGTTGCTCTTGGATGCCAACCGGTGTTTTGATCCGGCCTGGTCCCCCGACGGCACCTGGCTAGCCTTCTCGTATGGTAACTTGAACCCCAGCGGCCCTCTGGGATCGGACATCTACCTGTTGCGAATGGAGTAATCACTCGCGCCATTGACACCCCCGCCGGGTGATGGTATACTCCCTCCGTCCATCGGCAGGCATCTAGTAGACATCTTTTCCGGCCGACGTCGCCCGGTGCACACAAGAGCGATCCCGCGGCGCATCCCTTGCGTCGAGCGCCTTCCCCGTCACCGGGAAGGCGTTTTCCATACGCGATTCGAGGTGTTCATGATCTATATCGGCATTGATGACACAGACGTGCTCGACGGGCCAAGGGGCACCGGCCGCCTGGCCCGCGATCTGGCCGCTGCCCTGGGCGACCGCTACGGTCTACGCGTGCGCGGCGTCACGCGCCACCAGTTCTTGCTGGACCCGCGCATCCCCTACACGGCCAAGAACAGCGGCGCGGCCATCCACCTCCACGCCGACGGGCCGGTGGACTTGGGCGCGCTGGCCGACGAGGCAGCGGCCTTGATGCGCGCGGCCTTTCAGCCCGGCAGCGACCCGGGTCTCTGCGTGGCCCGCGACGTGCCGAGCGCCATCACTGCCTGGGGCCGCCTCGTCCAGACCGAGGTCGTCGCCCAGGACGAGGCGCGCGCCCTGGCTGCCGCTCACGGGTTGTCGCTCCACGGGCTGGGCGGCACCGCCGACGGCATCATCGGGGCGCTGGCCGCCGTGGGCCTGGCCGCTTCCGGCGATGACGGCCGCTGGGTGCTGGTGGGCCGCGCGCGCGAGCTGGCCGGCGTGGTCCCGGTGGCGGTGCTGCTGGACGCCGGCATCGACGAGGTGCGGGCATTGGATAACACGCCGGTTCACGCGGGCCTGGTGGATACCCAGGCCAAGCTGCGCCCGGCCCTGCGCGGCGGGCGCGTGGTGCTGTTCGTAAAAGTCGAACCGGCGCCCGGCGATGGCCTGTGGCGTGCGTGCAAGGTGGACTGATGCCCGACCCGATCCTGCGCGCCCAGGGACTGGGTTATGGCTACCCGCAACACGGCCGGGGCCTGCGCGCGGTGGATTTCGCAGCCCGGCCCGGCGAGGTCTGGGCCGTCACCGGGCCATCTGGTTGCGGCAAAAGCACCCTGGCCCGCTGCTTGGTGGGCCTCATCCCGCACCTCTATCGCGGGACCATGCACGGCGCGGTCTGGGTCGATGGCCGGCGCACGGACCAGGCCCCCCTATGGCAGCTCGCCGACCGGGCCGGGCTGGTGTTCCAGAACCCGGCCGCCCAACTGCTCGCCACCAGCGTGCGCGCCGAGGTGCTCTTTGGTCTGGAAAACCTGGGCTTGCCCCGCGCCGAGATGAGTGCCCGGCTGGACGAGGCCCTGGCCCGGTTCGGCTTGACGCACCTGGCCCGGCGCGACCCACGTACCCTCAGCGGCGGCGAGATGCAGCGCCTGACCCTGGCCTGCATCTCGGCCCGGCGACCGGCGGCCCTGGTGCTGGACGAGCCGCTGTCGATGCTGGACACCACGGCCGCCACTGCATTCGTGGGCTATCTGGGCGAGCAGGCCCGGGCCGGCGCGAGCGTGGTCGCCTGCGAGCACCGGGCGCGGTACCTGGACGCGCTGCCCGAGACGCGCCAGTTCCCGCTGGGCGACGCCGTGGTCGTCTCGGACGATTCCCGCGACTTGCCCCTGCCGCCGGCCGCTGGCGCCGGCGACGTGCGCCTTTACGACGTAACCGTGGCCTTTGGCCCCCGGCGCGTGCTGGATAGACTGACCCTCACCCTGCGCGCCGGCCAGGTGACAGCCCTGGTGGGCGGCAATGGGGTGGGCAAGACCACGCTCCTGCGGGCGCTGGTGGGCCTGCAGCCCTATCGCGGAACCATCACGGCCGATGGGGAGGCGCCGGACCTGGGCCTGGCTTTTCAGAACCCCGACTGGCAGATATTCAACCCCACCGTGCGCGACGAGATCCGCTATCGCGTGCCCCACCTGGACGAGGCCCTGTATCGCTGGCTGCTGGCGGCCCTGGGCCTGGAACCCTACGAGGCCGTGCCGCCACTGCTGCTCAGCGAAGGCGAGAAAAAGCGGCTGGTGCTGGCGTCGGTGCTCATGCGGCGGCCCCGCCACGGCATCCTGCTGGACGAGCCGACCCTGGGCCAGGATGACGCGCACCGAAACACGTTGGGCCGGGCTTTGCGGGCGCTGGCCGGGACCGGGCACGTGGTCCTGGCTGCCACGCACGACCTGGCCTGGGCCGCGCGCTGGGCTGACCGGCTGGTGCTGCTGGCGCCCGGGGGCATCGTCGCGGATGGGGCGCCGGCCGGGGTGCTGCGAGACGTCGGCGCGTGGGCCCTGGCTGGGCTGGTGGTGCCGCCGTGGGTCCTGGGAGATCACGCGCCATGAGAGGGTTACGGCGAGGCGGCCGGCGTCAGCGGGCCTTTCGTTTGCGAGACGATTCGCCGCTCCGGGGCATCGATCCCCGAGTCAAGCTGGCGTTGAGCCTGCTGGCGGCGTCGGCCGTGATGCTGCCCCTGGTGCAACTGGCGGCCTTTATGCTGGCCTATACCGCGTTCCTGGCCTGGGGCCGGGTGCTGGACGAGGCCATTCACGCGGCGGCCCGCATCGCGTGGCTGATGGCCGTCCTGTTTGTGGTGGACTGGCTCGTGATCGACCTGCCGTTTGCAGTGCTCATCACGCTGCGCCTGATCCTGGTGGTCTCGGCCTTTGCGGCGTTCCTGGGCACCACCACGCTCGAAGAGTTACGGCTGGCCCTGGCCTGGCTGCGCGTGCCATATCGCTATGCCTTTACGCTGAGCCTGGCCGTGGGGTCCATCACCGTGCTGGACGAGGAATGGCGCGCCGTGCAAGAGGCCCAGCGCGCCCGGGGTGCGTGGCGCCGGCCCCAGGGGCTGCGCGGCCTGCCAGACGCGGTCCGCGACCTGGTATCCCTGGCCGTGCCGACCGTGGTCCTCACCACGCGCCGGGCCTGGTCGCTCACCGAGGCCGCCTATGCCCGGGGGTTCGATTCGCCGCACCGCCGGCCCTACGACCAGCTTCACCTGCGCTGGCCCGACTGGGTACTGTTCGTCAGCAGTCTGCTGCTCATCGCCCTGCTCATCCTGTCCCGCTGACAAGCCCAAGACCCAATATCCCAATCTACCGAGGGACCAATGACTCAAACCACTCGCATCCTCATCGTCGTCGTCATTGTGGTCGTCATCGCCCTGGCGCTGGCCAGCCTGGGCATCTGGCAGTTGTTGCAGCCGGCACCGCCAGCCAGCACGCCGGCGGAAGGCATGATCCACATCTATGTGGACGGCGCGTTCCGGGCCAACACCTCCCCGGCCGAGATCGCCGGGCTGCCCCAGGGCGCGTTCCAGGACGCCGAAGAAGGCAAGACCCAGGAAGGCGCCTGGCTCAAGGACCTCATCGCCCGGCACGTAGATGTGGGCAACCTGTCGCCCGTGTCCGAGATTCGCGTGCAGGGCGCGCACCGGCAGACCGGCGAGGCCCGGACCGCCGCCGTCACCTGGGTCGAGGCCCAGGATGAAGGCAATCACGTGATCCTGGACGTTTCGGGCGACGGCCTGGCGGTCAAGCTGGTGAGCACGCTGCCGCGCCTGGATACCCGCGACGAGTGGGTGCAGGCCGTGAGCCGCATCGACGTGGTGACGCGGCCATGACCAAACTGCGCCAGCGATTGTTCAATTTCACCACGTTCGAGTTGATCCTGCTGGCTCTGTTCGCCGCGCTCATCGTGGTGACCAAGATCGTGCTGCGCCTGCCCATCAAGATGCCCGGGCACAGCGGGGTGTTCTGGATGGCGCTCATCGTGGTGGCCGGGGGCATTGTGCCCAAGCCCGGCGCGCTGACGCTGGTGGGCCTGACCAGCGCCATCCTGGCCTCGTTCCTGGGCCTGGGCGACCAGGGGCCTATCGAGACGTTCCTGTCGTACCTGGCGCTGGGTGCAGCAGCCGACGTCACGGCCACTTTTTTACGCACCGTCGAGCATCCGGTCACGGCCACGCTGGTGGGACTGGTCGGCAACTCGGCCAAGATGCTCGTCAAGCTGGTCGTGAACGTGGTAATGGGCATCCCGGCCGGGTTTGTGGCCTTTGGCCTGCTGTACTCGTTCATCACCAACGCCATCGCCGGGGCCATCGGCGGGTTCCTGGGCTGGCTGGTGCTGGTGGCGCTGCGCCGGGCCGGGTTTTTTGCCTACCTGGAAGAGAAACGCTAGGGCCGGCTCGCGGGCGCGATTCGCGGGCGCGATTGTATTTACAAATCGCGCGCGGCGTGGTATGATACGTGCGGTCAAGTTACTGACCTAGTACGTTACTAGTGATATTCTTGCCCAGTGAACAAGAATTTCACCGCAGAGCACGCCGAGGGCGCAGAGGTTTTTCATAATCTGCTCAGCGGTCTCGGCGCTCTCGGCGGTTAGATTTCTGATTTGGTTCTGGCTTGGTAGCGAAGCGACCTTGTCCAGGTTAGGGAGGGGATCATGGAACCGACAGAGGCAACCAAACGCTGTCTGTATTGCGGCGAAGAGATCCTGGCTGTGGCGATCAAGTGCAAACACTGCGGCAGCACGCTGGCGGCAATGCCCCCGGCGCCACCGGTGCCGCCACCTGTCCTCCCCCCGGCGCCGGTGTTGCTTCCATCGGAGGGCAATCCGCTGGGCAACGCCAGCCTGGTCATCGGCATCCTGGGAGCCACCACGATGTTTGGCCTGGCCCTGTGTACGGTCACCAGCATCCAGTGGCAGATCATCCAGGCCACCGGCGTTCCCATGTACATCTGCGCGCTGACGATGGCCTTTCTCTCGGCCATCGGGGGATTGCTGGGCGTGGCTGCCTTTTTCCCCCGGCGACAACGCCGGGCCACCGCAATCGTGGGGCTGATCCTGTGCCTGCTGGCCTGCTGCATCTTGTGGGCAGCGCTGGCGGCCGTTTCTGGCGCGGCCGGTGCCTAGCCTGATGACACCATTTGCGTTTCACCCCATGGACGAGGCCAGCGCCCAGGCCAGCGCCGGCTGGCGCTATGACGAGCCGTACGGCCTGTATAACCCCGGCGTAGACGAGACAGACGAGGTGGTGCAGGGCTTTTTGGACCCGGCCAATGGCTATTATGCCGTAAGCGATGCACAGGGTGAGCTGGTGGCCTATTGCTGTTTTGGACCGGACGCCCGGGTGCCTGGCGGGGATTACGAGGCCGATGCGCTGGACGTGGGGATGGGCACGCGCCCAGACCTCACCGGCCAGGGATGCGGCCACGCCCTGATCATGGCAGTGCTGGACCAGGGCCAGCGCGAGTTTGAGCCCCGGGCCTTTCGCGCGACGGTGGCAGCGTTCAACACGCGTGCCTTGCGGCTATGCGAGCGGGCCGGCTTGCGGCCGGTACAGACCTTTCAACGTGCCTCGGATGGCCGGGCCTTTACGATACTGATTCGCGAGGAATAACAGAAGGAGACAACCCATGCCTGCATCGCGTATGTTTGTGATGTCTCTGGGAGCGGGGACGCTGATCGCCGTCTTTGGGCTTGGTGGAATGCTGCTGGGGGCCTGGCTCGATACGGCGCTGGGCACTGCGCCGTGGCTGGCGTTATTGATGGCGCTCGTGGGCCTGGGCGTCGGCCTGTATCCCATGTATCGCCTGATCCGGTGGGGCTTCAAAATGAAATAGCCGGCTATGGCACCCACAGCGTCAGCGTGAACGCGCCCTGATCCGTGGCAGCGTAGAGACGCTGTTCGTCAAACGGGTCAAGGGCCAGATCGTATATGGTGGCGCCGGCCAGGTTGCGCGACCACGCACGCCAGGTGACGCCGCCGTCGTCACTGCGATAAACGCCGGCCCCGATGGTACCGGCATATAATACGCCCGGCCGGCCCGGGTCGGCGAGCAGGGCGATCACGGTCTGCGCGCCCATCTCCTGCCGCTGCGCGGCCCACGTGCTGCCTCCGTCCCGGCTCACATAGACCCCGTCTGTCGTGCCTGCGTACAAGAACCCCCCGGCCTCGGCCAGATCAAAGATCGACAGCTCCCCCAGCGCCAGTTTTTCCCACGACTCTCCCCCATCTCCAGAGCGATAGATGCCCTCTACGGTGCCGATGGTGAGCACCTGGGGGTTGCGCGCGTCCACCAGCACGTCGAATGCGGTGAGCGTTTCCAGGCCGTTGTGGATGGGTGCCCAGGACACGCCGCCGTTAGTGGTGCGACACACGTTGTTGCCCCGGCTCCCGGCATAGATGATGGCCGGGTCTGTCGGGTGAAAGGTGAACGAATAGATGGTGACGTTCTCGATGCCGGTCATCCAGGGGTGCCAGAAATTGCCGCCGTCGGTGGAGCGATAGACGCCGGTGGTGGTGCCGGCATAGACCGTGTTGGGGTCGAGGGGGTGCACGGCCAGGGCCAGCACGTCCAGTCGGCCCAGCGCGCCGGTGACGAGCTGCCACGAATCGCCGCCGTCCGTGGACCGGTACACGCCGTCGGCAGCCCCGGCATAGGCAACGCCGGGGCGCGTGGGGTGCGGCAGGATGGCCGCGAGCCGGGGCGTGCCCAGGGACACGTCCACCGGCTGCCACGTCTCGCCGCCGTTAGCAGTTGCCAGCAGCCCAATACCGTCGGTGCCCACCAGCACGCGATCCGCATCCAGCGCCAGCAGGCTCAGGGCCGTGGCGCCGTGCAGCGGCGGATATCCGGCCGCCGTCGGCCCATCGAGGCGCTGCCAGGTGCTGCCCTCGTCCGTCGAGCGATACAGGCCCGAGTTTTCCACCGCGCCGGCATACAGGACGGGGCCGGCGGGTGTGCTTGCCACTGCCAGCGTGAGCGGCGCCCAGACATCGGCCGGCCAGGGGACATCTTGCCAGGTGCGGCCATGATCGGTCGTGCGAAAGATGCGATGCAGGGCCACGGCGTACACGGCGCCGGTGGCCGGGTCGCCGGCCAGCGCGTTGGCGTGGCCCTGCCCACCACCGCGCCAGTTGCCCGCCTCACGCACATAGACGCCACCCCGGTCCGTGCCCACATAGAGGACGTTGGGATCGGCCGGGTCCAGCAGCAGGCAGAGCACGGCGTCGTCTGGTGCGCCGGGGACCTCGTGCCAGGTGTCCCCGCCGTCGGTGCTGGCGCGCAGGCCGGCCGAGGTGCCGGCATAGAGGCCGTCCGGCGCGAACAGCCAGGCGTTGACGGACAGCCCGGCCAGGGCCGGCACATCGGTCCAGGTAGCGCCGCCATTGGTGGACCATCGCGCGCCATCCACCAGTCCAACGACCACCCGGTCCGGGTCGTCGGGGGTGACGGCCACGCTGAGGGGCACGGCCTGGTCGCCCAGGAGCGCGGCGCGCTGCCACGTGCGGCCGCCGCCCCGCTCCGCTTCGCTTCGAGGACTGGAGTCGGTGCTGCGCGCCAGCCCGTTGGGTTGATAGCTGATGGCGTAAACGGTCTGCCGGTCGGCGCTGGCAGCCAGGGCGTTGATGGCGGCGGTGCGGCGCAGGCCGGCGCTGGCATCGCGCCAGGCCGGGGGATAGGGGTACGCGGCCACAAGGGCGCTGACGAGGAGTGTGCCGGCCAGCAAGAGCGCCAGGGCGCGGGACAGGTGATGCCTCTGGCTCATAGCCCGGCCGCTGCTAATGCTGCGTCGATGGCTGCCGGGTCCGGCTCGCCGGTGAGTACCCGGTCGCCGATGACCAGGACCGGCGTGATCCGCAGGCCCGAGACCCGGCGCATCTCCTGGAGGGCCGCCGGGTCTCGGGTCACGTCGATGTCCTGATACGCCACGCCTTTCTGGTCCAGGTACGCCTTGGCGGACCGGCAGGCCGCGCACGTGGGCTGGGTATAGATGCGCACGAGGGGCGTGCCCCGGTGTAAGGCCCGTTTGGCCTTGTCGATGAGATTTGACACCATGTCCTCCTGGCAACAGGGGCGAGGAATCTCCTCGCCCCTGAGCCTGTGCCCACAAAGGGCCTTACTCGCCCTCCACCTCTTTCAGCATGTCCCCAAATAACTCGGCGTGATAGACCTCGTGCTTGCGGATCATGTCCACCAGGTCTCGCAGGCCCGGGTCATCGATCTCGGCCATCTGGCTGCTATAGACCGCTTCCACGGCCCGCTCGGCGGCAATGTCGGCGCGGAGCATGGCCGGGGTGTCTTGAGAACGATCAATGGCTGTGTGTTCGATCTTGGGCTTGGCGCCCAGGCCGGCCATTTCTTCGGCCAGCCAACCCAGGTGCTGCATCTCGTTGATGGCCTGCATTTCAAGTTCGCGGCTCATCTCACATTCCGGCATCAAGAACGAGTGATATAGGTATTGCAGGATCACCGTGTACTCGTGCTCTACACCTTGCTGCAGGATTTCGTGGGTGCGGCCGGCGTCGGCGGCCGGCTCAATCTCTGGCGGGACCATCCCCTTGCGCTGGGCCTTTTCCACAAAGTGCGCGAACTGGTCGCGGTGTGATTCTTCGTCCCAGATGATGCGCTGGATGAGGCGCTTGAGGCCTGGATCGTCGATGGCAGCCAGGTGCTCCCGGTACTGGGCGATGGCCCGCTCTTCGGCGACCACATCCACCTGCATCCAGGTCGGGATGGTGACCCCGGACTGGTCTACAAAGCCGCGTGCCACCGGCGGATCGCCGCCCAGCTCGACGATGGCCTCACAAAGCCAGTCATAGTGGCGCATCTCGTCGCGGGCAATGGCCTCGATCTCGCAAGCCATCTCGCCCTCTTCCATCGCATAGGCGTGATTGAGGTATTGCACCACCGCCGCGTGTTCGTCCGTGGCATCGGCCACGAGCATGGCAATGATCTCTTTTGTTCCGGTCATTTCAACCTCCCTCGTCTACTTGCTGTTTGGCTATCTGTTTATGTCCAACCAACTCTCGCGCTTGTGCACGCCGATCTTGGTCAATACCGTCTCGGCCAGCAGGAACCAGCCGCCGGTCAGAAAAACGATCGCGAATGCGGGGATGAGCGTGGCCCAGGGCAATCCTTCGGCCCGGGCGGCGAATTGCAAGCTCTCACGAATCATGGAGCCCAGAGTGGCCGCGGGCGGCGCGGTGCCCAGGCCCAGGAAGGCCATGGTGGACAGTGCAAACAGGCCTAGCGCCGGGGCCACCAGCAGCGCGCCGCCAGACATTCCCAGCAGGCGCAGGATCGTCCGGCCCGAGCCGCCCTGCGTCGGGATGGTTGCGGCTCCCTCTCGGAGCAGGCGCATCAGGCGTGGCAGCACATAGAGCGCGCCGATCAAGATGGTCATGGGCAGCCAGTCGATGGGCGCGTCCCGGCTCATCGCAACCCAGGTGCTCGACACGACGAGCAGGAGCGCGAACCCGGGCAGAGTCGTCAACGCCTCGGCTGGGAACATGAGCAGGCCGTCCAGCAGATCGGCCCACACAGTGCGCTGCCGGGCAAAAAAGCCGGCCAGCAGGCCCACCAATGCCGCCGGGACCAGGGCGCCCAGCGCCATCAAGATGGCCTGGCCCAGGTCCAGACGCATGGCATAGAGTATGCGGCTCAGCACGTCGCGCCCCAGTTGGTCGGTGCCCAGCAGGTGCGCGCCGCCGGGCGCGGCCAGTCGCTCGCGGGCGGACGCGGCCAGCGGGTCATACGGGGCGATAGACGCGCCGCCCAGGCCCACCAGCAGCGGCACGAGTACCAGCACCACGGCCAGGATCACCCAGACCAGGCCCAGCACGCGGTCCAGCCGGGGCGCTGGCCGGCGCTCGACCGTCTGCGAGTGTGCATCCAGCCAGCCTGACAGGCCCAGGCTGATGACCCGGAACGCATCGCTGAATACCCGCAAGAGCAGCGCCGCCCACAGGGCTATCATGGTGAGGCCCAGCAGAAGGGGAAGGTCCCGTTCGCTGGCGGCCTGGTAGAGCAGCCGACCGATACCCGGCCAGGAGAACACGATTTCGATGACCACTAGGCCGCCCAAAATGCCGACACCCTGGATCAGGCCGGCGGCCAAGAGGTGGCAGATGGCATGGATGACCAGGCCTGGCGTGTTGACGTCTCGACGCCCGGCATAGTGCGCAAACTCGCCGGCCACCGAGCGCGCCACCAGATACGCCGGCAGCAGGGCCAGGCTCAGGGCCGGGAGAAAGGCGTGCTGCAAGAGTTGGCCCAGATTTTGGCCTTCCCGGGGATTATACATACCACTCAATGGAAAGATCTGGGTCCCCATGGCCAGGATAGCCCACAAGGTCACGCCGGTGACCATCACCGGCACCAGCAGCCACCCGGCGGCGAGCCATTGTCCCAGGCGCCGCAGGCCGTTGCCCAGCAGGGGCATCCTATCGCGCAGCCACAACGTCAGCAGGCCCAGGCCCAGGATGATGAACGCCGGCACCAGGCTGAACAAAACCGCCAGAAGCCACAACTGGATCGAGTTGGTTGCGTATCGCTCGAATACCTCGGTTACGGGGGCGCCCATGGTGAACGAGGTCCCGTAATCGCCGGTCAACATGCGGCTCACGAAATTGCCATATTGTTCCGGCCAGGGCCGGTCCAGGCCCCACTCCTGGCTGATCTGGGCTCGCGCCTCGGCGTTCAACCGGGGGGCGATCAGCGATGTCATGCCGCCCGGGCCGACCTGCAACAACACAAACAGCAGCGTCACGACCACCAGCAGGCTGCCCAGGTAGCCCAGGAACCGCCGCCAAGAGAAAACCAACGCGCGCAGGATCGGGTTCTTCATTGTACCTCCTACTATCGGCTTGAGTGTTGGGGCTAGGCTTGCACCAACGACCAATCGAAATCGTCGGCCAGGATGTCGGTGCCGAACATGGACATGTCTGCCTGCGCGTTCACCAGCCGGGTCACTGCTCCCACCGACCGGGCATCGCCCAGCAGGATGGCGCCTACCAGCCGGTTATTTTGTATCACGAATTTCTTGTAAATACCATTGTCTCTATTGGTCCAACGCAACTGCTCATAGCCCTCGCCCTCCGGGTTCACGGTACCCACGCTGGTGAGGTCGATGCCGGCCACCTTGAGGGTGTTGGACGGGGTAATGTCCTCATAGATGGTGGCCTCGCCGGCCATGTTCAGCCCGGCCGCGCGCCCCTGGGCCAGCGCCGCCGGCACAATGCCCCAGACGATGCCGTTGAACTCGGCCGCATCGCCGGCGGCGAACACGTCCGGCGCGCTCGTCTGCATGTGCTCGTCCACCACCACGCCGCGATTGGTGGCGATTCCGGCGGCTCGCGGCAGGTCCAGGTTACTGCGTACCCCGGCGGACACGAGCACCAGATCGGCGTCCAACATGCGGCCGTCCTTGAGTGCCACGCCCCGGGCTACGCCGGCGCCGCTGTCCACGATGGATTCACTGACCGCGCCGGTGATGACGTGCAGGCCCAGCTCGTTCACATAGTCCGTGAACACGGCGGCCCCCCCAGCATCAAGCTGGCGGGGTAGTAGGTACGGGAAGAACTCGACCACGGTGACGGACAAACCCAGCTGCAGCAAGGCTCGTGCCGCTTCCAGCCCCAGTAGTCCCCCGCCAATGACCACGGCCTTGCTCTTGCCATCGGCATAAGCCCGGATCGCCAGCACATCGCCGATGTCTCGCATGGTAAAGACGCCCTGGAGCTGGGCCGCGTTGGCGATGGGCGGCAAAAAGCTGTGGGCCCCGGCGGCCAGCAGGAGCCGGTCATAGAGCACGTGCCGGCCGTCGCCCAGGGCCATGCGGTGTCGGTCCGGGTGTAGTGCCGTGACCGACTGGTTCAGGTGCACCTGGATGCCGCGTTTTTCGTACCAGGCGTTGTCGTGGAAATAAAGGTCCCCGACCTCGATGGTGCCGGCCAGCAGTTCCGGCAGGCGGGGCCGGGGATAATAGGGGTATTTTTCGTTGCTGTATACGTCGATTTCGCTACCGGGCGCAGCCTGGGCGATCTGGGCGGCGGCGGTGATGCCGGCTGCGCCGTTGCCGATAATGACAAAACGCATGGGGTCCTCCACCTGATGAATGTCTAGCCGCGAATGGCTTGAGCAAACTGCGCGCCAAACTCTTGGGCTTTTTCCAGGTCCTCTTCGGTTGGGCCTCCCCGGAACTCAAAGGTATCCAGCACTTCCCACTTGAGGGATTCGGCCAGTCGCTCGAACTCTTTGCGGCCGCCGCCGCCCCAGCCGTAGGAGCCAAAGTAAGCGGTCTTGCGGTTGCGGATGTGCTTGCGCTCGGCCATGTCCAGCGCGTGGACCATCGCCGGGAATAGGCCGCCTTCATAGGTGGGCGCGCCCACGATCACGCCCCGGTTGACCCACAACGCCGGCAGGATATAGCTGGAATGGGTGCGGGCCACGTCAAATATCTCGACCGGCACGCCGGCGCCGGAGACGCCCTGGGCCACGGCGTTCATCATTTCTTCGCTGTTGCCATACATGGAGCCATAGATCAGCGCCACGCCCACAGGGGGAGGGGTTGTGGCATAGCTGGCCCACTGGCGATACAGCTCGACGATTCGGCCGGGATTCTGTCGCCAGATCAAGCCGTGCGACGGGGCGATGACCTGCACCGGCACGTCTTTTAGCTGGTCGATGGCCTTGAGCACCGGTCGGCTGAATACCGCTACGATATTTACATAATAGCGCAACGCCTCGCGCGCGTAGAAATCGGGGGCGAGGCACTCGTCGTCAAAGATGGCGCCTTGCAGCGCGCCATACCCGCCAAAGGCATCGCACGAGAACAGCACCTGCTGGGTGGTCTCGTAGGTCATCATGGTTTCCGGCCAGTGGAGAAAGGGCGTGGAGAGGAACTGCAAGGTGTGCTGGCCCAGCGACAGGGTTTCGCCGTCTGCCACGGTACGCACGTTCTCGGCGATCTGGTAAAAGCCTTCCAGCATGGCCCGGGCCTTTTCGCTGCACAGGATGGTGGCCTGGGGCGCGATGCGCCGCAAGGTGCGGAGGATGCCGGTGTGGTCCGGCTCCACGTGATTGACCACGACATAATCCAAGGTCGCCAGGTCCATCACCTGGGCGATCTGGTCCAGGAACTCGTCGGCCTTGAAGCCTTTGGCCAGGTCGATGATGGCCTTGCGCTCGTCGTTGACCAGATACGAGTTGTAGGATACGCCGGCTTGAGTGATGGGCCACAGTCCCTCGAACAGGTCTGTGGTACGGTCGTTGACGCCGATCCAGTGGATGTCCGGGCGAATCTCTATGGCGGGCATGGTGCACTCCTTGCATGGAAACCTTCCCGGGGACATTTCCCTCGGGAAGGGGGTCGGGCTTGATAATGTGGGGTGGGCGACTGGTGTCGTCGCCCACCCCGGGTGGCTAGTCGGTTGGCTCAAACATGTCTTTGGTGGCGCCGCACTCGGGGCAGACCCAGTCATCTGGCAGGTCTGCAAAGGCGGTGCCTGGCTTGACGCCGCTGTCGACGTCGCCTACGGCCGGGTCATAGATATACCCGCATACGCTGCATTCATACTTTTGCATGGTTCGTTCCTCCTTGGGTGTTTTGTCGGTCTTCTGAACTGGATGCTTGGCGCTCAGCACGCCACGTGCCTAGCACGCCACGTCACACGTCTCAAACAGGCTCTTGCCGGCGCCGCAATCGGGACAGACCCAATCATCTGGCACGTCTTTAAACGCTGTACCGGGCGCGATGCCGTTGTCCGGGTCGCCTTTCTCCGGGTCATAGAGGTATCCGCAGATGCTGCATTCGTATTTCACCGTTATTCTCCTTGTCATCACATGGGGTTTGCTTGTCTGGCGTACATTATAGTCGCGCCGGGTTTGGGCGTCAACTAGAACACCAGCACCGCCTGCAACGTCTGCCCGGCCCGGCTATACACCACCGGCACGCGCTGGCCCGGCTGGAACCCCCCGGCGATGGCCTCCAGCTCGGCGGCGTTGCCCACCGGCCGGCCATCCAGGGCAATGACCACATCGCCGGCGCGCAGCCCGGCCCGATCCCCGGCAGTATTGGGCGTGACCCGGCCCACATAGGCCCCGGGCATCCCGGCACGCTTTTCCGCATCGGCCACGGCCAGGCCCAGGCGCGGTTTGCCCGTCGGGGCCAGCAGTTGCTCCAGCCGGGCCCGGTCAAACCCCACCACCACGGTTCGACCAAGCTCACCGGAGCCCTGGTCGTCGATGGTGATGACCGGCACGCCCCGCTGTTTGGAGACGCGGATCATCTCCTGGGCCGCGGCCTGGTCGCGGGATACGTCTTTTTCCACAAACCGCACGCCGCGCCGCGAAAGAAACTCTTTCGCCTGGGTGCAGTATGGTCAGGTGGACGTGGTATAGACGATGACATTCATGGATGGCCTCCGTGACACCAGATACGACCGTCGTGCGGTAGGGCGAGGTGACCTCGCCCTACTACGCGGATCCTGTGCTATGCTACGCCAGGGCGATGGTCATGCTGCTTTCCCATAACCCGTGGATGTTGCACATGGACAGGGCATAGAGCACGCCGGGTTTGGTCAGCTTGAGCGTGGACCTGGCTGCTGGATGGGTGAACGTCTCGGATTCGCCGTGGGCATTGAAGGCAAAGTGGCCCACGTGGATGGGGAACTTGGCTCCCTCCGGCTGAAAGTACAAGTCGATCCAGGCGATGTGGTGCTCCAGGGTGTTGGGGTGGGGGATCTCTTTGCCCACGCTCACCAGCACCTCAAAGGGCTCGCCGGCCGGCGCCACGCTCGCGCACTCGATGACTGGCGCGTGTTTTTCCAGTTTCCAATCCGCGGTCTGAACCAGTTCTGTCAACTTGGACATGGTTTCCTCCTGTTGTTGAATGCTTTTTGAGAACAGGGGCGAGATAACCTCGCCTCTACAAACGGTTTGCTAGAACAATACAAACTTTTCCTTCTTGGCGCCGCACAGCGGGCACTTGTCCGGGGGCTCGCCCTCGCCGGTCCAGCCGCAGACGCTGCACACGTGCACCTGGCCCAGTTTCACGTCCTGGCCGTTCTGCGCGGCCTCTTTGGCCCGGGCATACAGGTTGGCGTGGGTCTTTTCGGCCTGGAGCGCCCAGTCAAACGAGCGCCGGGCAGACTTTTCCTCTTGCGCATCGGCCGCGGCGATATAGGCCGGGTACATCTCGGCTACCTCAAAGTTCTCGCCGCCGACGGCTGCGCCCAGGTTCTCCACCACGTCGCCCACACTGCCCAGGATGCGGAGATGGCCGTGGGCGTGGATCTGCTCGGCGTATGAGGTGGCCCGGAACAGCCGGCCGATCTCGGCCAGTCCCTTTTTCTCTGCCTGTTCCGCAAAGGCCAGGTACTTCATGTGGGCCTGGCTTTCACCGGCGAAAGCTGCTTTCAGGTTGTCTTCGGTCATTTTGTGCATGTTGGTTCCCTCCTATGGTTGATATATTGGTAGATTGGTACACTGGTGGATTGGAAGGACCGGGGCACCGATCCTCAATGCACCAATGCGCCGATTTCCAGCACTAGAATGGGGCAAAGCCCATCACGTTACGGAACTGTTCCATCAAGAAATCATACTCGCGCTGGAGCGCGGTCCGATGGCCTTCTTCCATCCTGACCAAGTCCAGGAATAGTTTGCGGGCCTGCTCGTCGCCGACTTGGTCGGCCGCCTTGCTATAAAAGGTCACGGCGTCGGCCTCGATGAGCATGGCCATGCGTAGCGCCGACAACTCGGCGGTGTAGGCGTTTACATCCTGTTGCAATCGTTCTGGCTGAAAGATGGCCGTGCGCTCAACCGGGGCGGCCAACTCGGCGTGAGCCAGCCAGCCCTCCTCGGCTTGCACAGAGCGCAGTTGGTCTTCCAGTATCCGGCGGTGCTCCACCTCGTCGGCCGCCAGTGACCGAAAGAGTCGCTGTCCACCGGGGTCAGCTGTGCGCTGCGCCGCCTGTATATAGAACTCGTACCCGTCTATTTCGGTCTGGATAGCCAGGCTGAGAATCGTCTCTGCTATTTGCATGTCCATATCTGACTCCTACGTCTGGTCTATCCCTCGAACATGGGCCGTTCCATGTCATCAAACATCCGGTCTGGATGGAGCAGATACTCGTGAGTCTGCTGCAGGATGCGATAGTGCTCGTCTTCTTGCTTGGCTAGATACTCGTACACGGCCTTGCCTTCCAGATCGTCGGTGCCGTCGGCGGCCGCCTTGTAGAGCTGATAGCCCTTTTCCTCGAACTGCATGGCCTGTTCCAACACCTCGGCGGCGCTGGCCCGGTCGGTCAGGTCCTCGATCGGACCGGCTGTATCCGGGAACACGCTCTGGGGCTTGTACGAATCCTTCGGCCCCAGGTCCAGGAAGCAGGCCCACTGGCCGGTTTCTTCCACCGCTTGGTATTGGGTTTCCAGCAGGCGCACGTGTTCCACCTCGTCGGCCGCCAGGCCCGTCAGGGTGGTGCGGGCCAATGGGTCCACGGCCTCGGCCGCTGCGTCCAGGTAGAACGCCTGGCCGCGTTTTTCCATCTCGATAGCTTCTGCCAGGGCACTCAATGCCTGGCTGCAATTTTCGTCTGCCACATCCTCCTCCTTACATCTCGGTCTCGAAATAGTTCTCGTATTCCCGCCGCAGCCGCTCCTGGTGTTTGACCTCTTCGCCGGCCAGGTATTCAAACAGCTTTTTGGTCGCTTCGTCTTGGGCCAACGCGGCCAATTGCTTGTAGAATGCCTGGGCTTCGATCTCGCGCTCGATAGCCAGCCGCCAGCCGTCTTGCAGTCTCAATACGCTTTCTGCCATCCTGTCCTCCTTGTGAGATGGTGAATGGGTGGTGGGCCATGCCGGTCCGCGTGGGCGATGGCCACATGATCATAATCCCGAAATCTAGTATAGCACAAGCGCTGGATGATGACAAGGTTGATATGATCTGCTGGATCAGCCCGGCTCGGGCAATATCACCGGCACTGGGTGCCCCAGCGCAATGTGATCCAGTGCGATCTGGCAGGTATAGGCCAGGAGCCGCACGCCAGCCCGTTCGGCCGCGCGCAGGGCAACGCCAAAAGCCGGGTCGATGTCGTCTTCGGGGCTGATGGCATCCACGTCGTCTCGCTGGGCGATAAACAGCACCGCTGCGTCATGATCGGCTGCCCTGGCCGCGGTCAACTCGCGCACGTGGCGGGCGCCGCGCGCCGTCACCGCATCGGGAAAGTAGCCGTGTCCCCGGCGTGCCAGCGTGACCGATTTGACCTCTACCAGGCAATCGCGCGCCGGGCCATGTCCCCAAAAGTCTAGGAGAGTGCTGAAAAACCCCCTTCTCCAGTACGCAGCCGGGCTGACCCTGGCGAGGGGCGACTGGCGAACCGGTGTTCCCAGGGGGCTGGGGCGATGTCAACCAGGAATTGGCCCTTTCAACACCCATTGGACAGGG
>JAHJIN010000130.1 GCA_018823415.1 Chloroflexota bacterium | reverse complement strand
GTACCGCGCGCCCTGGGCCTGGGCCGCGTCCTCGATGACGCGCAGGCCATGCCGGCGTGCCAGGGCCACAATGGGGTCCATGTCTGCCGGGTGACCGTAGAGGTGAACCGGCATGATCACCTTGGTCCGGGGCGTGATCCGGGCCTCCAGGCCCTCGACAGCCATGGTATACGTCTGCGGGTGAATGTCCACGAACACGGGTGTGGCCCCCACGTTGACGATGGCCTCGGCGGTGGCAGTGAACGTATGCGAGACCGTGATCACCTCGTCGCCCGGCCCCACGCCGCACGCCTGGAGCGCCAGTTCGATGGCGTCAGTGCCGTTGGCTACGCCGATGGCATAGGGCACTTGGCAGAACTCGGCAAACTCGGCCTCAAACTGGCGAACCTGCGCGCCCCCCACAAAGGCCGTCGAAGCGAGCACCTCCTGGATGGCGGCGTCGATTTCCGCCTGAATGGCGCGATATTGAGCACCCAGATCGACAAATGGGATAGCCACCATGCTTACCTTTCTACGCCAGATCGTCCGGCAAGGAATACACACCCAGGTCGGCCACACGTTTGATCACGCGGGCCGGATTGCCGGCCACCACTGCCCCGGCCGGCACGTCATGCACCACCACTGCTCCGGCACCAACCAACGCATACGCCCCCACCTCAACGCCGGGCAACAGCGTGACGTTGGCCCCGATCTTGGCATGTGACCGGACGGTAGGTCCCTTGAGCGTTTCCTTGACCCCCGGCGACTGGGGGTACCTGGCATTCGTGAACACCACGTTGGGCCCGATCCAGCACTCGTCTTCCAGCACGGAAAACTCGGGGATAAAGACCTGGGAGTGGATGCGCACACCGTTCCCAATGCGCACGTGATGCTCGACCACGGTCTGCGTGCCCACGCTCACGTCGTCGCCGATCTCGTTGCTCTCGCGGATCAGCACGCCGTGCCCGGTCTGGAACCGGTCGCCGATGACGTTCCCGGCATAGATGACCGTGTGCGAACGCAACATCGCGTCAGCGCCGATCACCGTCAGGAGTTGGCCGTCCTTATAACCCCGGGGTGGGCACCCGACCACGCAAAAATCGCCGATGAGGGCGGTTTCCCCCAGTCGGACGTTGGTGTAGACATGGACTGTTTCTTGTTTCATCATGGGGCCGGTAGTATACCAAACGATGCTCAATATTGCAAGGGCCAGGCTGATACACTCCCACACATAGCCCGCAGGAGCAAGAAGCACTGGCGGGTGCCGCTCCTGCGGGCGCTGGGGACCGCCCGATGCCGGAGACCTCAACCACGCGCCTGGTCAGGTCTCTGGCATCGAACTGGACTGGCGAGACTCGTCCGCATAATAATGCCGATAGTAGTAATAGCCGTATCCTCCACCGCGGCCCACGGGCACCTTGTTGAGCACCACGCCCAGAATCGGCGCACCAACCTGGGTCAGTTCCGCCAGCACCCGGCGGGCCATGTCTTCCCGCGTGCCGCCGGCCGCGATGACCAGCACCACCCCATCCATCTGCCCGGCCAGTACTGCCGCATCCGTGACCGCCAGGACCGGCGGGCTATCAAAGATCAGCACATCGGCTTGCTGCTCCAACTGCTCAATGAGCTTGTGCATCCGTTGAGAGCCGAGCAATTCGGACGGGTTGGGCGGCAGCGGGCCGCTGGCCAAGAGCCGCAAATTCTCTACCCCAGTGGGCAACAGGCAGCCATCCAGGTCACCGGCCGGATCGGCCAGTAAACGGTTGGTTATGCCCTTGTCGTTGGACAAGCTCAGAGCCTTGTGCAAGACCGGGCGGCGCAGATCAGTGTCTATCAGGATCACCGATTGGCCGGACTGGGCCATGACGATCGCCAGATTGATAGCGGTGATACTCTTGCCATCGGAAGGGCCAGCACTGGTCACCAACAGGCGGCGGATCGGCTTGTCCACGCTGGAAAACTGGATGTTGGTGCGCAAGGTGCGAAAGGCCTCGGACACTGGTGATCGGGGCGTCGCGGTCGTCACCAGTTCGTCTTCGCTCCGACCATTGCGCTTTTTCGTGCGCATGCGCGCCACTGTGCCCAGGGTGGTGAGCCCCAGCACCCGGCTCACGTCTTGCGGGCTCTTGAGCGTATCATCCAGGTACTCGACCAGAAAAGCGATACCGATGGCGAGTGCAGCCCCTACCGCGGCAGCCAGCAAGACGTTGACCTTGGTATTGGACAGGACCGGGTCCCCGGGCACCGTCGCCTCTTGAAAGACGATCACCGAATCCATTGCCTGCGCCTCGGCCAGGCGAATGGCCTCATAGTTGGATAGTAGCGTCGCATAGTTGGAGCGATATTGCGCCAGGGCTGTCTGCAAACGCCCCAACTCGGTCTCTTCGGCCGCGGTATTGGGGCTGCCAATAGCCTTGATGGCAGTCTGGGTCAACTCGATGTCGGCCTGCACCCGGCTCAACTCCTGGCTCAGGGCCGCCTTGGATTCAGAGAACCGGCCGAGTTGCAAGGCTTCACTGCGCTCGATAAAGACGACGGGGATAGTGTTGGCGATGTTGGCCGCCAGTTCGGGATCCAGGTTCCGCACCTTGAGCTCGATGAGTTGCGTGTTCGACACCGCACCTACCGAGACATCATCCTTATCGATCCCCTTCTCCAGGCCGAGTCGACTCGCAACAGCCTCCAGGATCACCGGCTTTCTGAGCAGCGCGGCATAGTTCCTAAAACCATAGACAAATGTGACCTGGCTTCAGTTCATGCCCAACGGCATTGGGTGAACTACGCACCCTCTATCCCCCTGCCACCTGGCGTCAGGGATTGCCTTACGGATGATTTGATAGGC
>JAHJIN010000129.1 GCA_018823415.1 Chloroflexota bacterium | reverse complement strand
GGGTCAGGTCCACATAGCGCGTCGCCAGCCCGGCCAGGGTCGCGTCCTGCAAACGGTGCTCCTGGTCCTGGTCCAAGCGCGCCAACACCTGATCGCGCACCTCTTCAAAGGTCAGGCGATTCGCCAGGGCGTCGCGGATCAGGCGCTCCAGCGGCACCCCTTCCAGGAGTTGGTCCACCACGTCGAACACCCGGTCCTGGCCCAGGCCCTCGCGCATCCGCTCCAGCTTGTCCAGCAGGGCGTGCAGCACCATGCCCTCGCGGGTGCTGGTGGCCACCAGGTTATAGATGTACACCTCGTACTGCTGCCCGTAGCGGTGGATGCGGCCCATGCGCTGTTCCAGGCGCGTGGGCGTCCACGGCAGGTCATAGTTGATCATCAGGTGACAGAACTGGAGGTTGATGCCTTCGCCGGCGGCCTCGGTGGCCACCATGACCTGCACCGCGTCGTGAAACGTCTGCTCGGCGCGATACCGCTCCGGCGGGGCCATCGTCCCGTCGATGGATGTGACCGTCAGGCCCCAGTCGACCAGGTTCTCGGCCAGATAATCCAGGGTGTCCTTGGCCTCGGTAAAGATGAGCAGCTTTTCGCCGCTGTGGAACAGGTCAATGTTCGCGATGACCTGGCGCAGCTCGTCCAGCTTGCGCTCCGGGCCGCGCTCCTCCACGGCCTGGGCCTGGGCTGCCAGGCTGGACAGGATGGCGATCTCGGCCTCCAGCTCGCCCAGGTTGCGGGCCACGGTGAACCGCAGGGCGCGCTCCTCGGCCTCCCAGCGTTCCTGCTCCGGCGCGTCTTCCGACAGCTCGTCCGGGGCCGGGTCGCCCCGCCGCGCGGCAGCCAGCAGGTCCGGGTTGGCCTGCACCTCGTCGCGCAGGGTAGCGAGTCGGTCACGCCGGTTCTCCAGGGAGCGTTGGATGGCGCGGATGCTGGAGGCCAGCCGCCGCTGCAGGACGATGAGGGCAAAGGTGACGTTGCGGTTATCTTCGGCCAGGGCGCGGTTGAAATTGACGGTCACGTAACGGGTTACGTCCTCGTAGAGCCGCTGCTCCGCCGGGGTCAACTCCACGCCCAGGGTGTGGACGTGGCGCGGGGGAAAGAGCGGCCGCCCGTCAAAGCCCTTCATGTCCTCTTTTAGACGCCGCAAAAAGATGGGGTTCTCTTGCCGGCGCACGGCCCGGGCCAGGATCTCGGTATCGGCAAAGAGGTCTGGGTCCAGCAGTTGCAGCAGCAGGCGAAAGTTCTCCGGGTCGCCCTTGTGGGGTGTGGCGGTGAGGAGCAGCAGGTGCTCGGTGTGGTCGGTCAGGAACTCGCCCAGGCGGTAGCGCCGGGTGCGTTCCAGCTTGCTCCCGCGCTGGTAGGCGGCCATCTTGTGGGCCTCGTCCACGATGACCAGGTCCCAGCGGTGGGCGCGGGCCAGGCTCTCCAGCACGTCGGCCCGCCAGGCGAAATCCAGCGAGACCACGCATTGGTCGGCGATTTCCCAGGCCCGGCTGCCCCGGGCGTTCAGGGCGGCCCGGTCCACCAGGTCAAAAGGCTCGTCGAATTTGGTTATCAGCTCGCGCTGCCACTGGGGGGCCAGGTTGGCCGGGGCCACGATGAGGGTGCGGGTGATGGCCCCGCGCAGCTTGAGTTCTTTCAGGAACAAGCCGGCCATGATGGTCTTGCCGGCCCCAGGGTCGTCGGCCAGCAGGAAGCGCAGGCGCGGCTGGCGCAGCATATAGTGGTAGACGGCCTCCAACTGGTGGGGCAGGGGGTCGATGCGGGCCACGCTGACGGCAAACTGGGGGTCGTGGGTGTAGGCCAGGCGGATGCGGGTAGCCTCAGCCGCCAGGCGAAAGCCGGCCGGGTCGCCGGTGAGGGTGGGCCGGTCGGTCTCGGCCTCAACCGCCAGGCCGGCCAGGTCTTCGTGTTTGAGCAGGCGGGAGATGAGGCGCGCGTGCTCGTCCAGGGTGACGGCCTCGACGAGCACCCGGGTCGCGCCGCGCGGTTCCACGCGCACCACGCGCACGCGGCTGGGCCAGTGAGGGCCGCTGAGGATCGCGCCGATAGGGGGTAGGTCGGTCATTGCCTGCTCCGTGGTGGTAGAAACGAACGCGCCACCGGGCCATGCTCCCCGCAAAATGCTACAGGCCGCTTTCCCCGGTTGCCCCAATTCGGGACTTGCGCAGAAAGCGGCCTGTATGGTATACTACCCATGAGCCGATCTGCCTGGGGTGACAGGGAGATCATCTGGGGGTCACGTGGAAGATGGAAGCTTCCGGTGGCCCCTGGTTTTTGTTGTGCGTCACGATGCCGTTTCACATTATAACACGTCCCCCACTGGAAGGCAATGCTCCGCAGCGCAGGTCTCGCTCCGATGCACCAATTGCCCCCCTCACGGCGCAGTCAGGACCAGCAGTGTAACTGACCCGCTGATGGCAGGTCAACTGCTTTGACGGTACCCGCCTCTTTCAACCAAAACGCCGAAGCCGACGCTTTGCGTGAATCGCCTCCGCCACGTGGGCCGGCTGGACGGCCTCCGCGCCGGCCAAATCCGCGCTGGTCCGGGCCACACACAGTGCCCGGCACAGCCCCCTGCGGGTGTGGACGCGAAGCGTCACGCTTCGCGTGCGGTGATGCGCCCGGGCCGACATCTGCAACTGGGTCACGGCGGCCTGGAGGGGCTCTTGCTGTGGGACCTGCACGCGGAGCGGGGGCACGTTGCGCAGTCGCGCACCTCGACCGGCCCCACCCATGCGCCGGCGCGCAGTGCCGGTGTGTCGGCGTTGGTGGTGAGGGGGGTGTCGCGCTGCACGGCCCGGGCCCGCTCCACTCGCTCGCCGCTCCGCGCCCGCCGGGCACTGTGTGAGCCGATGGCTCGCCCAGCCGGTCGTCGGCCAGCTTTTCATAGTCCACCCAGGGGGGCGATGCGGTCGACGCGAAGCGGGGGGCCGGAAGATGCGGCGAACCCCTGCGGGGTTCGTTCTGGTGCGGCTGACCATGGTCATGGAGCAGGTACAGTCGCGCACCGCATCGCCAAAAAAACCGCATGGGCAGGGGTACTAACAAAAGCGCGCTTGTACTCGGTTTTGCGGTTATCTCTGGCTGGGACGGCTATCACAGTTGTGAGCCACGGCGTCGTGATCAGACGACAGCGCCTCCGACAACGCCCGCGCCTCCACCACATCCGGCGTGTCGAACCCTTCCGTGAACCAACCATAGACCTCTGCCAGCAGCGCGTGGGCTTCTTCCCGTTTCCCCTGCCCCTGCCATAGCCGGGCCAGGCTTGTCGCCGCCCGCAACTCCAACGATTTCGCCTCCTGCCACCGCGCCACCTCTATCGCCCGTTGGAAGCACGCCTCTGCTTGCTGGCCCTCAACCGCCGACCGCTGACCGCTCGACAGCAACAACTCGCCACGCAGCCGGTGCATCTCGGCTTCGCAGGAGCGGGCGCCGGTCTGCTCGACCAGGGCCAGCGCCTCGTCCAGCATCTGCAAGCCCTCTGTCACCTGCCCGGCCTGCCAATAGGCCCCGGCCAGCAGCGTGAACTGATACGGACGAAATGCCTGTAGGTCGGCCATGCCGGCGCGTATTCGCGCGATGCCCTCGGGTGCCTGGCCCGGGTCTCCGTGGGCCAGCAGCCACCCCTGGTAAAGGTTAACCCAGGGCTGGTACGCCGTCAGGTTCTTCTCGAGCACCAGGCGCTGCAACCGCTCCGTGCATTCCCGAACGGCCGGGACCTCGCGGCGCGGGATGTGACAGAAGGCCCCCGCGGTGGTCAGCGCCAGGGCCAGGCTGGGAGCCAGGGCCAACTCGTGCGCCAGCGCCACGGCCTCCCGGCTGCGCGCCAGGGCCTGGTCGGGATAGCCTAGCAGCCACAGGATGTAGGGCAGCCACGCCAAAAGGCTCACCCCCCCCTCGTCTGGCTCCCCGGTTAACGATGGGCCAGGCGCAGCGACTCGTTGCCGACGATAGAGGGCCAGCGCTTGCTCCACGTGTTCACGCGCCGGGCCCAAGTCACCCAAAGCGGCACAAAACCGCCCGCACATGTCATGTCCAAAGACCACGTATACCGGCTCCTGAGCCTGCTCGGCCAGGCGCAAGAACTGCTGGGCCAACGCCAGGGCTTGCTCGGGTTGCCCCTGCATGGCGCGCAATTCGGCCAAGGCCCGCAGCGCCGGCAGCAGGCGCGCCGGCTCGCCCAGGCGTTGGCCCAACTGGTAGGCCCGGGCCAGGGCCGTGGCCCGCTCCGGGGCGCTCCAGTCGCGCACGTCCTGCAGCGCGGTGCTCAGGGCCAGTTGCAGGTCCAGCTCGCGCCGGGCGCGC
>JAHJIN010000128.1 GCA_018823415.1 Chloroflexota bacterium | reverse complement strand
GCCGGTCCAGGGCCTCGTAAAAGGCCCGGTCCTCCGTGGCCGGGGCGCTCACCACTCGCCCCACTGGGCCATGTCGTGCTGCGCCTCTTCGATGTGGTGCAACTGTTCCACCGCCAGCCAATAGTCTTCGAAATAGAACGCACCCACCGGCCGCTGCGCGGCCAGCAAGGCCGTTATCAGGTCCGGGATGTCGAAAAACGTGTCGGCCGGCACGCAGTCCAGCACGCTGGCCTGGAGCACATAGATGCCGGCGCTCACGTCATGGCGCGTGGTGGGCTTTTCCATGACGCCGCGCACTGCGCCGTCGCGCACGTCCAGCACACCAAAGGGCAGTTGATAGGTGTGCTGCCGCGTGGCGATGGTCATCTCGTAGCCACCGGCGTGATGGTATTGCCGCAATGCCGCAAAGTCCAGCCGGGTCAGGATGTCGCCGTTCATGAGCAGGAACGTCTCGTCCGGCGCAAACGGGAACTGGCGTTGAACCAAGTCCAACGGCCCGGCGGTGCCCAGGCGTTGCTCTTCGCGCACGTACCGCACCTGCACGCCAAACTGCTCGCCGTCTCGAAAATAGGTTTCCAGCAGTTCGTGGCGATAGCCCACGGCCAGGATGAACTCGCGATAGCCAAACTCGCGCAGCCGCGTGATAATGATCTCCAGGATGGGTTTTTCGCCCACCGGCAGCAGGGGCTTGGGGATGGCATAGGTCAGCGGGCGGAGCCGGGTGCCCAGGCCCCCGGCGAGGATGACGGCCCTCATACGGCGTACTCGTCCGGGCGATAGCGGTCCAGCGCGCCGCGCACCCAGTCAATGGTGCGCCGTAGGCCGTCGTCCAGCGCAACCAGGGGCTCCCAGCCCAACAACTCGCGGGCCAGGGTGCTGTCGGCACAGAGGCGCTCTACCTCGCTGGCGGCCGGCCGCAGGCGTTGCGGGTCCAGCAGCACCGGCACGTCGCGCCCGATCAACGCCACGATGCGCCGGGCCAGGTCGCCGATGGCGATCTCGCGGCCGGTGCCCAGGTTGATGGCCCGGCCCACCGCCCCCGGCGCTGTGGCGGCCTGAACAAAGCCGGCCGCCGTGTCCGTCACGTAGGTGAAATCGCGGGTGGGTTCCAGCGCGCCCAGCATTACCCGGTCCCGGGTGAGCGCCTGGACGATGGTGGTGGGAATGACGGCGCGCATGGACTGGCGTGGGCCATAGGAATTAAAAGGCCGCACCAGGACCACCGGCGTCTCAAACGAATGGTGAAAACTCAGTCCCAGGGCATCGGCGGCGATTTTGGTAGCCGCGTAGGGGCTTTGGGGCTGCAATGGGTGCGCCTCGTCGATGGGCACGCGGCGCGCGGTACCATAGACCTCGCTGGTGGAGGTGAGGAGCACGCGCTCGATGCGGGCGTTGTCGCGCGCGGCCAGCAGCACGTGGGCCGTGCCGCCCACGTTCGTGGCAATGACCTCCTGGGGATGCTGGTACGAGTAGGGGATGCCCACCAGGGCCGCCAGGTGAAAGACCACCTGGACATCGCGCATCGCCTGGCGCACGGTTTCCAGGTCGCGCACATCGCCGGGGACGATCTCGACCTGCGCCCGTGTGTCGGCGGCCAGGTCGGCCAGCCAGCCCTCATCGCGCCGGGAGGTATAGCGCACCAGAGCACGTACCTGCGCGCTGGCCTCTACCAAGCGTTCCGTGAGGTGGCTCCCGATAAAGCCGCCGGCCCCGGTGACCAGAACCCGCTTGTCTTGCAGGGTATTCATACGCGCGCTCAACTGGTGTTTTGCCCGGCGTCGGTCGGTTTCCGTCTGCCCCACTCTAGCCGCACCAGGGCGAACACCGCCACTGCCCCCACCACGCCGGCCGTGGCATAGGCCTCGGGCACCGTGGCCCGGGTCAGAAATAAGGCGATCATGCCAAACACGACGCAGACCATATAGAGTATGAGCACCGCCTCGCGCCGGGTAAAGCCCATATCGGTCAAACGGTGTGAGGTATGGTCCTTGCCGGCTGTGGTAAAGGGATTTACCCGGCGCCGGATCCGGGAGACAAAGACCAGCGTGGTATCGAAAATGGGCAGACCCAGCACCATCACGGGCACCATCCACGTCACAATGTCTGGGTTGTCGAACCGCAGCTTGATGCCCACAGCCGCCAGCATAAACCCGATGAACAGGCTACCCGAATCCCCCATGAAAATGCTGGCCGGGTTGAAGTTATAGTACAAAAAGCCCACGCAGGCCCCCAACAACGCCGCCGCCAGGCTGGCCACCAGGTACTGGCCGCTAAAGGCCGCCAGCAGCAGAAAAAACCCGGCGGCTACGGCCGCCACGCCGCTGCTCAGGCCATCCATGTTGTCCAGAAAATTCAGGGCGTTGGTAATGCCCACCACCCAAACCACCGTCACGATCTCGTTGACAAAGGTCCAATCGGGTGGCAAGAACCGCACAAACTGCACCTGGATACCAGTGGCGATGAGGACCAGCGCCGCCAACACCTGACCACCCAGCTTGACGATCGGGCGCACGCCCCAGCGGTCATCCCACACACCCAGAAAAGAGACCATCGTGGCCCCGGCCAGGATGCCCACCGCCTGCGACACGTAAAATTGGTCACCCAGGAGCACCAGGGCCACGATAGACGCGACATAGATCGCCACGCCGCCCAGCCGTGGCATGGGGTTGGCGTGCACCTTGCGTGCGCTGGGCTGATCCATGGCACCGGCGCGCACGGCCAGCCGGCGCATCACCGGCGTGCCCACGATGGCGCCCAAAAGCGCGACGACAAAGATCATCATGTAACCGGCCATGATTCGTTGTCCCTCTGGTCGGGTTGGGGACGATAGATGGTAACCTGGTTCCCGGCCCCAATGTCCCAATCTACCATCCCACCAATTTACCAACCTACTACCCTTGCAACTGGGCCACCAATGCCAAAAGCTCGGCGTCGTTCGGGATGAGGGCCAGGGCGCGTTTGGCGACGGCCAGGGCCTCTGCCGTGCGCCCGGCGTCCCGGTACAAGAGCGCCAGGTTTTTGAGCGATCCCGCATCTGTTGGCGCCACCTTGACGATGGCCTCATAGGCCGCGATGGCCTCGGCGCGCCGCCCGGTCTGCAAATAGAGCGCAGCCAACGCCTGCTGGATGGCAATGTCATCGGGTTTGAGCTGCGCGCAGACCTCGTATTCCTGAATAGATTTGTCTATCGCGCCCTGTTGCAGGTACACGCTCGCCAGGTTGCGACGACTGGTATAATCCCGGGGTGCAATCTCGACGCATCGTTCAAACTCGGCCTGCGCCTGGGCCAGGCGCGCCTGCGCCTCGGCGTCCTGGCCGGCCTTTTTGAGGGCATCGGCTTGCTGGACGTACACATAGCCCAGGGCGCTGTGCGCCGGCAGCGACGCGGGATCGATTTCGATGGCCTGCTCGTACACCGGAATGGCCTGGTCGTATTGCTTGCGTTCCAGGTACACGCGCCCCACTTCGGTGAGCAATTGCACCAGCGAATCTTTGAGGTAGGGCTGTGACGTCTCGAATGTATGCACGCCATTGGTGTAAAGCTCTAGCGTCTGCGTGATATTGCCTTCGCTGCGATAGAGTTCGCCCAACAGCACATACGTGTTCACATAGAGCGGGTCCAGTTCCAGGCTATGCTGGTAGGTCTGTTCTGCCATATCGAGCTGGCCCAGGAGTTGATAGGTCTGTCCCAGTTCGTTGAACAACTGGGCGTTATGCGGGCTCAACTCTACCGCCTTTTGATAGTATTCCAACGACTTGTTATAGTTCTGCGTGCCCAGTCGGTGCAGGCGCGCCAGGTTGGCTGTATGGTCCGTGTTCAGCGGGTTGACCTCTAGCGCCCGGAGCAGTTCGGTTTCGCTTTCCTGAAGCAGGGCCGCTCGCTGACTGGCGTCTTGCACCTGGGGTAGCAGGTCCAGGTATGCCTTGCCCAGGAAGAGATAGTACCAGTCTTCACGGGGAGTCAGTTCCAAGGCCCGCTTGTAGTAATAGATGGCCCGGTTATAGTCGTGCTGTTGCTCCGACAGATATTCGCCCTGCTTGAACCACATGTTGGCCCGGATCACATTCAGATTCAGGAACACGCTGGCAGCCAGCACCACCAGGGCAAACACCGGATACAACAAGGCGATCCAACCCTGGATCACACGCTGTGGCCGCACGCGCGTAGCCAGATGCAACCCCAGCCCCAGAGCCACAAGGGCCAGGAACAACCAGATGTAGAATACCACCAGGGACGAATCCGGATCCGGGCGCGTGCCCAGCACTGTCAGGCCGGTGGTGGAGTTGACTTCCAGCAACATTCTCTGCGCCAGCATGAACAGAACCATGCCGGCCCAGACGATCAGCGAATAGATCAGAAAGGCGAGTAGCCACTTGGACGGCTCCCGGTCCGACTCGTGCGCCATCAGGCGCATCACCTCCACGCATGCCATCGCCAGCCAGACCAGCATAATCGTCAATCGCAGGGCGGTGTATTGGTACTCTATTGCCGCCGTGATCTGCTGGTTGGGGATGAACAGGTCGGCGGCCAGCACGGTAAGGATGAATGCGCCGATCAGGCCGGCCGGGATCAGCGGTCGCCACCAGGCTGATGCACCGGCGGTCGATTGCCTGGTCGAGCGACGGGTAGTCCGCCCGGTATCCCTGCGCTTCTTGCGGCGACTGGATTTCCTGAACGATGGCGCTTCCGCTGCGACCACGCCCGGCGCCCTACTGCCACTGGTCTGCTCTGCCGGGCGCACTAGCAGGAACCCCATCACCACGATCAAGCCGGCATAGAGCCAGAAATCGGTGCGGGTGGAGACAATGGCGATACCAAACTGGATCTCGACAAAATGCGCCACAATGGCCGTCAGCAGGCCGATGAGCAACAGGTCTCGATACAGGTCGTGCGAATCCGGCTCTTCACGCTGGGGAAAGCCACGCAAAAACCCCAGCACCCCATAGCCCAGCACATACGCGCCCACCAACACGGCGACCAGCATGCCCGACACGGCCACCCACATCGACGGCGCAAATACCGCCCCCACACAGATGACCGCCACCGCCACGGCATAGCCGCCCACCAGCCACCACCGAATGCGCCGCACGATCAGCCCCAGGGCATCCAGGGCATAATAGAACACGGCTCCGAACAAGGCCAGGTAGGCAACCAATCCCACCAGGCCCGTAAAGACCAGCGAATCCCAGGTTTCGTTGTGCGAGCGGTCCGGCGAGGCGTTGCGCCGCTCAAAGTGGGCCAGGTCCGGCGGATAGAACTTGTTATAGCCCACGTGCATGGCTTCTGGCCCATAGCCGATGATCATCCGCGCCGGGTCGGCGCGCACCATGTCGGCTGCGCCCTCCCAGATGAGGATGCGGACAGTGCCGGTGCCGCTGACGCCGGCCGCTTCTTCGCTCAGGCGGGCCAGCCGGTTGATCCCCGGCACGTCACGGATCGCGGCCAACGGCCCATCCTTGATGTTCAAGACGCCGATGAACCCGGCCAGGACTACGCTCAGCACCAGTGTGCTCACAAAGGCCACGCGCATGCGCCGGCGAATGGCAAACAGCAGCAAGAACAGCACCAGACCCACCACCAAGCCGATCTGCGGGCCACGGCTCACCGAGTACCAGATGCAGGCCAACTGCGCGCCCAATATCAGGGCATAGACAACGCCTTCGAACGCGGCCGGTGGAAACCGCCGCGCATACGCGACCAGTACGATGGCCGCCAGTACGACGACGAGCGAGACTACCAGCACACCCCAGTCCACCGGCGACAGGTTGACCCCGGCGGATGAATTGGCTTGAGCATAGACATTCGCCGCCTGGAACACCAGGGCAAACAATGCCACGCCCACCAACGTGGGCAGGGCCAGCAAAGCCGCCCGCACGTAACGGGGCCGCGCATCCAGGCCCTCCAGCTCGCCCACGAACCCCCGCGTGGTCCGGTCCATCAGGCGAGCCAGCGTGAGCGGCACCGCCATGATCAAATACGCGCCGATAAAGATGGCATTGCCCATCATCGAGGCCACGCGAGTCTGCGTGTCGCCGCCCCAGGGCAGCGGGTCCAGATCAAAGTGCTGCAAGATGCCATACAAGGCCGCCGGCAGGCTGGTCAAGATCATGGTGGTGATGAGCCGGTCCACCTGCTCTCGCGTGCGCATGGTCTGCATCAGGAGCAGGAAAATGACCACATAGCTCAACATCGAATACGTGCCCTGCAAGCGTTGGTATGATCCCCACAGGCTGATATGAGGCACAATGGAAAAAACCGTGGCAATCAGGTACACAGCCACCAGGAACAGCGTGGGGATAATAAGCGGCGTACGCAGCCAGGCCAGCAGGCTCGTCACCGCCGATGTGGACGCCGGCTCCTCGTTTGTCCCGGTGGTAACCGCGTTCTCCAGCAAGCGAATCAGCCAGGCCAAGATCATCAGCAACGCGATATAGCGCACCAGAGTGATCTTGTCTGGCTCAAAGATACGGCTCGAGATCACGTTAAAATACAGCGGCGCGACAATTGCCGCCGCCAACCACCCCGCCTCGATGACCTTGTCGCAGAATAAACCGAGTCTAGTTTGCATATGCTGTTCCTATTCCTGGATGACTGAGCGTGATGTGTCAATCGCCAGATGACGTTTCACGCCAAGCGATACCTGAACAACGTCCACACGGCCTGCACGCCGTCCTGCCAGCGGATCTTTTTGCCTTCGGCGATGGAACGGCCCTGATAGGCAATGGGCACTTCGTGGATGCGATGCCCGGCCCGGCACACCTTGGCCGTTACCTCGGGGCAAAACTCGAACCGTGAGGCGTGCAGGTCCAGGCTCTTGAGCACATCGGCGCGAAAGACCTTGTAGGCCGTGG
>JAHJIN010000127.1 GCA_018823415.1 Chloroflexota bacterium | reverse complement strand
GTCGTTGTCATAGTCGCCCCAGGCTACCGAACCATTGCTGACCCCGGTCAGCCCCGCGTTGATGTTGGTGAACGTGCCGCCATCGTTGCGGTGGACTTCGGCCTTGAGCCCTGAATACGACCAACCAGACAGCAAGACGTCCAGGTCGCCGTCGTTGTCGTAGTCGCCCCAGGCCACGGCGCTGTATTCCACTGCCGTCAGCCCGGCGCTGAGGTCGACGAAGGTGCCGCCCCCATCGTTGCGATAGACCTTGGTAAACGTCGACCCCCCAGTACTGCCAGACAACAAGATGTCCAGGTCGCCGTCGTTGTCATAGTCGCCCCAGGCCGCGGCCCCCATGTAGCTCCCGGTCAGCCCCGCCGCGATGTCGGTGAAGGTATCCGCCCCGTCGTTGCGATAGACCTGGGTGATGGTGGCCGAACCAGTCCAGCCGGTCAGCAGGATGTCCAGGTCGCCGTCGTTGTCATAGTCGCCCCAGTCCACCGAACCACCCCGCGCGCCGGTCAGCCCGGCGTCGATGTCGGTGAAGGTGTCGCTGCCATCGTTGCGGTAGACCGCGGTGATGCGCGGTGAATCGGCATTACTGGACAGCACGATGTCCAGGTCACCGTCGTTGTCATAGTCGCCCCAGGCCAGAGACCAGATATTCGCGGGCAACCCGGCAGCGATATTGGTGAAGGTGTCGCCCCCATCGTTGCGGTAGACCTTGGCCAGGTAGTCCTGGCTCGGATCTGCCAGCAGGATGTCCAGGTCGCCGTCATTGTCATAGTCACCCCAGGCCGCGTCCCCGTTTGCCTCGCCCAATCCCGCGCCGATGTCGGTGAAGATGCCGCTATCGTTGCGGTAGATCTGAGCGTGATACGCCGCGCACCCGGCGCTGCAGCCGGACAGCAGGATGTCCAGGTCGCCGTCGTTGTCATAGTCGCCCCAGACCCCAGACCGATACACGTCCGCCAGCCCCGCCCCAATGTCGGTGAACGAGGCTTGCCCTGCGACCGAGCCAAGTGCCTCGGCTGATAGCGCAAACATGGCCCCGCCTCTTCGCCTGGACTTGCGTACGCTCGGGGCATCCGGGACCTGATAGCCAGCGACCAGCCCCAGGTCCACCTGTTGCCCATTGGCCTGCACCGCCCAGGTGCGGGTGCTGATCATGCCGTTGTACGAGGCGGTGATGGTGATTGTTTCGCCGATGGACACGCGCAACGGTGCGGAACTGAGGTCGCCGCTATAATAGGGATAACTGCTGGCCCCACCGCTGCTAGTGGTGGCGTCGAGGACGCCGTGGGAACTTGCGACATGCACGTTGACGCCAGCTACTGGCACGCCGTCGTAGTAGACGTAGCCGTAGATGCAGCAGGTAGTCTCACCTGGTGGCGTGACTCCACCGCATTCGAATGGCAAGGGAACTGGCGGAGAGCCGGCGGCACGGACCGAAGGAGTAGAATTCGTTCCCAGAGGTACACCGGTCGTGACCAACATCGCTGCCGTCAACAGCAGGCTCAGAGACTTGCGCTGGATAGTCATGGAAGCATCCTCCTGATTGGCGAATCCGAGAACTTGGTTGATCGGTGGGGTTATCCTGTCCTCACCCCAATAGACGCACCATCGGACGTTTTTCCGCGGTGAGTTTTGCCGGTGTCTCCGACCAATACAAACCCAGCCCAGTAGAACGGGTGTGGGTATCGCTCGCGTACCGCGCACTGTGCCTCACACAGGGCGGTGGTCTTGTCCTGCCCAGCCACCAGGCGGTGGTAGAAGGCAGTCATCAATTGGGCAGTGGAGGCATCGTCCACTGCCCACAAGCTGAGGAGCAAGGACCGGGCGCCGGCGGCCATGAAACCCTGGCTCAGGCCCAGCACGTCGCCACCCCGCAGGTCCCCTAGCCCGGTCTCGCAGGCACTCAGCGTCACCAACGAGGTGTGGGGCAAGCGCAGGCCATAGACGTCGCGCACTGTCAGCCGAGTATCACCAGCCAGGCGCAACCACGAGAAAAAGGGGTTGTCGGAGCGGAACGCCCCGTGCGTGGCCAGGTGCAACAGCCCGCACGCCGGCCCGTGTTCCCGCAACCGGGCCTCGGTGGCCTCGTCTTCGACGAACAAGCGCGCGCCACCCAAGATATCCGCCACCTGGCGGGACTCGCTCACGGTGCGGGGCAACCGCCCCTCATCGGAGTGGGCCAGCACCAGGGGGTAGCGCGGGTCGTGCCGGCCTGTGGCCTCCCCCAAAGCCTGGGCCGACAACAAACTGGCCCCCGGCAGATAACTGAACTGGAAACGTTCCACCAGGTACTGCTGTCCATCGTGTAGCGCTGCCAGTGGCAGGTAATACAGGGCCTGGTGGGGCACGATAATCAGCCGGCGGTAGTCGGTCAACTGCCTGGACAATGGCGCGACGAGCGCCTGGTACAGCCGTTGTAAGTGGACCCGGCTGTCGATTTCCAGAATAGCCAATCCGTCCGGCGCCAGGTCCGGCAGCCGCAGCCGCAAGCTATCCAGGTCAAAGCGCCAGACGCCGATCAGCGTCTCTATTTCCGCAGCCGTCGTCCCCAGTTCCACCACTTCCACGCCGGCGCGGTGGACGAGGAAAGCCAACAGATCTTTTCCCACGGCGTAGTAGGTGATCAGAGCCGCGTCTTCGGGTAGGCGTGCGCGCACCTCGGCCGAGGACAACCGCTGCCCTTCGCCCAGCGTGGCGTAGCGGTGCTGCCGCAGGCGCAGCTGCCGCCACACATTACTCAACTGGCGCTCGACGTCGCGAACCGTCGCGCGCCGGCCGGGTTCATCAGAGCGCACCGGCCTGTCCTCCTCGCCCGGCGCATAGCCCTCCAGTTGGCTGAAATGCCAGTGCCACTCCTCTCGCAGGGCCTGCAGCCGTGCCAACAACGCATCCCCTTCCTCGCGCGCGGCCAGCACTTCCAGTCCCCGGGCCAAGAGGTCGAGTAGCGCGCCGGCCTTGGCCCGCTCCACGTAATCGAAGGCCGTTTCCACATCCCCCCGGCGCAGGGCCAGGCGCACCGCGGCCTCGTACACCGCCAGCTTGTCGTCGAGGAAGCTAGCCTGGAACTCGTCCACCTGCAAGTAGCGATGGATGGCTTCCAGGTGGGCTAGGGCTGCCTCGTAGTCACGCCTGGCGGCTTCATCATGGCCATGCGCCTCGGCTACCTGACCCAGACCATATCGGGCGCGATAGGCCAGTGTGGGCAACTCTTCTTTATCAGCTACCTCCAGGGCCGCAGTGTATAGAGAAGTCGCTTCCTCCACCTGGTCCAGGGCCAGCAGGGAATCGGCCATCGTCAGCCGGGCCTGGGCCAGCCGCACGGCCAGCCCGTGGCGTTCCAGGACCGCGGCCGCCGCACGTGCCGCATCCAGGGCGGCCTGGAGCTGACCGTCCTGCTGCAATAACGCAGCCTGTTGCAGGTCAATGAGGGCAACCTCGATGGCCTCCCCGCGCTCTGCCAGGCCAGCCCGGGCCTGGGCGAACAGCGCTGCTGCTTCTGCCAGATCCCCCCGCCCCCGGGCGGCGGCAGCCTGCCCGGCCGTAGACTGGATGGCGTAGCGTGTCATCCCGCGTGCGGCGAACGCCTGTCGGGCGAGGCCGGCCCACTCGTAGGCTTCGGCAAAGAGATTGAGGGCCAGGTACACCTGAGCCCGGCAAAAGTCGATGGTCGCCAGTTCCATTTCGTTCTGCAGCGCGGCAAAGCCAGCCCGTGCCTGGTCGTACCACTCGAGCGCCTGACTATACCGCCCCCGCCGGAAAGCCAGATGGGCCAGGTTGAGATCGGCCCGGGCCACATCCAGGGCCACGCCCTGTTCTGCCAGCGTCGCGCGCGCTGCTTCCAACAGCGGGGTGGCTTCCTGGAAGCGGTCCAGCTTCTCCAGGGCCTTGGCGCGGTTGATGTCCATGCGCGCTACCTGCACTGCATTACCCAGTTGTTCAAAGATAGCTCGGCCTCGTTCGTAGGCCGCTAGGGCTGCCTCGTAGTCACTGCTCTGGCGGCAGGCCACCCCCACGTTCATCTCCAGAACGGCCAGGTATACGCTGGCGGTCTGGCCCACAGCCTCCAGCCCCTGGCGAGCAGTTTCAGCCAGGAGTAGGGCCTCGCGGTGCTGCCCCAGGTTGACCAGGGCAAAGACCCGGTTGCCCTGGAGCCGGGCCACGGCCAGGCCATCGCCCTGCGCGGCATAGGCAGCTTCGGCAATCTGGTAGGCCTCGACGCAGGCTGCAAAGTCGCCGGCATAGATCAGGACGTTGCCCTTGGCCCATAACGCCAGGGCCATGACCAGAGGATCAGCCAGTGCAGCAAAAGAGGCCGCCTCCACGGCGACCTCTGCTATCTCCCGAGCCCGGCGAGTGTCCGAGAGCATGTGTTTCTCCGCTGCGGTCTTCAGGGCCTCCATCAGGGCCAGGTTTACCACCGGGCGATGAGCTGCCAGCCAGTCCCGGCGCTCGGCCTCAGCAACAGCCAGCAATTCGGACACCAATTGTTCTACGGCCATCCTACACCTCGACGTCTCGAATGAGTACTGCTTGTTCCTGCCAGCCAAAGCCCAGGTCATAGCACCCCGAAGACACGGGTTGGAAGGCAAAGTAGCCCTGCTCATCGGTGACCTGACTGTCCAGCACCTGGCCCTCTTGGGCCAACCACACCGCCACGCCGGCAGCCTGCGCGCGCTGGTCTGGCGGGGGCACCAGGTGGCCCCGCAGCACCAGTCGGCCGCCCGATGTCTGTTGCGGCCCCACAAAGATCTCCAGGCTCTCGGCCTGGTAGCGCCGTTGGGGAGAGGGAACCCCACGTAGTTCCACTGGCCGGGGAGCAGCAGATATCAGGGTCGCTTCCAGCCAGCGGCGCGTTCCTTGCAAGCGCTCCGACAGCAGCGTCAGCAGACCGTCTTCCACAACTGCCAGACTTGCCAACTCGCGCGTGCAGAGAGGACACGAGCGG
>JAHJIN010000126.1 GCA_018823415.1 Chloroflexota bacterium | reverse complement strand
GCCTTCCCGGGTGGTCCGTCGTTCGGCGCATGCCGAACAGGTCTATTATCGCCGGGGCACCCGCTTGGCGCAAGTAGGTTGTTGAGTACCACGAGTTCGTGGTGATATTATATACAAGGAGGGACGCTATGACAAAGGAGAAATTCTTGACCGTCCGTTGGAATAATCTGCTTACGCTGGGATTGGGACTTCCCGCTCTGCTTTATGTTGTCCTGGCTTTTTCCACTTTGCTTTGGACGGAAATGGGTGGATTGATTGGGCTTGCGGTTATCGGCGTGCTCTATTGACTGGTTATCGAAGGCCATACAGCCATGCGGTTCGCGTGGCTCCGGAAAAACTCGGCTAACAACGTGGCAGTCAAACAGGGGTGTACTCACCCGCTTGCACTGATCAGGCTGGCCTATAATGCTGCCTTCTGGGTTTTCTTGCTGCCCTTTTTTACGGCAATGGAATACAGCACGGGCTTTGTCGTGTTTGCCGTGATCATACTCGTACGACTCGGCCTCAACCTGTACACGAACCACATTCTCAAGCGGCCGGCGCAGTACGAAAGTTTTCCCTTCCGAATTTGATGGCAATCCGGCATAGGCCTACCTATGTCAACCCAAACAGGTGATTAGAGGAGAAGACTTATGGTAGATACAAGGATCGTCCTGGCCGGATTATGGGTAGCTGTGATGTTGACCTATCTGTTGGGGGATGTGCTGCGAATATTCGCTGGCGATTTTGAACCTGGCAAGATCGGGAAAGGGTTTCCAGCAACACGGGGCATGTGGTTGCTGATCGCCGTCATCATGTTGGTCCCGATCGTCATGGTGGTGCTGACCCTGACGGTAGAGTATCCCGCGATCCGCTGGGCCAACATCATCGTAGCCGTATTCGTTGTTCTTTTCAATCTCGTTGGCTTGCCTTACAAGGGCGCATATGACAATTTCTTGATCGTTGTGAGCTTTGTGTTTAATGCACTGACTGTCTGGTATGCCTGGAACTGGGTGGTGTAGAATAACCACGTAGGGTAGCCCCACCTGAAGGGTAGCTCCGATCGCCATAGTACTCGACCAAGCTGAATTTGGAGGAAGCCATGAAAGCGATTGTGTACACGAAATACGGACCACCATCAGAGGTGCTCCAGCTCCAGAAGGTGGAAAACCCAACCCCCAAGGACGATGAGGTGCTGGTAAAAGTGCTTGCGTCATCCGTAAACCAGGGTGACGTGTACATTGTGAAAGGCGAGCCGCTCTTGTTCCGCCCGAGCTTTGGGCTGCCAGGGCCAAAGCACCAGATCCCCGGCGGTGACGTGGCGGGGCGGGTTGAAGCAGTTGGCAAAGACGTCGAGCAGTTTCAGCCAGGCGACGAGGTATTCGGGGACATAGGTGGATGCGGGTTTGGCGCGTTTGCCGAGTATGTGGCTGCTCCTGAAAACGCGTTGGTGCTGAAACCAGCCAATACGACCTTCGAGGAAGCCGCGGCCGTAGCTCAGGCGGCCATCGTCGCCCTGCAGGGTCTGCGCGACAAAGGACGGATCCAGGCCGGGCAAAGGGTTTTGATCAACGGCGCGTCTGGCAGTGTGGGCACGTTTGCGGTGCAGATTGCCAAATCGTTCGGGGCTGAAGTGACTGGCGTGTGCAGTACGCGGAATTTGGACCTGGTGCGCTCTATTGGGGCCGACCAGGTCATTGATTACACGCAAGAAGATTTCACCAGAAGTGGGCAGCAGTATGACCTGATTTTTGATATCGTGGCCAATCGCTCGGTTTCAGATTATAGGCGTGCATTACGTCCCAAAGGGAATTATGTGGCATGCGCAATTTCCGCAGTCGCGCTGTTGCTGGGTCCATTGATTTCAATGTTCGGGAGTAAAAAGGTGGTTCAATTGTCCCACAGTCCAAACGATAAGGACCTGGTTTTCATGAAAGAGCTACTTGAAGCCGGCAAGGTCATACCTGTTATCGATAGACGTTACCCGTTGAGTGAGGTTGCTCAAGCCTTCAGGCATTATGAAGAAGGCCATCCCCGGGGAAAGGTCGTCATCACTGTGAAGCACGACGACAAAACCTAACCGGGCGCGACATCTAGCGCTATTCCACTATGCTCCATGACGACAGGCGAGCCTGGTCGTTAGCCACCTACCACTCGATACGTCAAGTTCAAGGCTACGACGCCGATATGCCCGAGCCCGTCACCGGGAAAGTGATGGGCTCTTTTTCACGCAATCGTCGCCAGAAATTGTCGAGCCACCGCCCCCACGTCGCCGTCGGTGAGGATACCGGCCCAGGGGTCGCCGGGGCGCACCAGGTTGGCCACCACAATGTTGGCCCCGTTAAAGATGGCGCTGCGAGCCTCCTTGAGATCCACGCCCCCGGCCGCCGAGATGAGCACGTTGAACTTGCTGCGGATGCGACTGACGTGCCGGTACTCGATGACCTTGCCGTACGCGTTTTCCTCATCGCGGCCCCGGTGTAGCACCACCACCATCGGCGGCGTCGCCAGGCGCATCAATACCTTGAGCGGGTCCTTGACGCCCAGCATGTCGATCATGGACACCATGCCCAGTTGGGCACAGCGGGCGACAAAGAGATCCAGCGCCGCCGTGGGCGAGCTGCCCAGCACGGTGGCGGCCGTGGCGCCGGCCATCCGAGCCATGTCCACCTCGCCCAGCGCGCCGTCCACGGTTTTCAGATCGGCCACCACCTGGCCGGGCCACAGGCTACGGATGAGCCGGATGCCGGCCGCGCCCTCGCGCTTGATGTACGGTGTGCCGGCCTCGATGAATATCCGCTCGCGGCCCCGGGGCAAGCTCAACACACTCTGCGTGATGGCCGGGAGGAGTTGCTGCACCATTCCCGCGTCATAGTTGAAGGCGATTTGCAGGTAACGTGTCTTGTGGTCAAGCATGGCGGCTACTCATCCCGCTCGCCCCCGGCGAGGGCATTGAGCGCGCGCCCCAGGTCGGAAGGCAAAAAGAGGACGATCTTTTCCGAGGGGTCGGCGGCAATGTCGCGGATGGTCTGGAGAGTGCGCAGGTGCAGCGCCCCCCGGCTCCGGGCCAGGTTCTCCGCCGCCTGGCGCAGATTCTCCGAGGCCGACAGCTCGCCTTCCGAGGCAATGATCATGGCCCGGCGCTCGCGCTCGGCCTCCGCCTGCTTGGCCATGGCCCGTTTCATGTCGGCCGGCAGCTCCACCTCCTGGATCTTGATGGACTCGACGTCGATGCCCCAGTCGCTCGTTTCGGCATCTACGATCCCCCGGATGCTCTGGGCGATCTGCTCGCGCTCCATGAGCACAAAGTCCATCTCGCTGTTGCCAATGATGTCACGCAGCGCCGCCTGCGTATACTGGCGCACGGCAAACACGTAATCCTCGATCTTGATGATGGCGGCAGCCGGGTTGACGACCTTGAAATAGACCACGGCGTTGACCAGCATGGGGATGTTGTCCTTGGTCATCACCTCCTGGCGCGGGATCTCGGCCGTCTTGAGGCGCATGTCCACCTTGCGCATGCTCTGGTAGATGGGGATGATAAGCGTGAGGCCCGGTTTTCGCGTGCCGGAATATTTGCCCAGCGTAAACACCACGCCCCGCTCGTACTCGTACAGCAGTTGGACGCCCTGTCTGAACAGGCCAAAGAACAGGAACAGGACCACGAACAAGGCCCCGATGACGCCAAAAACGAGAACACCGCCGGTTGCGCACAACTCTTCCATGATTTGCCTCCTTGTTGTTAGCGATTCGCTTGCAGCTACTGCGCCCATTATAGCATCTGGCGGCCCGGTAGACAAGGGTGATGATGCACGATGCTGCGTAGCCCATCTTACCAGATCTTTACAGGCCGGTAACCCGCCGGTTGCATTTGCCGGGTATACTCTCGATTGTAGACATTCGATCCCAGGAGGAAACCCCATGAACCACGCTCGTACTTGGCCTCGACTCATCGCCCTGGCGCTGGGCATGGCGGCGCTCTTGCTCGTCGCCGGGTGGGCGTCTCAGCCGGTCCCTGCCGGGGCCGCTCCAGCGCCCGCTATCGCCCCGCAGACCGATTTCACCGTGCGCATCCCGTCGCCGGCGGCCACCGGCTCCCCCACCGGCACCCTGGTCGTGCGCGTCGTCGGGCCGGCGGCCGGGCAAGCCCGCTACCCGGAAGGCGCGCCGGTGGTGGTGTTCGCATCCGGCGGCGATGGCACCGGCTCGCTATCCGTGCCGCTGCCCCTGGCGACAGACACCATTCGCATCTCGTTCCTGCACCCCGGCGGCTGCCAGGGACCGCTTTGCTCCGACGGCACCTATGACCACCGAGGGGCGCGCTGCATCGCCGCCCTGCGCGACGTGACCCTCTACGCGGCCGGCCTGATCAACGACGTGATGGGCTACCCCATCGACCACGTGGTGGACGTGCCGGTGCTCCACGACAACGTCGGGCTGCTGGGGTCGTCCAACGGCGGCAACATTGTCGCGGCGGCCGCGGCCCTCCACGGCGACGTGCTGGATGGCTACCTGCGCTACCTGGTCCAGTGGGAAAGCCCGGTGAGCAGCCAGATCGCCACGGTGGACCTGGGCGGGCCGCGCCAGGACTGCACCCTCGGCTCGGAGCGGGTGATGAGCGTGAACCCGTGGTACCAGGGCTATGGCCCCCTGGCGGTGGCGGTGGACCACTCGCAACTGGCCTACAACCCGGCGAACCCGGCCCACCCGGTCTTTTGGGACGGCAACGGCAATGGCACCTACGATACCGTGCTCGACCCGAACACCGGCTGCCAGAGCCCGGACCTGAACCTGGACGGGGTGTTGGATACCAACGAGGACTTTCCCCTGACGGCGTATGAAGACGTGGGTGGCCGGGCCGTCTATTCGCGCCCGGCCACCCACGCGATGGCCGCCCAGGGGATTATCCCCGGCCCCTGGCCCATCACCATCGCCACGCCAGCCCAGGCCGATGCCTACTGGGACCTCCGGGAGGCCGTGCGCCTCTACCCCACCGCCACGCTCAAGATTCCCGATCTGAAGGGCATGATCCTATCCAGCACCAACGATCACGTGCAGATCGCGGCCGACCGGCCGCACATCCACCAGGCATTTGATGGGTGGCAGACGGCGGGCGTGTCCACAGGACGCTGCGCGTGGGTGCGCATCAATCCCGGCCGGGCCTATGTGGTGGAAGTGAACCCGGCCCTGAGCACGCGCACCGACTTGCCGGACAATGCGCCCAACACGGCCCCGGCCAACTGGTTCAGCAGCGCGTATACTTCCCCGGACGACCTGGACCGGGCCTACGAGGCCGCGGCCGTCCACGAGATGGCGGACCGGGTACGGGCCGGGCGCTGGTACGAGGCGTACTTGCCGTTGGTGGCGAGGGATTAGCTCAATCCGGCTCGTGGCCAGGGTTGATGGTCAACTGGTCCAGATCCCGGACGGTGACAAACGGCACATAGCCTTTGGCCTGCGACTTGGCGTAGGCGTCGTCCACGTGGGCCGGCGTGGTGGCATAGTCCACCGTCAGCACCAGCTTGCCGGCGGCCTTGAACACGTCCAGGTAGCCCTCCATCTCGGCAGTGACGGCCGGCGGCGTGGGCTGGTTGTCCGCGTTGTAGCCATAGTAGATGTCTTCCTGGCCGATGCCGTCCACGCTGTGCAGGTAGGCCGGCACCAGGCCGGCCAGCTCGGGTGCGTTCTGCGGCACGATGAGAAAGTCCGGGTCGCGGGCCCGGGCGTAAGCCCGGATGGCAGCCACGAAATCGGCCATCTCCTGAGCAGCAGTGGCCCGGCCCCGGTCGGCATAATACTCGTAGGCGTCAATGATGTCCAGGTATGCGCCGTCGAACCCGGCGTCCAGCAGCCGGTCGGTGTAGCTAAAGACGATAGCCTGCCAACCGGGGTCCCAGTAACGCACCTTGTAGTTGCCCGGCCAGTCCGGGTTCTGGACATCCAGCCAGGCCGGGTCGCCCGGCGTCCAGCCGCTCTGCCAGTAAAAGCGATAGTCCTCGGCCTCGCCGATGCTCATGTAGGCCAGCACGATCTTGTCGCCGCCGGGACTGTGCTTGAGGGCGGCGATTTGCGCTGCGCTGAATTCGCCGCCTGCGCTCCCGTCGGCGGAATAGTCCATGACCACCAGGTCGTAGGCCGTGTTGCCGATGGCGGTGAGGTTCAGATTCTGGAGCTGGTACAAAAAGTCGTTCACGCCGGCGAACGCCAGGGGCTTGCTCACCAGGGGCAGGTAAGCCCGGGGAATCATCTCGCCGGTGGCTGGCGCCGCGACGACATCCACTGCCAGGCCCCGCAGCACGAGCGGCAAGTATAGCCGGTGCTGATCCAGGGGCGCGCCGCCCACATCCAGCACCATGCTCAAGGCCCCCTGGTCGCTGGCCTGGTACGCGCCGCCGCTGTCCGGCGTCCACGTGACGGTCTGCACGCCGCCGGCCGTGGTGGTCGTGAGGGCATAGCGCGCGCCGGGCGTCAGGTCCACCAGCAGGTTGAGAGTGCTGGTCGTGGGCTGGTAGGCATAGACGAGGGCACCGGGCGGCGCGCTGCCATCGCTGGCCGACGAGAACAGGACCACGCGATTGAGGGCCGGGTCAGCGATGTGCGCGCCGGCCAGTCCAGCACCGGTGATTAGCGTGGTGGCCGGCATCCGCAGGACACTGTGTGTGGCGAAGGTGGTGCTGACGGCCGGGTAGATCACGGTGAGAAAGCCGTGCTCCAGGGCCGCGTCGGCCGGCTCCAGTTCCAGCCGCCACTCGCCATAGGGCACGTCCTCAAAGTCATTGGTGGGCCGGGGTTGGGCCTCGCCGGGGTCCCACTGCCAGTCATAGTTGTCGTTGAATACCCAGAACGCCTTTTCGCCGCGCCCGCCTACCCGCCGGACGTTGCGGGTGGCCGGCAGCAGGAACCGCAGAAATACCCGGCCGTCGCCCGAGATGGCGCTGGCCTCGCTCGCGCCGGCGTACAGCGTCTCGCCCGGTGAGACGACCGTGACCGCGCCATTCACCGTCGGCTGGTTCAGGGTGTGAAAGAGCAGCTTGGTGTTCTCGCCGCTCAAGGCCGGGTCAGTGACGCCCACGCGGTCATAGAGCACGACAAACTCGTCACCCGGCGGTCCGTCGGCGGCGGTCGGCGGTCGTAGATAGACGAACTCGCGCTGGAAGCGGCTGACCTTGGCCGTATTGCCGTCGAGGCCGGTGTCCATCGCCTGGTTATACGTGGGATTGTTGTAGGCCTTGGCAGCGTCACCCAGCACATAGGTATAGCCAGCGTCATCCTGGAACCGCAGGATGTCACCGGTGTCATAGTGGACCGCGTGCTGGTCGAAATACTCGATATTCTCCGGCGAGCGGCTGGCCGGAGTCATGGTCCGCTGGCCCCCATCGTTGGAATAGGCATCGGGCCGGGCCGACGAGAAATCCTCGGCCGGATTATAGACCACCAGCGTGTTGTGGGCGATGGTCCGCACGTAATAGTTGATGTCGTGGTCCGACAGGCCGTCGCCGCTGTACACGCCGCTGTCCAGCAGCAGATCGCCGCGCTTGAAGAGCGTAAAGCTGTTCTGGTCATAGTGCTGGTGGTAGGTGAAATGGTCGCCGCACTGGAAGGTGACATAGGTGGCGCTGGTGTCGGTATCGGCGGCGCCGGCCGGCCAGCCGGAGCGCATGAACACGGTGCCGGTGCCCCGGGCATACTGCGTGAGCAGATTGGAGGTCGCGGTGGGCAGGGCCGGGTCGAACCACAGGAACTCTTCGTGATATAAAAAGTCGTCCGAGTTGGCGGTGGGCGGCGCGGCCAGATAAGCCTGCAACTGGGCGGCCCAGGGGTCGTCCTGGAAACGCCCGACGAGGATGAGGGCCATGATCCGCCCATAGTTGGCGATGCTGCCCCGGTTGCGCTCGGTGTCGCCGGTGGAGAGATAGGGGTGATACTGATAGCCCCACTGCTCGGCCACGCCGGGCCAGCGATGCAGGAGCAGGTAGGGCAGGCGTTCCTGATACCACGCCGTGCTCTGGAACAGGTCCTCGCCGGTGGCGGTGCGCCAGGCGTCCAGGGCCTTGACCCGGGGCCAGTTGGCGATCCAGTCATAGATCATGCCCTCCGGCCATGCCCCACCCTGGGCGATGCGGTCGAGCAGCGCCAGGTCCACGTCGCGGTAACGGGTATAGCGAAACTCGTCCAGCCACTCCGGGGCGCGGGGATTGTCGCCAGCGGTCGCCAGACCCACCAGGGCGTAGGAATAGCCGTAGCGCGGCCAATAGTTGCCCCAGCCCGGGCTGTCGTTGCTGTGCTCGGCGTCGCCCCAGGTATTGAAATAGGCCACGAACGCGGCGCGCTGGGCGGTGCTCAGGCGGGGGTAGCACCAGTCATAGACCAGGGCCAGGTCGCCGGACTTGGTGGCATAGTCATAGGGCTCGGCCATGAGGGCCTCGGCGGCGGCGATGGCCCGGTCTGCATAGACCGTCTGACCGGTGACCTGATAGACCAGGGCGTGGGCGTGCATGGGACCGTCCGGGTCATCGGCCTCGGCTTTGAGTTGGGTCCAGCGAGTGTTGGACGGCACCGCCCGGGCCTGCAAGTCAGCCAGCCGGACCGGCGTCAAATAGATGCGGGGGTGTGCGGCGGAAATGCTCAGCAGGCGCAGGTGGACGGTATCAGAGGCAGTCTCGGAGATATTGTTGGTGACGGTGAGCACGATGTCCCATTCGCCGGGCACGTCCGGGGTAAAGGAGATGATCTGACCCTCACCCCCGGCCCCTCTCCATAGCAGGGAGAGGGGGGAAAGGGGCGAGCCGTAGGCTGGCTGGGCCACGCGCCACTCGTAGACCAGGGCCGCGTCATCGCCGCCGGGTCGGTCGCGGCTGGCCGAGCCGTCCAACGTGATGGCGCTGCCGTCCCAGGCGAGGTTGGTCTGGTCCGGGCCGGCGTGGGCATAGGGCACATCGGGGTTATAGGCCACCACCAGCCTGGGGCGTCGGTTGGCCGTGGCGGACTGGCTGGAGCAAAAGGTGCGCCAGTCGCGGTGGTCGTCCTGGTAGCCGGTGGCGTCGCGCAGCACCAGGCCATAGTTGGGCTGCTCGCCGCGCACCCAGGCCCGGACCAGGGCTGTGGTGTCCCAGGCATACCAGCCCTCGTTCACCACGTCGGCATAGCTCTCCGGCGCGGCGGCGTAATCGACGCCGGCGGCCATGCCCTGCGCGCCCCAGGGCACGTCGGTCCCCTGGCCGGGGTAATAGTCAAAGGCGTTGTCGCCGGTGGCGCCGTGCTTGCCCGCTGCGTCGATGGGCGAGGCTACCTGGTTGCCCTCGTCCCAGCCCGTCAGCACGCGAAAGAGGCGCACGCGCCGGGCAAAATCCTGCGTGCCGCTGTAGCTGGACCGGGTGGTGTTATACAGCCAGAGAGTAGCCGTCATCACGGCGCTGTTGGTGGGAATGGCCGTCAGGTCAAACCGAATGAGGGGGTTGTCGTCGTCGTTGCGGCTGAGCTCCAGGCCCTCGTTCTGCCCATAGTTGACCGTGTGCTGGGGCGGCGTGTCCCAGTCGAGGGTGCTGACCCAGGTATCGCGGACGCCGGCATAGCCGTCCAGCCCTTGCCGGAAGGTGCGGGTCTGGATGGTGGCGGGCCGGGCCGGGCGAGTCTCCCCGGTTGCCGCCCAGACCTCCGAGGTTGTGCGAACCTGCGGTTCGCCTGAAACCTCGGAGGTCTGAAAACTATACACGGCCAGGCCCAGCAACAACGCGAGCACGAGCAGCAGATTGCAGGTTCTCACGGGCACCTCCCGAGACCTCGGCCTAATCTACAGTTAATGTTTTTGACAGGTTCCGGGGAAAGTCCGGGTCAAAGCCTCGGGCCACGCTGGCGTAATAGGACACCAATTGGGCCGGGATAGTTGCCAAAAGGGGAAAGACCCACGGGTCTGACGGCGGGACCGCTAAATAGTCCTGGACGTTGGACCGGAGCACATCGTTGTCCTGGGCCACCGCGATGGCCCGGCCCTCGCGGCACGTGACCTCGTTCACGTGGTTGATCATCATGTCCACGTCGTCGGGGGCGGTGAAAAAGGTCACCGGGTAGCCGGCCCGCACCGCTGACAGGGGACCGTGCTTGAACTCGGCGCTAAAGATGCCCTCGCAATGGGTATAGGTAATCTCTTTAAGCTTGAGCGCACCTTCCAGCGCGATAGGTTCGGTGATGCCATAGCCCAGGTAATATAGCTCGTCCCAGGCCGCCAGGGTTTCGGCCACGCGGCGGGCCGGCGCGTCGGTTACCGCGATAGTAGATTCCAGCAGGCCCGGCACTGCGTCCAACGCCGCCGGGTCGCGGTCGGCCAGGCGATAGGCCAGGTACAGGAACAACAGGGCCTGATTCATAAAGGTCTTGGTAGCCGGCACGCTGATCTCGTAGCCGCACGCCAGGGGCAAATAGGTCTCGCTGGCGTGTGTAAGCGTGGAGCCGATGACATTGAGCACGCCCAACGTGCGGCAGGCCCGACTCCGCGCCACCTTGACGGCGTTGAGCACGTCCTTGGTCTCGCCGCTCTGGCTGACAAAGACGGCCGCCGCCCGGGCGCCCACGCTGCCAGCGGCCCGGGTGATAAACTGACCCGGCAGCATGGGCACGGTCAGCCGCCCGGCGATCTGGTTCAGGTAATACGCCCCCAGCAGGCAGGCGTGATACGACGTGCCACACCCCACCAGGAACACCGGCTCGCTGGCCCGCAGGATTTCCAGGAACCGGTCCACGTGGACCGACTGGTCAAGCAGGTGCAACAACTCGGCGGCCGCGGTGGGCTGTTCGTGGATTTCCTTGAGCATGAAATGCGGATAGCCGCCCTTGGTGACCGACTCCATGCTCTCGGTGATTTCAACGGGCTCACGGTCCACCTCCTGGCCGGTGTCCACCTGGATGATGCGCACACCCTCCGGCGATAGGACCAGGATCTCGCCATCATGGACTCGCAGCACCGTGCGGGTGAGCGGCAGAATAGAGGGCAAGTCACTGCTGGCGCACGTGAAATCTGGCCCCAGGCCGGCCACCAGGCCCGAGCCTTTTTTGATGGCATAGAGCCGGTTTTCGTCACAGTGTGTGATGAGCAAGGCATAATCGCCGGCCAGATCGTCATAAGCCTGCCGGATCGCGTCCACCATGTCGCCGCCATTGCGATCAAAGTGATGCTCCACAGCATGGACACAAGTCTCGCCATCATTGGTGCCGCGCAGTGTGTGGCCCTGCCGCACGAGCCGATCCTGCAATTGGACATTGTTTACCACATTGCCATTGTGCGCGCCCACCATATCGCCGTCGCAGTCCAGGTGCGGCTGGGCATTGCGATGGCTGGGCGCGCCAAACGTGGCCCAGCGCAGTTGGACGATGCCGCGTTGGCCCCGCATCTGGTCCAGGCGCAGCCGCTCGCTCACCTCTGCCACGCGCCCCACGTCCTTGCGCAAGTCGATGACGCCGGCGCCGTTCACCGTGGCACAGCCCACCGAATCATACCCACGATAGGCCAGGCGTTGACCGGCCTCTACCAGGATGGCGCCCAGGTCTTGGCGCTCGCGGGCCGATACCAGGCCAAAGATACCGCACATACATACCTCCACGCGTCTGGATTTTCTTTGCCTGGCGTATTATACCTTCTCCGATCGGCCAACACAAGCGCTTTTTCACTACCAGGGCGGCCCCAAGTGTGGTATAATACGCGGCGTTGCACCAACCGCCAGGGAGGAGACCATGCGCCGTACACGAATCGTCGGGACATTGGGGCCGGCTTGTGAGAGTGCCGCCACGCTGCGGGCCATGATCCGTGCTGGCATTGACGTGGCCCGGGTCAACTTTTCACATGGGACCCACGAGAGTCACGCCCACCGGATAGCCCTGGTCCGACAACTGGCAGACGAAGAGCAGCGCATCATCGCCGTCATGCAAGACCTATCCGGTCCCAAGCTGCGCGTGGGCGAATTGCAGGATGGGTCTGTCACGCTAGAGCCCGGGACCGAGGTGGTGCTGACCACCGTCGAAGTCATTGGCACGGCCCGCCGCTTTACGGTGCGTTACCCCTACCTGGCCCAGGACGTCCGACCCGGCGAGCGGATTTTGCTGGACGACGGACTACTGGAGTTGGAAGCACTGGGTCGCCAGGATGACGAGGTACGCTGCCGGGTGGTGGTGGGTGGCACGCTGCTGCCGCGCAAAGGGGTGAACCTGCCTGGCACCCAGTTGAGCACCCCGGCGATCACAGACAAGGACCGGGCCGATCTGGCCTTTGGCCTGAAACAAGACGTGGACTATGTGGCACTGTCGTTCGTGCGCTCGGCGGCGGATATTGAGGAACTGCAATCCCTCATCGCCAGCCACGGGGCCGCCGTGCCCATCATCGCCAAAATCGAAAAGCCCCAGGCCCTCGATGACCTGGATGCGATCATTTCGGCCGCCGATGGCGTGATGGTGGCGCGCGGTGATCTGGGGGTAGAGGTGCCAGCCGAGCAGGTGCCCGGCTATCAGAAGGACATCATCCGGCGCTGCAACGACGCCGGCAAGCCGGTTATCACCGCCACGCAAATGCTCCAGTCCATGATCGACAATCCCCGCCCCACCCGGGCCGAGGCCTCGGACGTGGCGAACGCCATTCTGGACGGCAGCGACGCGGTGATGCTCTCTGGCGAGACAGCCGTGGGGCACTATCCCGTTGAAGCCGTGCAAACGATGGCCCGCATCGCCGAGACCATGGAACGTGGGTTTCCCTATCGCGAGTGGTTCCGGCGCAGCCAGGCCGAACGGGCTGCCACCATCACCGACGCCATTGGGCAGGCCACCTGCGAAATTGCCTACGAGCTGGGCGCGGCGACCATCATCACGTCCACGCGGTCTGGGTTTGCCGCCCGCATGGTGGCGCGGCACCGACCGGCCATGCCCATCATCGCTACCACCACCGAGGTGCGGACGCTGCGCCAGATGGCATTGATCTGGGGCGTGGTGCCGCTGCTGGTGCCTCACTGCGCCAACACCGACGCGATGATCGCCTGTGGAGAAGATGCGGCATTGGCGGCCGGCCTGGTGCAGCCCGGCGATGTGGTGGTGTTTACCGCCGGCGTCCCGCCCGAGGTCACCGGCCGCACCAACATGCTCAAGGTACACATCATCGGCGAGGACGAAGCGGAAACGGCACAGTCGGGCCAGTACGCCTAGGGCAAAACAGCCTGATGCGTCAAGGCATCAGGCCGTGGGGAGGGTGGGCCGCGCTGGTCAGAAACCGATGCCGCAGAAGGGGCAAATGTTCCAGTCCAGGCGCAGCAGCCGACCACAGTCGGGGCAGAGTTTGCGGACCTGCGTGTGGCACGCCGGGCAGAATTGATAGTCCGGCTGGATGCGCGCCTTGCAGGCGGGGCAACTCAGCCGCTCCTCGATGTCCTGGAGCAGGGCCTCAGCCTCCAGTTCGCGCTCATAGACCTCCACCAGGGTCTCGCGCGGCCGCAGGATCAAATAGATGAACAGGCCGGGCAGGTTAAAGAGCAGTACCAGCAGCGTGGCGAAAAACTGGGCGAAAATATCGCGGCTGCGCGCGCGCATGTCGCGAAAAGTCCAGATCACCAAGCTGGCCCAAAAGCCAAAGATGATAGCCCCCAGGCCGGCTATAGCGATTTCCAGAATCAACACCAGATCAATGTCGGGCATCAGCGTCTCTCCTATCGCGTAACTAGACGGGCCAGCGCCGTTCATGCCCGTCTCACGAAGCCGATTATACCATGTTCCGCCAAATTTGTCACGCCGGCCCGGACGGGCGCGACATTGATAAAAAGGAGGTTCACTTGATCACGATTTCCATCGACCCGATCCTGATGCACCTGGGGTCAATAGCCTTGACCTGGCATGGCATCCTGGCCGCGTTGGGCGTGGCGGTTGGCTTTGCCGTGGCATTGTGGGAAGCCAAGCGGCTGGGCATCAGCAGCGACGATGTGTATACCGCGGCCATCCTGGCGATCCCGGCCGGCTTTATCGGCGCGCGCCTGTTTCACGTGGCAGACAACCTGGAGCTTTACCTGGCCAATCCCATGCTCCTGCTATCCTTCCAGGAAGCCGGCATGGCCCTCTATGGCGCGTTCCTGGGCGGCCTGGTAGCGATCCTGGCTTATGTCTGGTACAAGAAATACTCGGTGTGGCAGGCGGTGGACGCGGCAGCGCTGGGTATCCTGGTAGGCGACGCGGTGGGCCGGCTCGCCTGCACCGTAAACGGCGATGCCTATGGCATTCCCACCGACTTGCCCTGGGGCTTTATCTATACGCATCCCGGCTCGTTTGTGCCGCCAGCGTGGCGCGGCATCCCCACCCACCCATACCCGGTTTACGAGATCATCTTGTGCCTGTTGTTAGCCGCAGTCCTGTTCTTTTTGCGCACGAGGATCCAGGTCAAAGGGCTCCTGTTCCTGCTGGCGATGGGGGGCTTTGCCTTTGTCCGGTTCTTTATCTCTTTCGTGCGCGACAACCTCATCATCGTGCAAGTGGTGAAAACCGATACCATCGACATTGGATTGAACGAGGCCCAGCTCATCTCGATGCTCATCGTGGTGGTGCTGGTGCCACTGGGACTCTATTTGTGGCGGCGTGGGCCGCGCTATGACACGCTGGCCCCAGTCGTGGAAACGTAGGGGGCCTCATGGACTGGATCACCTATGTGCTGGTGGCCGTACTGGCCTACTTGGTCGGTTCGATTCCCTGGGGCTATATTGTGGTGCGCGTGCTGAAAGGGGTAGACGTGCGCAATTATGGCAGCGGCAAGACCGGCGGCACCAACGTGCTACGTACCGCGGGGCTGCCGGCCATGCTTCTGGTGGCGGTGTTGGACATTGGCAAAGGGTTGCTGGCGGTGCTGGCAGCCCGTTACCTGGTGGGCACGCCGGCTGCCGAGGCCGTAGCTGCCGTCGCGCTCATTGCCGGGCACAACTGGCCGGTCTTTTTGGGCTTTCGCGGCGGGAGCGGCGTGGGCACTTCGGTCAGCGTGCTGCTGGCACTCTCGCCGCTGACTCTGTTCATCTGCTTTTCCATCTGGGCGCTGATCCTGGCGCTGTCGCGGTATGTATCCCTGGCCTCTATCGTGGCGAGCATCCTGACGCCCATGATCATGGCCCTGTTGGTGGTGTATGCCGGGCAGCCGTGGGAATATCTGGCGGCCGTGTTCGTGATCATGATCCTGATCCTGCTGCGGCACCGGGGCAACATGCAGCGACTATGGGCCGGCACAGAGAACCAACTCGGGCAGTCGGCGCGCAAGCTGAGTTGACCGCTGCCGCACCATTGACCACGCCGTGCGCCGGGGCCACCGCCCCGGCGTTTGGCTATGCCGGCTCTTCCTGATCCAGGTCACGCACCATGAGCCGGATGAGATCGGCCCGGCTGATAATCCCCACCAACTGACCGTCCTGCAAGATGGGGATGGGGTTGACCCGCTTGTCTACCATGAGCGTGGCAATATCCTCCACGTCGGCCTCAGGCGACGCCGAGATCACCTCACGGGTCATGATCTCGTTGGCCGTGGTGCCCAGCGCCCGCCGGATCTCTTGCTGGTACCGGCGCGGGTCCTGCAAATAGATAATGCTGTCCAGGATACGGATATAGGTTGGAAAGTGCAGCCGCGCGTTACGCAGGATCAGGTCTAGCTCGGTGATAATCCCCACCACTGCCCCCTCGTGATCGACCACCGGCACGCCGCTGATGTCGTCGCGGTTGAGCAGACGGGCAATCTCGCCCACTGGCGTGTCAGGCTGCACCGTTACCACCTGACGCGTCATGATCTCGTGAGCCTTCATGTTAACCTCCTCCAGTTTCGTGATGGGCCAGAGGCAGTGTGAACGCAAATACGCTGCCCTGCCCGGGCTCGCTTTCGACCCAGATTTGGCCTCCGTGCAGTTCGACCAGCAATCGCGCGATAGCCAGGCCCAGACCCGCGCCGCGATATTGACGGGTGAGTGGGCGTTCTACCTGGGTAAACTTTTCAAATATCAGAGCTTGATCGGCCATCGCGATGCCAATACCGGTATCACGTACCTGCACACACAATTCGACGTCGGATACGACCTGGGCTGCGATGGTAATAGCTCCTTCTTCGGGCGTGAACTTGATGCCATTCAGCACCAGGTTGACCAAGATCTGGCGCAAGCGATCGGGATCGGCATGGACCGGCGGCAAATCATGTCCCACCTGATCGCGCAGTAGCTGTCCCTTTTTCTCAGCCAGGGGTCGAAGTGTTTCCAGCACGTCTTCTACCACTGGGACCAGGCTCACATCACGCGCATATAGCGGCATGCGGCCGGCGTCCAGCCGGCTCAGATCCAGCAGGTCGTCGATCAGACGCAATTGCTCGTAGGCGCTCTGCACGATCACCTCCAGGGCATGCCGCTGCTGATCGGTGAGCAAACCCAGCCGTCCCTGAAGCACGGTTTCGGTATAGGCAATGATCGAGGTGAGCGGAGCGCGCAATTCGTGGCTGACCATGGCGACGAAATCGGACTTGAGTTCGTCGAGCTTGCGTAGTTCTTGGATGTCTTGCTGCACCTGGTCGTACAGGCGTGCGTTTTCGATGGCGTTAGCGACCTTGTCGGCCAGGGTTTGCAGGGTGGTGATGTCAATACTGCTAAAGGCAGCGGTACGGTCACTCTGCACCGTCATGGCGCCAATCACCTGGTCGCGGGCAATGAGCGGCAGGGCCAATTCAGAGCGAACATCAGGCAGCAAGGGGTTGCAGAACCGCACCACGTTGGACACATGCACATCCTGAGCAATGCGTGATTCCCGGCTGGCGATGCAATCGCCCACCATCGAGTCGCCGCCAATAGCCAGGCGCTGTTCTTGCGCCAGCAGTTGTTGGCCCGCCGGTCCTGTGCCGGCGCGCAACACAGCCCACTGCCCTGGTTCGCCGGTCCATAAGCCGGTCTGGTCCGCCAAAAAGATGCCCACGTAATAGAAATCAAACCGCTCGCGTACCAGATCCACCGTCTGCCGCAGCAGGTGGTCGGGGTCCAAGGTGCTACTAGCAACGCGCGAGATTTCGGCGGCAATCTGGAGTTGGACCGCGCGGTATTGCACCTGGGCATACAGCCGCGCGTTCTGGATGGCGACTGCCGCCGGGCCGGCAATAGCCTGGGCCAGATCGATCTGGGCCGCACTAAACGATCGTGCCGGCTCAGCATAGTCCAGGGCCATGATACCAATGATCTCGCCCCGGCTCGCCAGCGGCAGGGCCAGGACACTCTGCACGCCAAAAGGCTCCAGCCAATGCTGGGGGATGTGGTCCAACGTTGCTCCCGTGAACACGTAAGGGCCGGGCTGTCGAATCATTTGGCCGACCGCGTCAACCTCGGTCGCGGTTTCGCGAAAGGTTTCATTTTTGAATCGCTGCCACAAGACCGGGTCCAGTTCGCCAGAGGCCATCTGCGACATGAGCGGCTCGATACGCCCATTTTCGCCCAGAAGCAGGATGGTGCAGCGATGGGCATCGCAGACCTGGGCCGCGCGTTGCGCCACCACCTGGAGCACCTGGGTCAGGTCCAGGGTCGAGTTGGTGGCCCGGGCAATGTCCAACAAGGTCAGAGATTCGGCAGCGCGCTGCTGTTCGCGGGCATAAAGCCGCGCATTCTCCAGGGTGCTGGCCGCCTGGTTGGCAAACAGGCGCGCAAGCTCGACCTCCGAAGGATGAAAGGGCCGTTCTGTACTGCGATACATGGCCAGCACCCCAATGGCGATTTCCTTGGCCATCAGCGGCACAGCCAGCAGAGATTCGGGTTCTTCTAAAGGGGTGCCAGGCACATGCACGGCCCGCGGATCCAGCCGCATATCCGCCACCGTTTCTGCCTGGCCGTGCCGGGCCACGTGGCCCACCACGCCCTCGTCCACAGAAAGGCGGTTCGACAGCACCTCGTCAGCGTGGCTGCCCCGGGCCAGGACCGGCAGCAGCAGGCGCCGGTCCCAGTCCAGCAAATAGAACGACAGCGAGTCGTATTCGATCAATCGTTCCAACTGGTCCGCGATGACCTTCAATATCTCTTGGTCATTCAGCGTGCCCTGCAAAGCCACGGCAGTTTCCAGGAGGCTCTGCTGCACTTGTAACCGATGCTGAATCTCGTCTTCCAGGTCTTTGCGCCTCGAGATATCGGTATACACGGCGATGCGACCGTACGGCGCGCCGGCGGGAGAATAGCGCGTCGTCTCGCTTACCAAAGCGTCTATGACCCGGCCATCCCGGCTCAAAAGCTGGCACTCGTAGTAGCGACTAGAAGTGGCCGCATCCGTCTCCAGCAGGTTGCCTGGTGCATCGCTCAGGGGTTGCATCCAGAACCGCTCACGTCCCACCAGATCGGCTTCTGTATAGCCCACCATCTGGTAAAAGGCCGGGTTGCTCATCTCAAAACGCCCCTGGGCATCCATCACCACCAAGCCATCGCCCATCGCGTGAAACAGGGCCTGCACAAAATCGCGCTCAGCTTGCAACAGACGCGTGCGAGCCGTCACCTGGCGCCGGAGCAACCGGTTATACACATAGGTCGCCACCAGCACGATCGAGAGCGCCCCAATGATCGCCAGTCCCCACAGGAGAATCTGGATCACTTGGGCGGTCATCAGGCCATCGCCCACTGGCTCGCCAAACCACTTGTGCGTGATTTGGTCCTTACGCCCAGATTCTGCCACGGCCTTGAGGCCCTTGTCCAAACAAAGCAAGAGTTGTGTGTCACCCTCGCGAACTGCCATACAGTATTCTGTCGGGGCAATGGGCTCTCCCACAATCTTGACCAGGTTCTGCACCCGGTTCTTTTGGGCGAGATACAACCCCACGTAGTGGTTGAGCATCACCGCGTCCACGGTGCCATCCAGAAGCAGCGCCAGTGCGTCTTCTGGGCCTTTCACACGCACAATCTCGGTACTGACCGGCGCATGGGCGGTCAGATGATCGTCGGCAAAATCGCCGGCCTGTACCGCCACGCGATGGTTGGCCAAATCTTCGATGCGCTGAACATCTAACCGGTCACGGGCCACAAACAAAACCTGGGAAGAGATCAGGTGCGGTATCGAAAAGTCGTAGAGCGATTCGCGCTCGGGGCTACGCTTCATGCCCTGGATGGCGTCTACCTGTCCTTGCTCCAGGGCCAGCCGGGCCTGCGACCAGGGCATGGGCAGCAGACGAATCGGCACGCCCAATTCCAGTTCCAGGGCGCGCATGAGGTCTACATTAAAGCCGCGGTATTCGCCGGCGTCGACGAACTCGAAAGGTGGAAAGCTCTCGTCGCCGGCCACGCGCAACTCGCCCCGGCCCTGCAGCCAAGCCCGATCCTGGGGTGTGAGCGTGTCCCGCATACTAGTCACCAGGGCGCTAATAACCACATACATGAGCACAGTCACCAGCACCAGGCTCAACACCAGGATGAACCACCAGCGTAGCTTGAAATTGAGGTTATGTGCCTTTAGCCAACGCATGATCATGATCCCGCTTACTAGCACTGTTCCGGCCGGGCGCGCCCAGGAGGAAACTGGTATGTTCTAGACCAAACCCGCGATTACATTATAAGCGCCCCGCCAAATGGCGTCAAGAACCGATTGACTTCTGGTTCACAACCGGGTATACTGTGCTTGACCCGAGCAGGTCAGGTAGTCGCGGGCAGTTGCTCATCCGAGCAACGCTCGAGGAAAGTCCGGACTCCACAGGGCAGCGTGCTGGGTAACGCCCAGGCGGGGCAACCCGACGGATAGTGCCACAGAAAGCAAACCGCCCCGGGCGCCACGTGCGACCCGCGGTAAGGGTGAAACGGTGGTGTAAGAGACCACCAGCAGCCCAGGCGACTGGGTTGGCTAGGAAAACCCCACTTGGAGCAAGGCCAAATAGGAGGGTAGCGATCGACCTGGCATCCACCAGGACGATCCGAGAGGTGGCCCGCCTCACCCTCGGGTAGGCTGCTAGAGGCAACAGGTAACTGCGGCCCCAGATAGATGACTACCACTCGACTGCCGCTGGCAGAGAGCACAGAATCCGGCTTATGCGCCTGCTCGGGTCCGGCACACACACCAGACTCGTGGGGGGAAATGGGGAGCAGCACACATGACAGAAAAGATCCTCATTGTCGATGACGAGGCAACCCTGACCTTTTTCCTGCAGCAAACCCTGCTCGCAGAAAACCAGGGCCTATACCAGGTCGATACCGCGGCCTCGGGCGAAGAGGCCCTGCAATGTCTGCATGATCGGCCCTATGACTTGTTGCTCGTGGACCTCAAAATGCCAGGCATCGACGGCCTGCAACTCATCGAAGCAGTACGTCAAATCGATCCCCAGACGCGCGTTATCTTGATGACTGCCTATGGCGCGGATGAAGTGGAATCCCAGGCCCAAAAACTGAGCGTGTTCCGCTACATGACCAAGCCGTTCTATATCGAAGACCTGCGCCAGGCAGTCCACGACGCATTGCAGGGCGGGGGCACCACGGGTCAGGGTATCCTGATCTTGTCGGCCGAGAGCTATGAAAAAGTGTCCTCGCGCCTGCACGATCTGCGCTCGCACATTGGCTGCCAGTGCATCTTTTTGGCCGACGTGGTGGGCCAGATCGTCGCCGAAATAGGCCAATCGACCGGCCTGGACGTGCATACCCTATCCACAGTGATCAGCGGCCGCTTTGCCGCCACGTTTGAAATGACCAAGCTCCTAGGCAACCAAAACGCACACAACCTGGATTTCCACGAGGGCGAGCGGTACGAAATCTATTCTGCCAACGTGGGCAATTCGCTGATCCTGACCATCGTGTTTGACCGGCTGGTGCAACCCAGCAAGCTGGGCAGTGTGTGGTATTATACCAAGCGAGCTATCGAAGACCTGCTCAGCACGATCCACATTGTCGAGTCGGCCGAAGCGCCGGCCGCTGAGCTGGTTTCCCCACCTCCGGTCGATAAACCGGCACGCCCAGCCGGCAAGTCAGCACGCCCGACCCCGCCACCGGCCGCCCCCCCGCCCCAGCCCGCGCCAGACAAGGGCCGTCCCCAGGCGACCGGGCAGCGCCAACTGTTCAACCTGGACCAGGCCCGGGCCATGGGCCTGATCCCCCAGGATATGGGACTGACCGAAGATGAATAGCTTGCTCACTCTACCCTGGTAGCCTGACCAGCCCACATAGGAGGCGTATATGCCCGGCGAGCGTATTCTCGTTATCGATGACAGTACCCAGATCATCGCTATCCTGCGTGACGACCTGCTGATCCCCCTGGGTTACGAGGTGCTCACCGCAGAAACCGGCCTGGTTGGCCTGAACAAGGCCGAGAGTGCCAGCCCGGCCCTCATTTTGCTGGACCTCATGCTGCCCGATATGTCAGGGTTGGAGGTGGTGGAACGCCTACGCAAAAAGGGCTGTCAGATGCCGGTAATCCTGATGACCTTTTACGGCTCGGAGAATGTGGCCGTGCAGGCCTTCCGGCTGGGCGTGCGCGATTACATCCGCAAGCCCTTTGACCCCGACGAGGTGCAGGCTGCCATCGAACGCGCCCTGGTGGAAAGTCGCCTGCGCACCGAAAAAGAACGCCTGGACCGTGAACTGGTTCAGGCCAACCGGCGTCTGGAACGACGCGTCATCCAGCTTAGCACGCTATACGCCATCGGCCAGTCGGTGACATCGCTCCTGGAGTTGGAGCAATTGCTCACGCGCGTGGTCGAAGCCGCGGTCTATCTCACCAACGCCGACGAAGCTACGCTCATGCTCATTGACCACTCGGATGGCGACCTGTACTTGCGCGCCGCCAAAGGCGTGGGCAGCGCCCAGGCGCAGGGGTTTCGCATTCGCGTGGAGGGCAGCCTGGCCGGCCAGGTAGTGCGCACCGGCGAGCCGCTCATGCTGCACGGCGCACACGCAGAACCCCGGCTCAAGATCAGGACCGACTATTTGGTCCGGGCCTTGCTCATGGTCCCCATGCGCGTGGGCACCAAGATCATTGGCGTGCTGGGCATTTCCAATCGCGTGCAGACGCGCCCCTTTGCCCGCGACGAAGAGTTTCAAATGGGCGCCCTGGCCGACTATGCCGCCATCGCCATCGAAAACGCCCGGCTCTATGGCGAGATCCGCAACGCCTACCAGGAACTGCAAACCACCCAGGAACAACTTGTGCGGGCCGAAAAGCAAGCCACCATGGCCGAGCTGGCCGGCGCTACCGCTCACGAGTTGAACCAGCCTCTCACCGTGCTGCTGGGCCTGATCAAGCACCTGCAAACGCGTGACCCGGACATCGCCCACGCCGACGAGCTCAGAATGATCGTGCAGGCCGCAGAGGAAATGAGCCGCATCGTCGCCCGGTTGGGACGCGCAACCCGGTACGAAACCAAGCCCTACGTGGGAAGCGAGCGTATCATCGACCTGGAACGCGCGGCCGAGGGCGCATCGGCCCCGGATAAATAACAGGAATCGAGTGGTGACCATCGTGCCCGACGCTTGAACGGCGTCGGGCACGAGTCTTTTAACGGGGGTGGGGCCAGCGACCGGCCCGGTCCAGCCGTTTGCGCAGCTTGGCGTATGACGAATGCAAATGCACCAGGGGCAGGCTAAGCCGACCGCCCACCTCCCCCTGGGCCAGCGCACGCCGGAAGTCTGCCACATCGGCAAAATCGGGCACGTCTACAAAGCATTGCCCCACTTCGCCGGGCGAGTGCGCGTCGCTGCCAGCGGTGTGGAGCAAGCCGTGCGCCACCGCAAAGGCTCGGGCCTGCTCATTGTCAGCGGCAAAGGAGGTGCGGGCGTTACACACCTCGATGGCGTCCAGCAGTGGCGCTATTTCAGCCAGTGCCTCGCGCGTCATAGGGCCACGCCGCAGCCGGTCGAACGGGTGCGGCACCACCACCAGGCCACCCTGCCGGCGAATGTGCTCGACAGTCTCTTGCGGCGACAAGCCACGCGGGATCAGTTCGGACAAGAACAGGCCAATGACCTCGCCAGCGGTGGTCATGACCTCCTCACCCACAATGACCCGGGGCGCCGGCCGGCCGGCCGCACGCCACTGATCCGCTGCCTCGCGAGCTGCCAGCGCGCCGTCGATGGCGTTGTGATCCGTCACGGCCAGCACGGCCACCCCGCGCCGCATGCACGCGGCCACCAGGTCTTGAGGCGTGGTCAGCGAGTCTTTAGAATAGCAAGTGTGCGTGTGCAGATCGGCCTTCATGCGCGCGTCTCCCTGTGGCCGGGCCTACAATATGGGCAAGCCCAGGGCCTGCACCATCGTCGAGCGGAAAAAGTTCATCAGGCCCAGTTCCAGGCCCACCAGCGCCAGTCCAATAAGCGCCGGCACCAAAAGCTCACGCCAGCGTTCGGCCACCGACTCACGCTTGAGGATAATGAGCACGATCATGGTATTGACAATGGTCAGCATGATCACCGTGCCCAGCGTGGTCACGATGGCAATGGGATAATAGAGCCAGGGAATCTCGACAAAGGTGATAAACACCACCACCAGGTCGACGACCAGCAGCACCAGCAGTTCACGCCATCCCTTGAGTGGGGGCACCTGGGTGGGGTTGCGCCAAACAGTAAAGCCAAACACCGGCCACACAATGTTGGACAGGGCCAGACCGTTCAGGCTGCCGGTGAGCACTCGTAACAGGTTATGCGGCTCGTACACATACGGCAAGCCAGGGATGAGACTGAGATACGAGTTCAATCCATCTATCCCCATGATGCCAATAAACCCCACCAACGCGACGAGTATGGGAACGGGCGCCATGGCGCCGCTGCGCTGTCGGCCCCGCAGCCAGATAAACGTGATCCCCAGCATCACGCCCAGATACGTGCCGGTGCACCGGGCGCACAGTGGCAGTTGCAGGTCCGCAAACAGCAAGGACCGGTCTCGAATCTGGTGGCAGATGGCATAGCCGATGCGCCAGCATCCGCCCAGCACCAGGTCGGGCAGCAGGATCACTGCCAGCGATAGCAGCCCCGTCAGGATGGCAATTGCCAGCGCCAGGTTGCGCCGCTCAAACCGGGGCGATGGGGGCGCCGGAGTGGGCAATTCGGGTGGTATGACGTCTGTACTCATGTTTATCCTTCCGGTACGAGTTTCTCCCGCTGGGCTGGGGCTATTCGTGTTGGCGGCGGGTGCATTGCGCGACCCGCCGCCAACCGGTGTCTGTTGATTGCTCCTCGACCCCGGCTCACGGGGCCGTGACGGTGCCGGTCACTGTCGCCGTCGCCGTGGGAGTCAGCGTGGCCGTGGGCGCCACGAGCGTCACCGTCGGCGTGGTGGTGAACGTTGGCGTCACCGTGGTGGTGGGTGTGAACGTTGGTAGGACCGTGAACGTCGGCGTGACGGTGGGCACGCTGGTACCCGTAGGTGTAGGCGGTGGCGTTTCTGAAGCCCCGGGGTACGCGGGGACGCTGGGCGTCTGCGGCGCGCTTACCGTAGGCGAGGCCGTGCCCGGCGGCGGATAGGATGGCGGCTGGGTATCGACCGGCGGCAGCGTGGGCGCCATGGTCGGCGGCACGGCAGATGGGGCCGGCTGCTGCGTGGCCGGGTTCGTGGGAATGGCCGTTGGTCCCATCGTGGGGGCCGGGGAAAGCAACGGCGGCAGCAGCCAGAACGCGGCAAAGGCCAGCGCCAGCACGCCAATGACCAAGCCCAAACAACCCACGAATACAAAGGGCAATTCGCTGAATGCCGGGGGTTGCACCGGGGTCACCTGCACCACTCGCACCACGATCACGGTGATATTGTCTGGGCCACCGCGCTCGTTCGCCAGGTCCACCAACTGCTCGGCAGCGGCCTGGGGCTCTAGCGCCAGCACGGCGTCACAAATCTCTTGGTCATAGACCTGACCGGACAGGCCATCGGAGCACAGAACCAGTGTATCGCCGGGAAGCAGCCCTTCCTGGGAAAAATCTATCTCGACATCGGGCCGGTTGCCCAACGAACGGGTGATGACGTTACGGCGCGGGTGATAGCGCGCCTGATCGGGGGGCAGTGTGCCCTGGCGCACTGCCTCAGCCACCCAGGAGTGGTCCTCGGTCAATTGGCGGATGCCGCCATCACGCACCAGGTAGGCCCGGCTATCGCCCACATTGACAATGGTCATGCGGCTGTCCTGGCACACGATGCCCACCAGGGTGGTGCCCATCCCAGCATAGGCCGGGTTCTCGCGCGATTGGTCAAAGACGGCTGCATTGGCCAGCCGGATCGCGCGCTCCAGGCTCTGACGGATGTCGCCGACATCGCTGGCGTCGCTGGCATAGTATGCCTGCATCACCTGCTCTGCGGCGATGCGACTGGCCGTGGCCCCGGCCGCATGGCCGCCCATTCCATCGGCGACCACGAACAGTTGGCCTTTGCGTTCCAGCGTGTCGGCGGGCAGGTCCTCCATGGGGACTGTGGCCAGGCTGTCTTCGTTGTGATCGCGCACGCGACCCGGGTCAGTACGCTGCCCTACCGCCAAAATCAACTGCGTGTTCAATGTTATGCTCCTGTCTGGTCCCGATTGCCCGTATAGTTGGACACCACGTTGTGCCTACCGGGGTAACAGAGACTCGATCACGGAAGCCAATTCCGATTCAGCGCCGGCGCTATAGCCCACCTGAACCTTGCGAATAATGCCCTGGCTATCTATGACAACAGACGTGGGTATGCCCCTGACGCCATATTGCTGCGCCACGGCCCCATCGCGATCAAGCAACATGGGAAAGGTATAGCCATTGACCGCCAAAAATCCCTGGACCTGGGTGGCCGACTCGCGCAGGTCCAGGCCCAATACCATCAAGCCCCGGTCGCGGTACGTGTCATACAAATCTTGAACGTGGGGCAATTCCTGTCGACATGGACCGCACCAGGTAGCCCAAAAATCAATAAGGACCACGTGCGTACCGCGCAGGTCGCTCAGGGTGACGGACTGACCGTCGACCGTCTGCAACGTAAAATCTGGTGCCGTGCTGCCGGCCGTGTTGCCGATGGGTGGCAAAGATTCGGCCGTGGGCACAATAGACGAGGGCGTCTGGGTGGGAACCGGCGATGCAGGAGGCACAGATGACCCTGCGGTAGGCGGCGGCATAATCCAGATGGTGGGCGTTGGCGACGGATCGGCAGCCTGCCATATGGAACCGCCAAACCGCAGGCCACAAATGCCCAACGCACACATACAGACCAGGCCGGCGACAAGCACCATGCCCAGGGCCACGGCGAACAGCCACCAACTGGTCTTGGACCGGGAATGCGTCATGAGCGTACCGCACAGAGCGCAATAGCGCGCATCCGCGAGCGCGCATCCGCGAGATTCGCCATGCCACAATGAGGACAGTCCAATGATCCCTCCACGTCCAGGCTGCCGAAAAATGCCCTTGGTCTGGCTGCGATTATAAATCACATCCATAGGCTTGTCAATGCGCCGCGAGACGCCGGGCGTCCGTCCACTGCGCCGCGAGACGCCGGGCGTCCGTCCACTGCGCCGCGAGACGCCGGGCGTCCGTCCACTGCGCCGCGAGACGCCGGGCGTCCGTCCACTGCGCCGCG
>JAHJIN010000125.1 GCA_018823415.1 Chloroflexota bacterium | reverse complement strand
TTTGCCCAGGAAGCTGTCCACGACGTCCATGGCGGTGAGGTCCAGGATGAGGCCGCGGGCCTTGGTGCGGTGGATCTCGTGCAGCAGGTCGTCTTTGAACTGGACGGCGCTGGCGTCGTGCAAGGCCACCTGGATCGAGGCCACCAGAAAGCGCTCAATCTGCAAGATGGGTATCCGTATCATATCGCTCACGACATCACTCCGGCCGGATTATGTGATTCTAGATCTAGAGTGCTGGGGGGTTCTTGCTCTTGGACCAGTGACGCGACGCCCAACCCCATTTGCGCCAAAACGGTCTCGATCCCTGCCTGCAGGTTGGCCTGCGTGGCCACGCCTGACAGGTCGATGCCCAGATGCACGATGGCCTGGGCCACCTCGGACTTGATGCCCACCAGGAGGCAGTGCGCTCCCAACAGGCGGGCGGCCTTGATGGTTTGGAGCAGGTGGTGCGCCACGCCGGTATCCACCACCGGCACGCCGGTGATATCGATAATCACCTGTTCGGCTTCATGGATCTTGATTCCGTTGAGCAAATCTTCGGTCATGTGACGGGCGCGATCCGAGTCAATGGCGCCCACCAGGGGCAGGACCAGCACGCCTTCCCACACCTGAATCACCGGCGAGGCGAGTTCGCTGGCCGGGCGAGACGCGCTCTCGCGCCGGGCCAGCGCGATTTGCAGGCTGGCGTGCCACAATCCGGCCCAAAACGCGGCCATATAGATGTCTATTGCCTGGAGCACGCCCTGCAGTGCCGGGTATTCATCTGGCCGCTCGGCCATGATCTGCCAGGCGGCGCGGTTCAGAGCCGTGCGAATAGCCTGACCATCTGGTAGGCCCCATTCCTGGCTGGCCCGCTGGGCGCCATGATCGGCGATGGCGTGGGGGTCTAGCTCGGCCAAAAAACGTAAAAAGGCAGCCGCTTCGGCGCCGGCCTCGCTGGCCCGGGCCACCGGGGCAGCGCCCAGCGTCCCTCGTAGATGGGAGACCAGCAGGCCCTCCTGATCAGCCAGCACGCTCTGGGCCTGAGCCAGGGTCGCCTGCTCTTCTGGCGATAGCGCAAACCGTCCACTCATCTTGATTTCCTCCATCAATCTCGAACTCGAATCTTCGAACTGGGGTCGGGTTGGCGGCTATCCCGGGTGGCGGTGCTGCAAGGCATAGTCCAGGCCGGTTCGCAAGTTGGCCCGGGTGGTAATCGCCGACAGGTCTATGTCCAGATTCACCAGGAGGCGTGCGATCTCGGCGCGCACGCCCACCAGCACCAGTCTGCATCCCAGCAAGCGCGCTCCCTGTGCCGCATCTACCAGGCTCGTCACCACCACGGCATCTACCACGGTCAGACCGGTGATGTCCAGAATGGCAATTTGCGCGCGATGGGCCCGAATGCCAGCCAGCAGGGTGATCATCACGCGCCGCATGCGGGCCTCATCGGCGTGTCCCACCAGCGGCAGGATGATCACCCCTTCGGCGACCGGCAACACTGGCGCAGACAACGCCGTGACCGTTTCCAGGGCGCGAGTCAATTCCTGGGTTCGTTGAGATACCAGGTGTTCCAGATCCTCTTTGAGAGATTCCAACTCGACATTCTTTTGCTGCGCCATCGCTGCCTGATGGTGGGCCTGCGCGAGGGCTTCGCGCAGGTTGATGGCAAAGAACCAGCCTGCCAGTCCCATGAGCACCAGCGTAGCCAGGCGCACGCTGACCGTGGTCCAGAGGTTGGTCTCCGCATCGAGCTTCAGGGGCGGCGCATACCAGCCCCACTGTTGGGCCATGATCACGCCGCCATAGATGAGCAGCGATAGCAAGGCCAGGCCCAGGCTTGCTCGGCCGCTCACCATCATCCCGGCCATGACGATCAGCAGGAAAAACAACACCACTTCTGGCCCCTGGAAACCCACCAATACCACCATCACGGCCAGCAGGGCCATGCAGCCGCCAAAAAATACGACGTTGGCGATCTGGATGTGTCCCCGGCGTAGCAACGCATACGAACACAAACACACCACGCCAGCCGCCAACAAGGTGCCCAGGCGCGGCTCGAGATCGTATGATGGGTTGTATCGAGCCAACACCACCGCGGCCAGAGACAGGGTAACGACCGCTATGATCAAGACCAGCAACAAGGTACGCAGCAGTTGTGCGCGGCGACCTTGTTCGGTTCCTTCCAACACCTGGCGAATCTGATCCGTCTCCACCCTAGCTCCTCATTCTGTGGCGGCGCTGCGTCTGGCATTTTGACCTATGATGTGGCGCCGCGCAGCGGTGATGCGCTCGGCGCTGGCACCAGGCGTTGTCCCACTGCGCGCAGGGCATATTCCACGCCGCCTTGCAAATCGGCCCGCGTGATCATGCTCGACAGGTCCACGCCCAGTTGCACAATGGTCTGCGCCACTTCGGGCCGAATGCCCACGACCACCACCTGGCAGCCCAGCAGGCGCGCCGCGGCCGCCGCTTGCAACAAATAGCTCGCCACGCGCGTATCTACCACCGGCACGCCGGTGATGTCCATGATCGCCACCCGGGCCTGCTGACTTTCTATGCCGGCCAACAGGCTCTCGGTAAAGCGCTGGGCCCGATCGCTGTCAATGGTGCCGATCAGGGGCAGCACAATGATCCCTTCAAATACCGACACCACCGGACTGGACAGTGCCCGCACCGTGGTCAACAACTGGCCCTGCGCCCGGTGCGCGGCCTCCAGGTCGGCCAGGGTTCGGCGTGTCTCGGCAAAGAGCTGCGAATTCCGAATGGCGACGGCGGCCTGGTCTGCCAGTGCCCGCAAAAAGTGTACGTCTTGTTCGGTAAAGACCCCCGGTTGTGGGCTTTCCAGGTTAATCACTCCCACCACCTGGTCCTGATAGGCAATGGGCACCACCAACTCGGATTGGGTGGCGGCGATTACCGCCATATAGGTTGGTTCCTGCCGCACGTCGGCCACCAGCACCACCTCACCCGTCTTCATGGCCCGACCGTGCAGGCCCCGGTCGCTGGCAATGGGAGCAATTTGCAGGCGTTGCTCGGCCTCGGGGGGATAGCCGCGCACCTGCCAGAATACAAAGTGCTGGGTTGCGGGATCCACCAGGGCCACGTCACCACACGGAGCCCCGGTAGCTTGCATCGCCTCGTCCATCACAATGTTCAAGATATGATCCAGGTCCAGGGTAGTCAGTTCCCGGCTGATACGCTGCAGGGCGGTGAGTTCTTGCACCCGCTGCTCCAACGCCTGATCGGTGCGATGATAACGTCGTGCGTTTTCGATGGCCAGGGCTACCTGGTTAGCAATGGTCTGGGCCAGGTCTTGTTCTTCCTGCGTGAACTCGCGGGGCGTGTGCAGCGCGTCCAGGCCAATGGTGCCCACCAGTTGATCGTGGACAATGAGGGGCACGATGAGGATGGACCGGATATGCCGCAGGCGGATCACGTCGCGAATGTCGGCCACCAGGGGATCTGTCTCGGCATTGGTGATGGCCAGGGGTTGACGCGTGGCGATGACGCGCTCCATCGACAGGTTGCCGGCCAGGGGGATGCGAACCTGTTTGGCGGTGTCATCTGGCGTGGCCTGGTATTCGGCCACCACCTGCCCAAAGGTCAGGTCTTGATCAAACAAGACGATGCCGCTCTGGGGCACGTCAAGAGCGCGGGCCACCTCGGCGCACGCCGTGTACAAGATGCTGTCCAGATCCAGGGTAGAGTTGATCACAGAAGAGATGCGGTTGACCAGAGCCAGCCGTTGGGCCATACGTTCCGATTCCTCGGCCCGGTGCCGGGCCTCGGCGAACAGCCGCGCATTCTGGATCGCCACGCCGGCCTGGCGCGCCAGGCCCAACACCAGATCCAGTTCGTCGTGAGCCCAGGTGCGCCGTTGCTTGTACCACACGGCAATGATGGCGCCGATCACCGCATCGTGCGCCAGCATGGGCACGAACAAGATCGTTTCATAGTGCGCCAGGGTCAAGATCGTTTGGTCAAAGTCGGGATGTGGCGCGTACGAGACGGTCGGCCGAGCTGACGTCCAGGCCTGCTCCACCTGCGGGTTGCCGGCAAGGGGGATGCGCACCTGACGGTAGGCTTCGACCAGCTCTGGTGGCACGCGATAGCCAGCGGCCGCTTGCAACTCGTCGCCGCGGGCCAGATATGCCCCGGTCATGTCGGCTTCGACGGCATGCGCGGCTTCGCGGGCGATGCGGCGCAGCACTTCGGTTATGTCCAGGGTAGTGGTGAGAGATTCGCTGGCGCGTAGTAGGAATTGGGTTTGCTCAAAGCGGCCTTTGACATCGTGGTACAGACGGGCGTTTTCCACGATCATGGCCGCCTGGGCCGCAAATACGCTCAACGATTGGGCCTCTTCTTCGGTAAACTCGGAGCCGTCGCGCTCGTTAGAGGGCTGGATCACGCCCAGCAGCCGGTTGCCCACGCGCAAGGGTACCAGCATGGTGGTGCGCACGTTCATGGCCTGGGCGAACCCATCTAGCTCCAGCGCCTGCACCAGGGGGTCGTGGAGCACGTCGTTAGAGATGTAATAATCGGCCTCTTGCCACATTTCCCACACGGTTTCGTCGTGCAGGGGGATGCGATAGGCATGTGCCTCATCATCCGTGAGCCCATAGGCCGGCGCCTGGCACACCAACTCGCGCGTTTCGGGCTCGTACAACAAGATGGCGCATTTCTCCACGTTCATCAATTCGGCAATCTGGCTGACCAGACGGTCCACCAGTTCACGTGGATCGGTTAGCGAACTCATGGCCTGGGCGATGGCTTGCAACGCCAGCAGTTCCTTGACGCGCCGGTAGAGTTGTTCCGAGGTTTGCAGGTTGGGGTCTGTTATACCCGATTGGCTGACCATTAACATATACCTCTAGAAAACGTGTGAGCGCCGGGCTGTCAGCGCTGCCACTTGCGGATGGTGATGCGGGTGCCCTGGCCCGGTGCGCTTTCGATCTCGAACTCGTCCATCAGGCGCCGGGTGCCGGGCAAGCCCATGCCCAGGCCATGCGAGGTGGAATAGCCGTCGCGCAGCGCCAGATCGATGTCGACGATACCCGGGCCCGCGTCAATGCACACCGCTTCCAGACCCACGCGCCGGCCGTCGTGGATCTGGTTCAGGACCACCACGCCGCTGCCAGCATAGAGCACGATGTTGCGCGCCAGTTCGCTGATAGCGGTGGCCACGCGGGCCTGGTCGATGACGCCAAAGCCCAGGGCGCGGGCCAGTTCGCGGCCAGCCACGCGGGCGTTGACGATGTCCAGGTCACTGCGGATGGGCACCCGTTG
>JAHJIN010000124.1 GCA_018823415.1 Chloroflexota bacterium | reverse complement strand
GGCCGCCCAGCCGGGACCCATGCGATAGCCCCGCTCATGGAAGGCGGTGATGAGGTCCGTGGGGGTCATGGCGGCGAGTTGCTGGGGATCGGGACACACCCGGACCAGGTGCTGCGCCATCTCACAGGACCAGAACGGGGTGGTGAACAAGGGCCGGCGGCGCTGCTGGGCCTTTTGGTCGGTGATGATCAAGCCGGGGAAGATGCGGTCCAGATGGCCGATGATCTGGTTCTTGAGCGCGGCGCGCATCTTGAGCTTGGCCACCCGCACGCGGTCGAGGTGCTGCATGCGGAGATAGATGCCTGCCCCTGGCCGATAGGGCGTGCCCTCACCGCGGCTCAACAGGTCCCCGATGGCGGCGGCATCGCCCTCGTCGGTCTTTTCGTAGCGCATCAGCTTCTGGGCGCGGTTCTCCTTCACGGCCAGGCTGTTGATGAGGTAGACATGCGGGTAGCGCGCGTGTAGATGGCGGGCGATATTCTCAAAGTAGTGGCCGGTCGGCTCCAGGCCGATGAGGATCACCTGGGCTTCAATGCTGGCGGCGGTCTCATCGATGACCTGGCACAAGTGCTGGAAGCCGGCGCGAAAGATATCAATCTCGAAACAGGGGGTCACGATCTCGCCATAGGCGTTATGCATCATGACCAGGTGAAAGTACTTGCTGACATCCAGGGAGACGCACAGGATGCGGGCCCGGTCAATGCCCCGGACGATCTGGAGAAAGGCTTGTCCGCGTTGACCACGAATGTGTTGGCGGCGTTGGCGACTCATGGCTCGTTACCTCCTTGATTTGGCAGATGTGTGGGTTGTCCCACCGGGCCAGAGCGGGTCCAGGGGCCTGTGCGTCTCCCGTTCCAATCAACGGTCTCCGGCCCGGTAGCACTAGAGCTACTGTGCCAGAGTTACGGCCAATTGTCAAGCACTTGCGTTTTCACTATTATATCAGGAGGTGGTAGCCCAGATGCTGCACACTGCGAGTGACCGTATCGCCCATTGTGGGGCATCGCTGCACCATTCACACAGTCCACAGGACACTGCGTGTCCTGTGGACCATTAGGTAGAGGAGGGAAACCATGCGCAGTAAGACGCTATTCATCGGGTTGGGCGTTGTGATCGGGATATTGCTGACATCCACGGCGCTGGTGCTGGCCGGGAGTCTGGACCCGGCCTCCGGGCCCACGGATGCGGGGAGCCAGATGTACACGCTGGAGCAGGTGTACAACCGGGTGAACGACGGCACGGCGGCCACCAAGATGACGACGTTCACTGAGCCGGGGGCTGGCCCGGCGGGGGCCATGTACACGCTGGATCAGTTGTATGCCCTGGTAGGGGAGCGAGCGCGGGTGCCCAAGACGGGGCAGACCACGAGTTATGCCACGGGCGACGACGGCGACCTGGAGAAAGGCGTGGATTGGCCCAGCACGCGCTTCACGGACAATGGCAACGGCACGGTGACCGACAACCTGACGGGCCTGATCTGGCTCAAGAGCGCCAATTGCTTTGGGGCGAGGAACTGGGCGACGGCCTTGACGGACTGCAACAGCTTGGCCAATGGAAGCTGCGGGCTGACCGACGGCTCCAGCGCTGGCGACTGGCGGCTGGCGAATGTCAACGAGTTGCTCAGCCTGATCGACAGGTCGCATTACGGCCCTGCGCTGCCCAGCGGCCACCCGTTCGCTAACGTCCAGACGATGAACAGCTACTGGTCGAGTACTACCTTCACGCTCGGCACGGCCTGGGCCTGGTACGTGCACCTGGGCGGCTACGTGGGCAACAACGAGAAGACCACCACGTCGTACTATGTGTGGCCAGTCCGTGGTGGACAATGAGCGGCTGGAAGCTGGAGGCTATAGTCCCCAAAGCGAAGCGGAGTGGGATTGGAAGCTGGCCAGGATTCGTAGTGGCAGCGCTGCCACCAGCAACTAGCAACCAGTAATCAGATGCCAGCCATCGAGGAGGAACTGATATGGCAAGGAAAGCGATTACTTACGTGGGCTACATCGTGCTGCTGGCCGGCCTGGCCCTGTGCCTGGCCAGCGTGGCCCAGGCGGCCGGCAACACCTCGGGCTATGCCTGGGGTGCCAACGTCGGCTGGATCAACTTTAACCCCACAGACGGCGGCGTCACCGTCTACTCGGACCACCTGGAGGGCTATACCTGGGGGGAGAACATTGGCTGGATCCGCCTGGGCAGCTACGAGAGCGGCGGTGCGCACACCTACGCCAACGACGCCGCCGATACTTACGGCGTGAACCGCGACGGCAGCGGTAACCTTTCCGGCTATGCCTGGGGCACAAACGTGGGCTGGATCAGCTTTGACCCCACCGGCGGTGGGGTGACCATCGACCCCTCCACCGGCGAAATCGACGGGTACGCCTGGGGCGAGAACGTGGGCTGGATCCACTTCAAGAATGCGTCCCCAGAGTACGGCGTCGTCACCACCTGGACGCCTACGGCTGTGGGGTTGGCGTCCTTTGGTGCCGGTAGCGTGGGACCGGCCCCGGCCTTTCTGGTGGGCTTGCTACTGGCAGGGGTGGGCGGACTGCTGGTGGCCGGGGCCCGGCGCCGGGCGCGGTGACCACAGGCGGCCTGGCCCCGCGCCAGCAGATCGAGATGCTGCTGCGCTGCCTGCACTACCCCGGCGTCCTCCTGGTGCTGGACGGTTTCGAGCGCGCCCTCCGCGCCTACGGCACCATGAACGCCCCCTACCAGGGCGATGCTGTAGGACAAGGTCCTTGCCGAAGGCAAGGACCTTGTCCTACAGCGACTGCATCAGCCCCCTGGCCGAACACTTTCTCCGCGGCGTCTCGCTCCTCCCCGGCCTCCAGGGCAAGGTCCTCATGACCACCCGCCTGCGCCCCCGCCCCCTGCAAGCCCCCGGCGGCTTTTTGCTCACCGGCTGCCGCGAGCAAGAGCTGACGCGGCTGCACCCGGCCGACGCCGTGGCCTTTTTCCGCGCCCGGGGCATCCGAGGCGCGCGCGCCGAGATGGAGGCCGCCGGCGCCCCCACCGGCTACCACTCCCTGAGCCTGAGCCTCCTGGCCGGCCTGATCCTCACCGACCCGCAGCAGCCCGGCGACGTGACCGCCGCCCGCCGCCTGGACGTGAGCGGCGACCTGGTCCAGCGCCAGCACCACGTCCTGGAGCAGGCCTACCAGGGCCTGACGCCTGAACGCCGCCGCCTGCTCAGCCGCATCGCCTGCTTCCGGGGGCCGGTGGCCTACGACGCCCTGCGTGCCCTGGCCGAAGAGGAGGGCGCGCCCGATTTTGACGCCGACCTGCGGGACCTGGTGGCGCGCGGCCTACTGCACCACGACCAGCGGGCGGGCCGCTACGACCTGCACCCCATTGTCCGCCGCTACGCCTACGACCGCCTGGCCGCCCCCGACCGCGCCGCCGCCCACACCCGGTTGCGCGATTACTTTGCCGCCGTGCCCGAGCCCGACCGCGTGGCGTGTCTGGAAGACCTGAACCCGGTCATCGAGCTGTACCACCACACCGTCCGCGCCGGGCAGTATGACGAGGCCGGCACGATCTTCCGTGACCGCCTCGCGAACCCTGTCTACTTCCAGTTCGGCGCTTATCAGTTGATGATCGAACTAAAGCGCGCCCTCTTCCCGGACGGCGAGGACCAGCCGCCGCGCCTGGAGAAAGAGAGCGACCAGGCCTGGACGCTGAACACCCTGGCCAACTCGTACAGCCTCAGCGGCCAGCCCCGCCGGGCCGTGCCGCTGTTCGAGCGGGTGAATGACATCTATGAGAACCAGATGCGCAACAAGCAGTACCTCGCCGTCTGTTGAGAGCCACGGTCATTGAGCCGCCCGGGGCCAGATTGGATGAGCCGGGCGGGGGCATAAAAAGAGGGGGCCCGGCGGCCCCCAGAGCGAGGTAGGCAGGGTTCAGGTTGGCCGATCCAGTTCCACGCCAGGCGTCGCCCGTTTGGCGTCGGTTTCGTCGAGGATGGCCTTGCGGTCGGCGAAACCGATGAGCAGGCCATTGAGGCAGACGCGGTTGAGTTGGCGGGCGACGCCGTGGCTGAACTGGTGGGCGGCGATGATAAAGCCTTCGGAGAACGGGCAGCGTTCGGTCCCCGCGACGCGGCAGTGGTGCTTGATGTAGGTGGTCGACTCGGCCAGGTCGAAGGGCTGGAGGTGGTAGCGGACCTGGATGCGCTGGTCGAGGGCGGCGAACTCCTGGAGTTGGAGGCGGTAGCGGAGGTCGGGCTGGCCCACGCCAAAGGCGGGACCAGGGTGAAGGGGGTCGCGGCGTCCAGCTCGGCATTGAGCCAGAAGCGGATCTCGTGCAGGAGGCGGGCGCTGAGGAGATGGGCCTCGTCAACCACGATGAGGAGTTGGCAGCCGCGTTGGGCCAGGTCGGCGAGGGTAGTTTGCAGGCGTTCGCCGAGGCCCCGGGGATGGAAGGTGGGGGCGACGCGGCAGGTGCTCAAGAGTTGCGCGAAGAAGGCCTGCACGGTGAGGTTGGGATTGGGCAAATAGGCCGTGAGATAGACGTTGGGGTCGAGGGAGAGGACAAAGGCGCGCACGGCGGTCGATTTGCCGATGCCGACATCACCGGTGATGAGGGCGGGGAAGCGGTGCTGGAGGGCAAAGCTGAGGCGGGCCTGGACCTCCTGATGGGCGGTGGACGGAAAAAGCTCGCGGACGGGCAAGGACTTGTCAAAGGGCAGACGCTGGCAGCCGAAGAAGTCGCACAGGGCTTGAGACATGGCGGTTACGCTCCTTCTGGGATCAGGCGGGTAAAGGGGATGGGCGGCAGTTGTTCGCGCAGCAGGCGCTCATGCTCCTGGCGCAGCAGGGCCAGGTAATCCACACCCGTGGCGGGCGCGGGCGGTGGGGTCGGGTCCAGGGTGAGGCCGGGCTGGCTGGCGGTCTGGAGGTGCTGGAGGGTGGCCGGAGCCAGGGGCTGGTCGTGGAGCCAGATTTCGATGTGGGCCAGGTCGAAGGGATCATCCACAGGACACTGCGTGTAGCGCAGTTCGATCTTTTGGCTGACCAGGTAACCGGGGACGGTGTAGCGATTGCCCAGCAAGTGGACCTGACCCGTTTTGTTGACCCGGCGGATGGCGCGGAAGAGAAAGGCATTCCGCAGGGTGAGGGGGTCCACGGGCCGGATAGCTGGCTGCGGGTCTTGCCGGTAGCGGTCCAGGGGGGCCTGGCCGGTCTCGCTGTGGACCTTGCGGTGGTAGACCACCTCCAGCCAGGCCAGGAGGGCCTGGTTGAGGTCGTCGAGGGTGTGCACCGCGGTCGAGCAGGCCAGTTCGGGCAAAAAGTCGGACTGGACGAATCGGAAAAAGCGTTCGATCTTGCCCTTGGCCTGCGGTGAGTAGGGTTTGGCGAGGATGCGCTGGACGCCCAGGGTGGCGCAGGCGGCGTCGAACTGGGTAGCGCGGTAGACCTGGCCCTGATCGGCATAGACGGCCAGGGGACAGCCATAGCGTAAGATCGCCCGTTTGAGGCAATCCTCCAAACGCGGGAGTTGCTCGTTCCACGCAGACGGAACTGGGCGTGGGGCACCAGCCGGGTGTAATCGTCGAGGAAAGCAAACAGAAAGGTCTGGCGCTGGGCGTTCGGGTCGGCGGGGTCCGGCAGGCGGGGGCCGTCCATCGCATCAGATTGCCACAGGTCGCCGAAATGGCTGCGTTCGAAGCGGCGGTGGGCGGTGGCGGGGCGCTGGAGGCGGGCGGTGGTGGCGCCGCGGGCGGTCAGGTGGCGGCTCAGGGTGCGGGGTGCCAGGCGCTCTTCGGGGATGGGACTGGCCTGGTCGCGGTGTAGGATCTCGGTGATAGTGCGGGTAGAGCGGGACGGTAGTTCGCGCTTGAGCGCCTCGGCGCGGTCCAGGGTTTCGATGGAGATGGCGCGGGCGTGGCCGCCGTCGGTGCGACGCCGTGGTTTGAGCGCCTCGAAGCCACCAGCGCGGTAAGCCTTTTCCCAGCGGCGCAGCGTCGCCACGCTGACGGCGCGGCGCTGGGAATGGGGGATGTCATGGGTCTGGGCGGCGATGGCGGCGCGCAGGTGCTTTTTGGGGCCATCGCGGTGGCGGTCGTGGCGCAGCAAAGGCAGGACCAACGCATAGCGAAACAAGGCCACCGTGGTGCGCCAGGTTTCATCAGGGCTGGCGGGGTGACCAGCGGGCGGTTCGGACGGGTTCTGGGTCATGGGACACCTCCTGATTCAGATTTCAGGCCCAGTGTACCACGTCCGAGGCGCTGGGGCGATACATAACTGTGTGGGTGCGGGCCGTGCGCCGGGCCAGACAGCCTGGGGCTGGCGCGGGCCAGATTGGCTAAGCGGGTCAGGCGGGGGCGCGGGGCCACACGCAGTGTCCTGTGGAGAGGATACGGGGGCGGCGGCCCGCCGTGCCCAGCGTGACCGCCACAAAGGCCAGGAGTTGCCGGGCGCTGAAGGCCAGGTCGGGCTGCCGGGTGCGCACGGTGGCGTAGAGCACTTCGGCCAGGCGCAGGACCTGCCAGCCGGCCGCGAACGCAGTGCGGCGCCGGGGAGATTGGATCGCCCGCAGGTGCGCGGGGAGGGGGCCCAGGTCCAGGTCGATCAGGGGGTCGAGGGCCGTGAGGGTACGTTGGAGCCAGGCCAGCAGCCAGTGCAGGGCGCTAATGACAAAGGACCACACCCACTCCCAGACGGTGCTGGCGGCCGGCTCGTGGTAGGGACCAATCACGTCAGCCAGCGCCCAGCCCCATAGCCCCCGGTCCAGGGCCAACTGGATGGCTTGCTGGATCAGGGCCAGCAGGTAGCGGCGAAACAGGTGCAGAAAGCTGGGCAGCAGGGCATCGGTCACGCCGCAGGCGCGGCAACGGATGCGCTGGATGACAATGCGGGTCCGGGTCGAGCCGGTGTAGACCCAACGTTGGTAGGTGGCCCACACGCAGTGTCCTGTGGAGAAGTTGCAGCTATGCTCGCTGCCGCAGTGGGGACACTGGACCGGCCGGGCGGCCCCGGCCCACACCACAAACGTCGATTCGTAGTCACTGACCGAGCCAGCAAAGTAGCAGATGATGGCCATGGGCTGACCCTCGGGGGCCGGAGAGTCTGGTTGCGGTCCGGCCGGCAAGGTCATTATCCCGGATCGGTCATCAGTCGTCAAGGTGGGGGCGGGTGCTGGGACTGACAGGTAGCGTGGCCGGGTGGGGGTCAAATACCGTGGCCGGGCAGAACCG
>JAHJIN010000123.1 GCA_018823415.1 Chloroflexota bacterium | reverse complement strand
GGGCTTAGTGTATCACAACCGCGACCAAAAGTCACCCACGGATCTTGGATGCACCCGGGGGCATCAAGCAATTGACAAGTCGTCTACATGAGGCATCTCAATCACCGTCGCCAGCATGTACCGAATACTCACGTCTTCCAATAGATTCACCGTGACCCAGCGTTGCACATCAGCCAACGTGCGAATCCGCGGCGAACGCTGCCACTCGCATGCGCCATTGCCCAGCAGAGATGGAATGATGACACGAGCCTGCCGCAACGTCTCAAAATAAACTTGGGCTACATTGATCGCTAATCCCTCGGGATAATAGTGGCGGCTAGGGTCCGGTAAGGTGATCGTCAAAGGCAAACCCGCTTGGTCGGTGAACAGCCAATCATCGCAGAAGGCCAATAGACCGGCATAGCTCACCACTGATGGGTCAATGACTACCTCAAACAGCAGATTACCAGCTGGCAATGCCTGACGCGGCCAGAGACGTACGGCCGACGCACGTCGAGCCATTGCCCTGTGCCATTCACTGACCAAGGTTCCTGCAAACCGGCGCAGCAGGACTACCGCCCCGGCTGCAATGCGGTGCATCCCCGCCCTAGCCCGAGGCATCAACCAGGCAAATGCCTGCGTGGCGATCGAAGGCCGTTTCGCCAGGTAGACAGAGCCCTGGGATTGAAGGGCTGTTTTGAGCTGGCGAAATTGTCCCATGTTTTTGAAGCGCAATGGGCCACCAAGCGAGGTCAGCTCCAAGTTGCCGTAATTCAGAAACCAACCCCAGACGTCTTGTTGAAACCCTGTGATCGGGGGAAAATTCATTGGGATACTCTTCTCATTCAGAGCGTTTTCCCTGAGAAGGATTTCTACAGGAATCAAGCCCTCGGCAGGCAGATCACGATGATGCTGTTCAGAAGACTGTTCCCTGGCTTCTGCGAGGCGTGAACGATCTGCCTGGTGGCAAGGACCATATATCAAAGTGATCGACCACTGGCGCCAAATAACCCATCGGGCGATCAATGGTGCCACGATCACCAAGTTACCTACTAATAGCCAGCGCAATGCAGGCCAGATTAAGGCCACCATGAGAACCAGAGTGCTGAAGACGAAGAGAGAAACGATGGTCCACATGATGACAACCCCTAGCTCAAGGATCCAAGCTCGCCGAAAGGTTTTGTGTCTCACGGGAACACCTCCTCGTACAGTCTATATCATTATTGGCCCTGGTCCATCGTCAGCATCCAATACTCTACGGCGACGAACAGACCTCCCATCACAATCAAGCCAACGAACCCACTTATAGACGACAAGATTTCGATCATCACACTACCTCCTGAAAGGCTGCTATATTGGCCATATCCGCTGCGGACCAGTGGCTTGACTGAACTGCCACCTCCGCCACAGCCGGCAGTGGACAGTCATTCCACAATCTATCAGTCTCGCGCCGCAGGATCTTTTCTGTGGCGATGATGTGCTTGCACGGCCAGACCTTATCGCTTCGCGTACAATCGCAGACCCATGTATCGCCGATCCTGGTAAGTTGGTGCAGCCGGTGATCCCCGTTGAAATAGGCCATAGTATCGTCGATGAGGATCAAACGCTCCGGCTCGTTGGCATAGAGCATGGCTTTATAGACCTGGGATTGGTACTCCGAGTGATTCAGTGAAAGCCTTGGTGTGTATTCTTCATCTGGCATTTGGCACCTCCGTGTTTCTATCTGTATTATCTCAGATAGGCCCGGCAATGTGAATGCCCGGGGCCTGGGCGTTGGCTGGAAAGCTACTTGCGGCTACCTTGCCAGACCCTTGCACTCCTGACAGGCAACAAAAAAAGCCAGCCAGTTGGCTGACTCTCGTTGAGAGCGGAATGGATTTGGCGACTAGCTTGCTTCGAATTGGACCAATCCCTTTTCTGCCAGCGCGCCCACCAGGTCCACACCCGCGGCCCCAAACCGCTGGAGAATGGCTGCCAGATCTATCTGCCCATCACAGGCTTCCAGAACAGTCATCTGGGCGGCGGTGACGGGCACTATCCGGTTACCCTGCATCAGCACATAACCGAACGACTCGGGCCGGGCCACGCAGTGTTTGATAGGCCGCCAGCCGGGATCCAAGCTGATCCGCTCCGGCGCTGGCGGTTCCATGACCGGGCCGGTCATCAAAGGATCGTGTGGCAGACCCTGCTCCCACGCCAGCGCTCGGCACCCGCCGTGACATTGGGAAAAGGCGGCGCAGGTATGACAGGCAGGGGGAATGCTGGCGCGCCAGCGGTTCATGGCCTCGCCCTGCCAGATGTCGGCGAGGGACTGCTCCAGTAGATTGCCGCACTGGAGCGTGGCGTGGTTGCAAGGTCGGAGGTTGCCCCACGGGTCAATGGTGCAATAGGCCACGCCAGACAGGCACCCGCTGGCCGATGAAGCCACAAAGCAATGCGGCACGCAATTGCCAAACCGGGCCGGTTGGCCAGCCGCTCGCAGGGCATCGATCTCGGTCACGGCCCGGCGCAATGCCTCGTCGGCGGGCTGCACGTCGGCCAGCGGCGGTCCCAGGTAGCGGTTAAACGCCACGTGATGCGCGCCTAGATCCCCGGCCAGCGCGACGATGGCGCCAAGCTGGTCCAGGTTGTGGCGGTGCAGCACGGTGCTGACAACCACCGGCAGGCCGGCCCGGGCCGCGGCCCGGATGCTAGAGACCGCCTTCTGGTACGAACCGGGCACCTGCGTGTAAAACTCGTGCGCGGCCGGTGTGGCCCCGTGCAGCGAGATGAGAAACCCTCGAAACTGGGGCGTGTCGCCCAGCAGGCGCAGCAAGGCCGCCGGGTCCGCCCAATCGCCGTTGGTAAAGATGCTAAAGGCCAGGTCGCGCTCTTGCAGCGCAGCCACGAGGTCGGGCAAGTCGGGATACAGGGTTGGCTCGCCGCCGGTGAGTTTGATGCGATGCGCGTGCGGCGCGATGCAGTCCAGAATCGCGCGCCAATCGGCCAGGGGCAGCGGGGCGCGCGCCCGGTCGAACGAGTTAAAGCACCCCCGGCAGCGGTTGGTACAGGCCGGGGTGAGCTCCAGCGCATAGAGCACCGGGGCCGACAGGGTGAGGATCACAGTCGCCGCTCCAACAAGGCCGAATCCTGGGTGTCGCCAGCGAACCGGCACCGGCCCACGATGGCAAAGCCCAGCTTTTGAAACAGGTGAATAGACCGGGCATTGGTGACAAAGCAATCGGCTGTGAGACGGGCCAGGCCCTGCGCGCCGGCCCAGGCAATGGCCTGCGTCATGAGTACCGTGCCAATGCCGTGCTCGCGATAGGGTTTGAGGATGCCAATGCCCACATCACCGGTATCATCGCTCGCCGGGTATACCTGGCACCAACCCACGATGCGCTCGCTTATCATAGCCAACAGAATCACGTGATCCAGATGCTCGTCCGGGGCGCGCAAGGCCCTTTCCCAGGCCGGGGTGGGCACATAGCGATTTGTACGCATGAAAAGCCGCTCAGCGCATACCGTGTCTACCACCTCCACAATGCGGGGGGCATCCTCGGCGACGGAGCGGCGAATAGCAAGTTGACAAGTGTTGTCTGTCAGATGTTCCAGGGACCGGCCCCAGCCATCAGTCACACGCGCAGTTGTTATCAACGAACTGGTCTCCGTCTGGAGCTTGCAGCCTGCCGATCTTGAGATCCACGCGCACAGGCTTGCCAGACTCCCCGGTTGCCCGATCTATTTGGCTTATGAAAAACGACAAGCCGATCGGCAACAAGAGACCAATCTCCTGGGCGTGGACCTCAATGCCTGGTATCCGTTGTCCCTCCATGTTCTGAAACCTCCCCTCTGATGAGTGCAATGGCCTCGATGGCCTCGGGCATCATGCGCCGCAGCATGGTTTCCTCGATTTGGTACTTGGCCTCGGCCGCCTCACAATAGGCCTGCAATTCACGCACTTGATCCGGCGTCAGGCGCATCAACTCGCGATAGATGCGGTCTCGCGTCACCTGGAGCTGGACCGCCGTGGACGAGTAGGCCTCAAAATAAGCAAAGGCCAGCGTGAGGTACTCGATAGCTTCCGGCCATGAGCGGGTCATAGCTACCCGGGCGCGCACCAAGTTGGCCTTGCCCAGCAGCAGCCAATACTTGGGAATGGGACACTCGTGCAACCCCTGCCCCGGCCAGATCCGGCAGATCGGCAGTGTCGATTGCTCCACGCGGTCTGTAAAGGCCAGGGCCTCTACCCATTGCTCCTGGTTCAAGTATAATTCGGCCAGATCCTCATATACATCAGCCTGTTCGGCCGGCATAGCCGCATCTGCCACAGCGATAAACTGTTCCAGGTACTCGCGGGCCTGCGCATCCAGATCCGCAACCTGGGCGCTATCCTCGTCAGACAGTGACATATCGCGCGCTGCGGCACGGCGACGATACAGATCCGCCCAGTCGCGGTAGATGCGTCCGAGCTCGGCTAAAGCTTCCCGCCGGCGCGGTGGTTCGGAAACCTGGGACGTAAAGAGCGTCAGGGCTTCTGACACATAATCACGGGCCTGAGCAAAGAACCGGTCGGCTTCGCCCTTGAACAGATAGGCATTGTCATTACCCAGTTTGCGATAAGCCCGACCCAGGGCCATGCAGGACAGGCCAATGCCCCGATCATCGTCCAGTTCCCGAAAGATGCGCAGGGCGTCCTCGCTGCGTTCACGCGCCCGGTGTGGGTGGTCGTTCTCGGCCATCACAATGCCATACACATTCAGCGCCAGGGCCTCGCCATAGCGCTGGCCGGTCCGGCGGAATCGGTGCAGGCTTTCCTCGCACAGGTTGACCGCATCGGTCCACCGCCCCTGCAAGGCATAGGCATAGGCCAAGTCACGTTCCGTATCCGCGCGCCGGCTTTCGTAGCCAGACTGGCGCAACGGGCTCATAGCAGTGGAATACTCGATCACTGCTTCATCGATCCGGTTCTGCCATACGTAGACATAGCCCAGATCATGGCGGGCTCGCCCAATCATGTGTAGCCGGTCCTGGGTCTCATACTCGTCGTGGGGCTCGCTGTCCAGCAAAGCCGCCAGTGCGGTGGTCAATGATTCTTCCGCCTCCTGGTTCTGCCCCAGGTAGGCCAGCGCCTCGCCGCGATACAATTGCAGAGCCGCGCCGAACAGGTCTCGCCCGGTGTGTTGAAATGGCGGCTTGCCATAGGCCAGTACGGCATTGGCTACTGCAAGGGCCCGGAGATAATTGGCCTGTTCCAGGAACCGCTTGACCCAGCGCACGGCGCTATCGCGGGCCAGTTGCTGCTGCGCGCGATCAGACTGAGTCTCGAAAAAGCGCAGCGTCTCGTCGCGCAGACTCATGTCGTAGCCCACTTCGTGGCCCAGGATCGCGTTATCGGACAAGGTGCGATAGACGGCAAAGCCACGCCGGGGATCAGCCAGCAGTTGATAATAGAGACGCTCGGTGGCGCATTGCTGCCAGTCGCGCCGCTGATTGGTGCGACTGGCCTCGGTCTTGGCTGTCGTTTCGGCTTTTTGGGCTTCTTCGATAGCTTCGTCGTAGTATGTCTCCATAACCTGGCAGACCACAGCCAGATCCTGGGGGCGTTCGGCCAGCACATACTCGTTCATCAGCCGATACATCTCGTCGTGCAGGAACACCAGGTCGGAATTGGGCCGGGTCTTGGCAAACGGCAATCCTTTGATATAGTTGAGCACCCTGGTACACTTGTGCAGAGTCCAATTCAGGTTCACCGGAGCCCCGGCCAACATGCGCCGGAGCATTTTACCGTTCAGGCCCTTGCGGGCTAGGGCCAGATAGGGCAGCACGATCTCGACATCGCTATTCAGCCGTTGAATCTCTTCGATGAGCAACCGATCCACATGGGTCTGCTGGCCGGCCATATCGGCCAGCAGATTGCCAGGCAGTGCACTCTGGCCGGCGATGAGAGTAGAGACAAAGGCAATACGCAGCGGCTGCCCCTGGGTCAGAGCATAGATCTCGACGCAACTGGCTGCCTCCAACATGGCTCCCCGGATGCGCTCGTTGCGCTCAGCCAGATCTGCAAAATAGGTCAGCGTCTCGGATTCAGAGAGGCCGCCCAGGCGGATCTCGATATGCCGGGCCTGGGCGATCTGGTCTGCCGATGTGTCGGGGGACAAGCGCAGCGGTGCTTGTCCCAATGCTTTGCCAAACGCGCCCTGCAAATCGCGCCAGAGGTGTGGCTTTTCAGCGACCCGACCGGCAATCACCACCACGACATTGCGTAGCTGGGGGATCGTCTTTTCGAGCCACTCGCGTACCTCGACGCCGCCATACTCCAGGCCGCAGACCTGCTGTACCACATCGCTCTCGTACTGGACCATCTCGACGGTATCAAAGCACAAGATCAGTCGCGTGGCTTCGGTCAGCTTGTTGAACCCCTCGACAAAGAGTGCTCCCAACTCGCGACGCCGGGTTTCCAGCGCTTCACCGAACCCGCCAGCCTGGCGAAAGCGGTCATACTGGGCACGGGCTTTGTGGTACTCGGCAAAGGCCCGCTTGTGGCCCAACGATTCCAGTTGGCGAATGATCGCGCGCTCGATCCCGCTATTGGTGTGGATATCGGCGTGATACAGGTCAAAGATGCCCACCCAAGTGACCGATTGAGCAGACGTATGGTCGGCCATTATCTCCGTGGGAATGGCTTGCAGCAGGCGCGTCTTGCCCTGACCGCCTTTCCCCAGCACATACACAATGGCCAGGTGCTCCGGCATGTCTATGACTGCCCGCAGCACCGCCCGTTCCTGGTCCCGGCCAATCAGGTGCTCCGTGCTCAGCTCGCCCAGAGGGAATGTGTTTGCAGCCATGTTTACCTCCTTGTCGCTATCGATTTCTTCCGGCCGCCATTGTGCTCTGCCACTATTTTACCATTCTATACAGAGTACAATGTTTGCAAAACCCTCTGGTAAATATCTAGTTTTATTATATCACCAGAGGGATGGATTGTCAAATTTCTCGACGCAGAAAAAGCTCATTGTTTGTTCAGTTGCCTGCGTACAATGAGCTTGTATCTCAACGCACGGGTTGTCACGACATCGCTCGCAACTGCTCCAGGGTTTGGGTGGCGATGGCCTGCAATTGGCTGTACCCGGGATCGGGAATCAGATCCCGTAGTTCGTTATCTTCGTCCAGCTTTTCCACCAGAGCCACAGCCATGTCTGGCAGGTCCCATTCCACCTGTTTGTGCTTTTGAACCTCATCCCACAGTTTGTGGAACTCGGCTACCACCTTGCTGGCGGCCTGACCATTTAACGAAGTTTGGGCTACGAGTTCCCAGGTACGATGATAGGTCCGCTCAATGAGAAAGCCCACGGCGTTGCGGGGATAGGCTGTTATCCATTCGTCATACACGACGCGGGCGCGCTGGTGATAGTGCAAGAACCGTGTAGGGTCTTGCATCCGCAGGTTCTGGGCCATGATCTTGCGAATGATGGGCGCCAGGACGTAGCCGCCCTGCGCCGAACTCCATTCGGCCAGGGTGGCAATCTGCAGATCGCGAATGGCGTCCAAGTAAAAGCTGCCCGGCCTAGGCGCATAGCGCTCCTTTTTGTCGCGAATATCGGGATCGAGCAGGCGTTCGGTGAAGACGCGCAGGGGTGTCGGATTGAATTTGCGCAGGATGTAGATCACGGGCAGGATCGGTTCCAGATAATCCAGGTTCCGCACGCGCAACTCGATCAGGAAACGCGCCTGGATCACGGCGTGAGCTACGGTATCACAGATCTCATCCTGCCAAGGCGCCAGCCACTCATCGATAGGTTGGTGCCCGGCAATCTGCTCGCGGACCTGATTCAGGATGGCCTTGCCGGTCAGGGGGTGCCCAAAGGCGTATTCGCGCAGCAGGGGAACGAGGTTGGCAACAGTCCCGGTAGATGCGCCGAGGCGTTGAGCCTGTTCGCGTAGTCCCTCGTCATCGAATGGGCCCAACTCGGCCACCAGCGCGTGGCGCCGCACTTCGAATATCTTCCAACGCAGCCAGCGCCGGCCAGCAAATACCACAATAGCCCGTTCGGTTCGGACCAGGGGGTCGATCAGGTAGCGTTCCACCCAGTCGAGCATGGGTTCGCTGACCTGCTCGGCCGTATCAAAGAATAGCACGGGCACATAGCGCTCAGTGGTCGCGCTGAGCAAGCGGGCCAATCGCTGCATGCCCGATTTGCCCTCGCCCTTGATGGCCAATTGTGTGGCCTCTTCGTGCCATTCTTGGACGTCTGGGTCTATTAGTTGATCACGCAACTGGTCGGCCAGAGCGCGCAACAAGCGAGTTTGGTCTTCAGGGCTTGGGAAATCGCGCAAGTCTACGAGCACGCTAATGCTAGGCCGAGCCTGGTCAACGTTACCTGGACTGGCGCGGCAAAATTCGCGGTGTAGCCGGTGTATGAGCCAGGTTTTGCCCTGGCCCACGACACCATAGAACTCGATTAATGGTTTTGGTATTGGTCCAGCCCGACTGGCGGCTAGCGCGTCCTCCAGCAAGCTCAGTTCTTTTTCACGATCGGCAAATTCGGCCGAGTTGAATGCTTCAAAATCGCCGGGACGCGCCGTTTCCATAGGTTACCTCACTGATTGAACGATATTTAGGTGTTCGATGATTGCCGGACGTTGAATACACATACTAGATTGCCAAAACAATCTCTATTATACACAATCTGACGGTAGATAACCATATCAACCGGCTTGCGAGAGACTTGCAAGAACCTGACGAATCCCTTGCCAATTCCTTTTCTTGCAATAGAACATGAGTTCTGGACAGGACAACGGAACCAAAGCCTGTCGATTAGTCTGTTCACTACTAGATATAGGTGCTCTGCCTGCCTGACCACAACAGATGGTATAGTTGCGGACGTCTGCCTATCGCCCCCGGCCTCTGAATGCCGGGATCGTCAGATCTCGCCGTCTCGCTGCCAGAGCCATTCGAGGAGAGTGGCCCAATCGACCGTGCGTACAAAGAGTTGCTCGGGGTCGCGGCCGGCCTGGTCCCACTGAGCGGCCCGGTGCTGGAACAACAAGCGCACGATCTTGGCCAGGCGCCGGGGCGAGCCCTGAGCCAGGGTGACGACGGCCTGATCCAGGTCGCGCGGGCGGAACGCGACGGCCGGCGACCGGTCGATGAAGGCCTGCAGGGTATCGATTGGCCGGCCGGGGATAGCGAATGCGGTGGCCTGGGCCAGACAGTCACGCAACAGGTCCAGCAAATCGTCTGGCATCCAACGCAACCGCACGATCTGCTCGGCGCGAAAGGCGGCAAACTCTTTGACGTGCTCTTCCAACGCCAAGGGCAGGAATAGCTTGAGATACAGGTCGGGGGCATCCCACAGGGCACAGTCGCCAATCAAGGGACTGATCAGATTCAGAGCCACGGCGATATCGCGTTGCGGTTCTGGAAAACCGTCTACATTATCCACAATGACGCAGACCCAGGTATAGTCGTGCGCCTGGATCTGCCGCACCAATTGCCGGACCGCATCATCTACATCCACCGGCCCGCCCACCCAATCGGGGATCGCGATCCCCGATATCCGACCGTTTGCCAGCTGGAACAACACGGCCAGATGGTCTTCAGTACGGATGACCCGGTCCAAACGGAGCAGATCGCGAAAGTCGTCGTGGGACAATACCAGGACATTGGCTAGCGCGGCCAGGCGTTTTTGCAGGCGCTGGCGGCTGGGATCGCGATCTACGCCGCGGTCGGCGAACAACGCGAGAGAAGCCTGATCCTCGAGTTCATCGAGGGCCGGCCAGTTGCGCTGTGCCATGAACCGGGCAAAACGCTGCTCGGTTTGGAACAGACTCTCGCGAAAAGGTCCGAACTCGGGCGACTGGATCCACTCATCCACCAAGGCAGCCGAGGCACGCAGCAACCGGGGCCGCACCGGCCGTTCCTCACCCAGAATGTCCCAGATGACCTGGGCGGTGGCCGGTTCGGCCTGGCCACGCAGGGCCCGCCGTACCATATCCCCGGGAATACCCAGCTCCAAGATCGCCTGTTGCAAGAGCAGGGCCAGTCTCTCCAACTGACCACGCTGACGACAATACGCCAACAAGAGCTGGATTTTCTCATCACGGCGCATTCCCCGACCAAATGTGTCATACACTGCGGGGAAATAGTCTAGACAAAAAGCATCCAGTTGCACATCGTCAAGCAAGTTGTCAAGTTGACGCCGAATAGGTGCTGTATCAGAAAGCCCGGTGTCCGCTGTTGCCTGATTGGTCTCTTCCCCCATAATTTCCCATTCTCCCGCTTCCTATACCGTGTTGTTCAGGATATACCCCGTTCCTCGCTCGGTGGTTACGTAAATAGGCCTTTTCGGATCAGGCTCGAATTTCTGGCGGACCCGAAACGCCAGCGAATCCAGGGCCTCATTGCTCACACCGCTGGGGTCTTGATTTAGGTACACGACCTGCCGGACCTCGTCGCGAGTCACGACCCGGCCAGCCCGCTGGTACAGGCAGGCCAGAAAAGCGAACTCGCGCTTGGTAAGCTCTCGACCAATCTCGCGGCCGCCGACCAGAACGCGCTGCCGTTCCAGATCCAGGCTCAGCAGCGCCACCAGGCTGCCGTGTTGCTGCGGCCGGTCAATGCCGGAGATGGCCTTCAGATCCTCGATTTCTATCGCGGTTACAGCGTCGTCTGAGGTCGGCTGACGAGTCGCACATGCCGTCAAAAGTTGCTGGCCCAGCACCATCAACGCCCGGGGCGAACCGTGAGCGCGTTGGATTAGCCGGGCGTCTACCTGGCCGCTGATGCTGGGATCGGCCAGGGCATCCAAACTGCGAATATGCCCTCCGCTAAAGACAGCCAACCGTTCCGCCAGCATGTGTCGCAGATGCACCTCAGACCATTCCAGGTAACAAGGAGGCAGTCGATCCAGGCGCGCTGCGAATTCGTCGCCTAGGAGCACCGGGGCCACGTCGGCCGGCAAAAAGAACTTGAAAGCAATGCCGGCCTGCTCCAGTAGTACCAGGTCAGCGATGAGCGGCCGGAGCAGCAGCGGAATGGCCTCTTGCGGATCATCCGCGGTCTCAGCCAGCTCGTCCAGTCCGTCTATCAGCACGTACAGTGCCGGTATCCCCAGGGCGCGCACCACGCCCACCAGCTCAGCCAGATGCTCACCCGGCGTGATGAGGTCATCCAGCGGCATGGGCGCGGCGTTTAGAATGGTCTGGATGGCCGCGGCCGCCGGGTCGCTCTCGACCTCGTCCTGGTCCTTTTCCAATACCTGGGCAACGGCTGTCAGGTTCCACCCGCGCAGGCGATCGGTCAGGTAGCTGAGTCGCGTGAGCGAAGGCGCATATTGCTGCACCAGCCAGCGCACTATGCCCCGGCGTTCGTCTGACAGACGTGCCAGGGCGGCCGGGTCAACTGCCAGATCCCAGATCAAGGTCTCTAACGTCAGGCGCACGATCTCGGCCAGGTGATCGGTCAGCGTAACTTGGTCCAGGCGGCCGGTCACCCGGGCGCGTAGCCGGCGCAAGTCGATATAGGGCACGGCTAGAAATTCGCTGTCGCGGGTGGCGGGTCGGCCAGCATTCTGGATCATCACCCGATAGGCGGTCTTGCCACAGCCCCGGGCGCCAAACACAAACGACGTTTGCGGGTTCTGGGCATCGCCCCTGATCTCGTCATAGTGCGGTCCTTCGACAAAGTATTCGGCCAGTTGGGCCTCGCGGCTGGCCTCGCGGTCCCGAAAGGGGTCGCCAATAAAGCCCCACTGGCTCAACCACGCGCCCAATGACCCACCGGGCAGACGCTTTTGCTCTCTAGTCATGTTCTTGTCCTATGTCGGCGTTCTCGGGTTGTCCAAAACCTTCCCAGTCTGGGCACATGGGCACCCAGGCCCGGCCAATTTGCCGGCCAATGCCCAGCACGTGGCCCCGGCTGGTTTCGAAATAGGCGCGGAGCGCCTGTCGGTCGGCCGGCGACGGCGCATAATCGCCCATTTCGGACCCGGCGCGCAAAAACAGCAGATCATATAGGATGGCGCGGTACGTGGCAGCGGTCAATCCCCAGACCCCCGGCCCGGGCACGATGTACAACTGGGTATCTCGGCCGGTGATGAGGCCGGGCAGCGCGCCCAAGCCGGCCAGTTTGCTGCTCAGGATGCAAAACTCAGCGGGCTCGACCAGCTCGCCATATAGCGCGACGGTGGCTTCATCCCCCGTGGGCGCACGCCCTGCAGTCGCGCTAAAAGCCGTCGCAGCACTCAACACATCGGCTCCCACCCAAGGCGTGCCGCCGATGCCGAAAAATAGCCGATGCGATTGACAGTGGGCAGTACGCGCCTCAGCCTGGCGTATCCAGTCCAACGCAGTCGCGCAAGGAGTCTGGGCCAAGTACGCCGGCGCACCGTATACACGCACCCGTACCTTAAACTTGGCGTAGAACTGATCCCATTCAGCACTGGCAAACAAGAGCCGCAGCCCTTCCAGTACCGCCTCGCACTGATAGCTGGCACTGCGGTCGATGGCCGACTGACTGAGCAAGGGCACAAATAGAACGGGCAAGCCATGGTCGAAAAATACGCGCAGATTGTCCAACAACAGCCGGGCCGACAATTCAGCCAGGGTGTGGTGAAAGGCCGTCGAGCCTTCGACGAGGTCGGTCAGGGCCAACACCAATCGACGATTGCCGTCTGGCACATGAATGCCAACACGAGGACAGCCGTGCTCTGCGACGACACCTCGTACTCTCGCCGGTGACCACGTCAGAAATTCTTCGATAGAAGGTCTCGTGTATCCAGCCATGGCTTTTCTTTCATTCCTATATGCATTATAGCATCTCCGCTTCCCAAACTCAATACCTTGCCTCACTCTAGTAGTCCGTCCCATAAATTCCTAGGGTAATCTGTGGCCCTTGTCTTCCCCGAAGTCGGATGGTATATTTCACCTAACCACCGACCGAAGGGAGAATCAGATATGGCTCGTGCGGTATACAAATACGCGATCAATCTG
>JAHJIN010000122.1 GCA_018823415.1 Chloroflexota bacterium | reverse complement strand
GGCCCACGGCCGGATCCACCGGCCCACCCAAATAGTCCGCAGCGAGGGCGGTGACCTCATCGGGTCCCAGCGGTCCCAGGGCGATAGTGGTGAGGACACGGAGGCGGGTTAGCTCGTATAGCACCCGGGCCAGAGCCGGGTTCTGCTCTTCTGCGCCCGCTCGGTAGGCGCCCAGGATCAGCAGCCGGGCCATCGGCTGGTGACGGGCGATGTGGTAGAGCAGGTCCAGGCTGGCCGCGTCGGCCCAGTGGAGGTCATCGAGCACCAGGAGCAGGCCCCCCTTCCCCACCCCAACCCCTTTTCTTCCCCCCAACTTTGGGGGGAAGAGGAGGGGCGAGGGGAGGGGTTGAGGGGAGGCAATGGCAGCTAGGAATGTGCCGATGGCCTCATAGAGCCGCAGGCGGGCCTGTTCGGGGGGTAGGGGATAGGCGGGGGCGAGTTCGTCCAGGCAGGTACCCAACTCGGGCAGGATGCCAGCCAGGATCGGCCCCGCCTGGCCGGCCTGCTCGCGCAATCGGTCGAACGGGGTGACCTGGATGTGCTGGCCGAGGGCTTCCAGAAACGGCAGGTAGGGTGGCATGCCCTCGGCTTCGGATGCGCCGCCACGCAAGACCGGGGCGCCGGCTCGCGTGGCCCGCGCGGCTATCTCGTCCAGGAGCCGGGTCTTGCCGATGCCGGGCTCGCCGGCCAGCAACACCACGCGGACTTGCCTGGCCGAAATCGCCGGGCTGGGCCAGCTGATAGCCAGCTCGAACTGCTCCCAGAGGAGCGCCAATTCGTGCTGGCGCCCGACGGGCGAGGCATGAGGATAGCTCGTTTCCCACGCCACCATATGCCAACCTCCGCCGACCGCTGCAGGACGCACGCATCTGCCACGCCAAGATGGTCTACAACGTCCCAGGCACTGGGGATATTATACCACAATTCCAGCACTTCTCAACATCGGTTGGCGAGGTGGCCCCCGGACCCCACTCGAACGAGCAGGCCCGATGGGATAGCCGGTCAATCTCGCGCGTAGGTCGGGGGCCTTCTCGCGCCTGGCCTCTTGGTAGTGGCACCGGAACCAACACCGCGTGGGGCCGGACTCGATCCCGCGTGCGCTCAGTGCGGATGCCCGGCGCGAGCAAAGGTCAGCGCCCGGCCCGGCGCTGCTCCTCTGGCGGATGACTACACCGGTGGCTGTAATGGCTCCCTTCTTGCTGTTTCCCGGTGCATCAGTTAGGCGCTGTCACCTGGTAGGTATACGTGGCCATCTCGGTGGTGAACGGCGTGCGGCCGCTGATGATCAGGATGGCTTTCTTGTTGCCCCCCAACCCCTCAATGGTGAGCTGGCCCCGCTGCTGGTCGTCCAGTTCCATGCGGTGCACCACCGGCGTGCCGCCGGTCTCGATGACCTGCACGATAAAGCGCTGTGGCAGTACGTTGGCGATGCGCACGAACCCGGCCGCCTCCCAGCCGTCGCCCGGGGATTCGGCGTTGTACGAGTAGCCAATCTCGGGGATGGCGATGTCATCCACGATGAATCCCGGCTCGTTGAGGGCCTGGTCGGTAACATACTCGAAGCGGACCAGGATCTTTTTACCCACGTACGGCGTCAGGTCGATGGACTCTGACACCCACTGCGGCGCATCGCCGCCGCCGCTTTTGCCGGTATAGCCGTGACCCAGGTTGGCCTCATTGGGATTCTTGGCCGTGGTATGCTGCCCCTTGAGGATAGTCCAGGTCTGGCCGTCGTCGGCAGAGATTTCCACGTAGGCATAGTCAAAGTCCGGCTCGATGTCATACCAGGCCCAGAAGGTGAGCGTGGCCTGGCTGACGCCGGCTAGATCGAACTCGCGAGTGAGGGCCGCGTCACTGTCGTCGCCGCGATTGCCCCACCACACGTGCTGGCCACTGTGCGGGTCGGCCCCCACCACCCGTACCGTGGCCGCGCCGTCGAATTGGATGGTTACGTCGCCAGTCGCGTCCAGCTTGATATAATCGGCCGCGTACTGGTGAACGGTGGCGTTTTCTTTTGCCGGCAGGCTCGTCCAGGTAGCGGCCAGGCTGGGAGCAAGCAGGCGCAGGGTCTGGTAGCCGTATTGCCCTTGCGCCAGGCTGGTGCTGTTCAAATAGTTGGCGATGACCCAATCGGCAAAGACGTCGTCAAAGGTCAGGTTCTGGTCCTTCAGCACCACGTCAAAGGCGGCGATGCCGTTCTCCGGCCGGGCCACCACCGCCCGCGTGGCTGATTCGCCAAATCGGTCCAAAAAGTAGGTCATGAACAGGTACGAATTGCCATAGTGGGGCGCGCGGCCGTTCACGCTACCGTCCCAGGTGTTGAGTTGGGTGTCCGGCTTTCTCAGGAAGGCGTAATCGGCGCCGCCCACACCATACCCGTTCAGATACGTCGCCAGCTCGGCAAAGCCTTCATTGACCCACGTGTCTTCGTTGAAATCCTCATGCCAGTGGATCATGTGCTGGAACTCGTGGGCGATGGTGCTCAGGTAATAGTCGTCGCCGGGGCCGGAACTCTCCAGGTTGTCAAAGAACATCTCTTTTTCGTTGGAACGCTGGTAGATAGCCCTGGGGTACTCGTCCATCGAGGAATAGTAGCCGCCTACCTGGGGCACATAGCCGTTAAAGATGTGGATGCGCGGGTCATTGTCCACACCGGGGGTCCACTCAGAGCCGAAAAAGGCCCGGTCGGTGGGATAGATCTTGGTTTCAAAGTCATCCATGTCGCGCTGGAGCAGGTCTTGGTCCACCCTCATGCCATTCTCGACCCAGGCATAGGCGTGGGCGGTCTTGTAGCGCAGGGTGGCGGTGTGCTGGCGGTACTCGTCGGTATCCGAGTGGTGGACCCAGAAGATCTGCTGGTCGCCGACCTGGAAATCCGGGGTATAGTCGTTGACCACACGCTGGACCGGGGACTGCACGCCCTTGAATCGCACCGCCAGGTCCACCGGGTCTCGGCCGGGCAGTGTGGCCTGCGAGAGGGTTTGGAGGGTCTCCAGGGCCTCCGGCGGGACGGCGTCGGATGTCTTGGGGACCGGAGATGGCCCCGGCGTGGGCGTGACCTTGGGCGCCGGCGTCTTGTGGCTGGACTCGGTGCCCAGGGTGTAGAGCCAGGCCTCCTGAAAGATGGCCGTGGTGGGCGGACTGCCAAACGTGGCGGCTGCCAGGCCCACGCGGCCCCGGTCCAGCCCCTGCGCCAGGAGGGCGTCATCCTCGACGGTGGTGAGTAGTTCGTCGTTGGCGTACAGGGCGATGCGCGCGCCCCGGGCTTCCACGCGCAGGGTGTTCCCGCCGCGTTGGACGGCGTCGGACTGGGTCCAGTTCTGCGGGGTTGACCACTGGCCGTTGGCCCGGCATAGCAGGGCATACTGGTTGGAGCGATTCACCAGAAAGGCGTAAAAATTGTCGGCGTCCGTGTAACGCAAGACCAGGCCATAGAGGTTGTCCGGGTCGCCCTCGTCCTGGTGGGCGGTGGCGGCGAACTCGATCTCGCCTACGTCTACCGGCAGCATGCTGACGATGAGTTGGTGGGCGGCGGTGACCTGGATGACAAACTCGCCGTCGGCGTAGCGGGTGGAGCCAGTCGCCGCGTTCACGGTCTCCCAGCCGCTCTCCTCGGCGGTGAAATCGTCGTGGAGGATGAGCCACTTTTCCGGAAGTTGGGGCGGTTCGAGGATGCCCAGTGACTGCTCGGTGCCGGGCTGCGCGCCGGAGAAATTCTTGTGGGCAAAGTCCTTGTCCGTCACCCACTCGTCGGTCTGGGCATCATAGACGCGCACCTGGTAGCGCAAGGCGTCGGCGCTCACTCGGCCGGCCAGCCAGTCCTGGAGGTGCGCGTTCTCGCACTCAAAGACGATGATGTAGCGTGACTGCCCGGCCAAGTGCGCCGGACCTTGCCAGACCACGGCGCTCCAGAGGGTGGGCACGTCTGGGTAGCCTTGGGCCAGCGCCCACCAGCCGGCCACGATCTGGGTACGGCCGGCCTCGTCGAACGCGCCAGAGACCATAGTCATGCCCACCAGGGCCGTGACATCGTCAGCGTCCACGTCGATGACATCGTAGCCCAGGGATTCCAGGTTGGCGCGGACCTGGGCGGCCGGGTCGGTGGATTGCGCGTGGAGCGTGGGGATTGCGGCTCCGAAACCGGCAGTTGGCGGGTGCGCCTGGGCGAGAGCCGGAATGGCCAAAGCGATCAGGGTGATGACCAGGGCCAATGAGGCCCTGCGAGTGCGGTCGTGCCAGTGGTTGTTCATATTGTCACCTCTATGGTTTTATCCGCTACCTACTCCCTCGTCCCTTCTGTCCCCTGGTCTCCCACCGCTCTCCAGTCTCAATCCGTGCATCCGTGCTCCGCGCAGCGGGCTAATCCGTGTCGTGCCCCATCAACACCTTGAACCGCACATCTGGCCGTAGGACGTCGAAATCCGGGTCCTTCCGCGCCCACTCGCGCCAGCGCTCGTCCAGCCCATCCAGCATTACCAGCAGACGACCACCAGGCACCGGTTGGCCCAGGAAGCTACTGACCCTCCCCCGCCAAAAGTCAGGGCTGTGGCTCAGATCGGCAGGGACTGCTTCGCCCCAGCGGTGGGCCAGGCGGGCGGCCAGGGCACCGAAAAAGACGGTCTGCGAGGCAGGTGTTATAGTCAGTGGGCAGGCGGGTGATGCCCAGGGCCAGATGTTCGATGAGCACCCGGCTCACGTGCTGAATAGTGCTGCCGTTGGCGGCCTCGATCTTTTGCACGACGGGGTGTTAGAGTTCAGGCATCTGTGGTTCCCCTGTGGCTTGCGGGTTTGCTTCACGCCTCTGATGATGCCCGCATCGAGTTGCAGACGCACGGCGGACTCGGCGGCTAGATCAACCAGGGTATCGGCGCTCAATCCTCAATCACCACCTGGTCCAGCCCCGGCTCCGGCTCGGGATACCGCAGCCCCAACCCCTCCAACGCCTCCACGATGATGCGCGCCACCACCACGTTGCGGTACCACTTGCGATCGGCCGGCACGACGAACCACGGCGCGACCTTGGTGCTGCACCGGGTCAGCGCGTCCTCATAGGCCGCTGTGTAGTCGTCCCAGTAGGCCCGCTCCTTCAGGTCGCCGGTGCTAAACTTCCACTGCTTGGTGGGGTCGTCCAGCCGGGCCTGCAGCCGCTCCTTTTGTTCCGCCCTGGAGATGTGTAGGAAGAATTTGAGTATGGTGGTGCCACCCTGGTCCGCCAACAGTTCCTCGAACTCGTTGATCTGGTTGTAGCGCTGCCGCCAGACCGGCTCAGGCACCAGGTTGTGGACGCGCACCACCAGCACATCCTCATAGTGGGACCGGTTGAAAATGGTGATCTGCCCCCGCGCCGGCGTGTGTTTGTGGATGCGCCAGAGGAAATCGTGGCTCAACTCTTCTGGCGTGGGCTGCTTGAAACTCGCCACCTGGCAGCCTTGCGGGTTCACGCCGCCCATCACGTGCGAGATAGTGCCGTCCTTGCCGCCGGTGTCCATCGCCTGCAGCACGATGAGCAGGCTATGCTGCGCCTGGGCGTAGAGGATCTCTTGCAGGTCAAAGAGACGGTCACGGTCGCGCTCCAGGTCCGCTTTGGCGTCGTCCTTTTGCCGATATGGCCCGGTGTCATCCGGGTCAACATCGCGCAGGTGTACCTTGGCGCCGGGCTGAACCCGGTAGCGCTCGGTCATGGATAGATTGTTCTTGGCCATTGATACTCTCCTTTCGGTATGGATATTGATGCGTGGCACGACCGCCGATGGCCGACCACCGACTGCCAGGAGACGTTGAGCAGCAGGCATCAGCCGATCAGTCACAGCCGATAAACTACCCGCCGGACCGTATCCAACCCGGCCTGCACCGATCCCAGCGCACGCAAAGGCTCCACCACGCACCGCACGGCCGGATGCGCCGTCCAGCGCCGCAGCGCGGCCCGAGCCGGCGACAACCCCAGCGCGCAGGCCATCGCCCGATCCACGGCGATATAATCCACGCCGGCGACCTTGCCCCCCAGTCGATCCCGCCGGTAGCCGGCCGGCCCATCCTGCAAGAGCAGTCCATCGCGCCGGCACTGCTCGTACAGGGCGCTCCCCGGCGACGGTGCGTACACGCTCACGCTGCGCAACGCGACGGCGCCCTCCATGTCACGCACTAACTGCGCCGTCGCCATCATCTCGGCCGGCGTCTCGCTGGGCAAGCCCAGCATATAGTTGCCAAACACGCGCACTCCCAGCCGCCGGCACACCTCTGCTGCCCACCGGTTCTGCGCCACGGTGGTGCCCTTGTGCAACAGGCGCAACACCCGGTCGCTGCCACTCTCGAAACCAATACTGAGTGCCGCCAGCCCGGCCTCTCTGAGCGCGCGAATCAGGTCCTCGTCGCCGGCCACTATGTCAGCCCTGGCCTGGCAGAACCACGGCTGCCCGAACTCGCTGGCATACGCCTCGGCAAACCGCAGCGCCCAGGCCCGATCTTCGAGCAAACAATCATCGTGGATCATGAGGCTGCGAAAGGCGTAGCGCTCGCGCAGCACGCGCAATTCGGCCAGGACGTGGTCTATGCTGCGGCGGCGCACTCGCGGCCCAAACACCGCCCGCTCGGCCGGCTGGCAGAACGCGCAGTTGTACCGGCACCCGCGCCCGGCGATGAGCGTGACCATCGGTGTTGGTAACCCCAGCCGGGTCGGATAGAAGCCGCCGCGCAGTTCGGCTCCCACATCAAACAACTCCCGGGCCACAAACGGCAGCGCGTCCAGGTCCGGCGCCGCACCACGCCACACCTGCGGCGGCGACTCGCCCCGTAGCAACGCATCGACCAGCACCACCAGCGCCAGCTCGCCTTCGCCCTGGATCACATGATCGATGGCCGGGTCAGCGGTGAAATCGGATGGACAAACCGACGGGTGCGCGCCGCCCACGACCACGCGGGCCCCCAGGTGCTCCTGGCGGATGATATGCGCACACCGCAAAGCGATGTCGCGCTCGGGGCTGGTAACGCTGATACCCCACAGCGCCGAATCGCGGGACCGCACTGCGCGGCAGAACCCGCCCCAACCGCGCAGTGCCCGCAGGTCGATGAGGTCCACCGCGTGCCCGGCTGCCGCCAGGCACGCGCCCAGCGACGCCAGGCCGTGGTGGATGAGGTGCGTCTCGGGCGACCAGGGCCGCCGACCTAGGCAGCCAAACCCGGCGCCGGCGATGGCAGGATAGACCAAAATAACATTCATTCACTGGTTGCTCGTTGCTGATTGCCGACCCAACTGCCACCGGGTATAGCGCAACCCGGTCTGCCGGGCCACGTAGCAAAAGGCCTGCACCAGCCGAAAGGCAACGCGCTCGCCGGGCGTGGCCGGCACCGAGGGCAGCGTCACGGCTGCGAGCCGGTCGTGGGGATAATCGGGGTGGCGGCGCGTGAACCGAGGCACCGAGCGGCCATACAGGTAATCGGCGCGAATGCGAGTCCAGGCCGAGAGCCGGTAATCGTGGGCCGCGACGATGGCCGGGTCATACCACTGCTGGCGCCCGGCCGCACGCAGCCGCCAGTCCAGGTCATTGTCGTCAAAATAGCGCAGCGTCTCGTCAAAGCCCTTCATAACCGCCAGCACATCGCGGCGCAGGGAGCGGTTGCCGCCGTAGCAGAAATCGACGCGGCCGGGCGCACCGACCCGGGTTCCATAGGGCGCGTTCAGCGCCTCAAAGACCATCACGTGGCCCGCCGCCCGCAGGCGCCCGGCATAGTTGGCGCCGGGCTGCGCGGCAATCCGGCCGCCAATGCCGACCACGTCCGCATCGGCCCAACGCGCCCAGGCCCCCGCGAGCGCCGCCAGATAATCCGGCGCCGGCACACAGTCGTCGTCCAGAAATGCCACCACGTCGCCGCGCGCCGTGCGCCAGCCCCGGTTCCGCGCCGCCGGCCAGCCGGCGTTGCGCTGGTGCAGATGGCGAATGGCGCCGGCCTGGGCCAGCCCGGCCAGATACGCCGCCGTGCCGTCTCTGGAACCATCGTCCACCACGATGACCTCGACCGGCGCAGCATCAACCTGGGCCAGCAGGGCGTTCAAACACGCCGTCAGGAGCCGCTGGCGATTGTAGGTAGTGATGACGATGCTGAATTGAGGATTGGCAGAAGCTTCCATTTGCCTATCTGCTCATTGGCCGCGATACCACAGGCTCATCTCGCGGCCCTTGTACTTGGACAAGAGCTTGTACGCTACGTACTTGCCGGCGCTGCGGTACAAATAGAGCGGGATGTGAACCAGGGCGAATGCCAGGAACAGGCCGGGCCATTGGATGGGTCGTGCATATTGGGCATAAAACAGCACGTAGTTGCGCAGACGCATCCACGTCTGCCACAGATAGACCTTGTTGCCAGACCGGGCGATATGGTGTTGCACATGCGCGCGCAACGCCGTCACCGTGCGCCAGCCCCGGGCACGGGCGCGCTGGCTCAGGTCTGCGTCCTCGAAATAGGCCACCCAGCGTGGGTCGAGCAGGCCCACCGCGTGCAAGACCTCGGCGCGCACCAGGAGCGAACAGCCCCACACGTAATCCACTTCGAGCGTCTCCAGCCCTTCGTAGGCCGGCTCCCACAAGAGCACGCGAGCATAGCCAGTCCAAAAGTCAAAGCGCCCGCCCACATCGGCCCAGCCGGGCTGGTGGATGCGGTGAATGACCGGTCCCACAATGCCCACCGTGGGGTCGGTCTGGAGCGCGCGAACCAGTTCGGTCAGGCTGTCTGGCTCCACCAGTACGTCGTTGTTCAGCAACCACACCAGGTCGGCCCCGTGGTCCAATGCCCATCGCAACCCCTGGTTGTTGCCCGCGGCATAGCCCCGGTTGGCCGGATTGGCGATAAGGTGAACGTGAGGAAATTCGGCGCGCACCATGGCCGGCGAGCCATCGTCCGAGCCATTGTCGATCACGAGCACGATGCGCCGTGCATAGACCAGGGTCTCGAGCGAACACAGACAGGCCCGGGTATCCTCGCGCCCGTTCCAGCTCAATACCACGATCACGACAAACGGCTCTGGTGACAAAAACGGCCCCCGGGTGGGGGCAGTTGAGGTTGGGGGCATGGCTCACGAATTCAGCAGCAAGGCGCGCGCCTGGCGAACGTCTTGCTGGATTTGGGCCACGAGCTGGTCGGGGTGCTCGTACCACTGTTCGTCGCGCAGGCGTTGGATAAACTCGACGCCCAGCATGCGCCCGTACAGGTCCTCGTCCACATCCAGAATATGGGTCGCCACCAGATGCTCGCCATCGCCCAGGGTGGGCCGCACGCCTACATTGGTGACCGCCGGGCGCGGCTCGTCGTCCAGGAGGGCATACGTGGCGTACACGCCGTCGGCTGGCATCGCCAACCCCTGGCACAGGGCATCCCGCTGGCAGACCAGGTTGGCGGTGGGCACGCCCAGTTCGCTGCTGCGCTGCGCGCCCGGCACCACCTCGCCATAGAGCCGATAGGGCCGGCCCAGCAGGCGCGCCGCCTCGCGCACCCGGCCCTGGGCCAGGGTCTGACGAATGCGCGTGCTGCTGATCATGTGTCCGTCCACCAACAGGGGCATCACCGAGCGCACGCCAAAGCCCAGGCGCTCGCCCACCTGTTCCAGAAGGGGCAATGTCCCCTCACGCTGCCGGCCCAGCGCGAAATCTGGTCCCACCATCAATTCTTGGATGTTCACATAGTCCTGCACAAGCTGCAAGAACGTGCCCGCCGGCATATCGGCCATCTCGCGCGTAAAGGTGAGAATGATGAGCACGTCTACGCCGGCCTGTTCCAGTAGGACGATCTTTTCGTCCAGGGTGGTGAGATAGGGCACCGAGTTATCGGGCGCCAGCACCGCGCGCGGATGTGGATCAAACGTGATGACGGCGCTGAGGCCGCCCAACGCCGCCGCTCGCTGGCGCAACTGGGTGATGAGCTGCTGATGCCCACGATGCACACCGTCAAAAGCGCCCACAGTGAGGGTCACGCCGATGTCGGGGTCTAGAGCTGCCAAACCTCTGAGTACACGCATGGTTCTGTCCTGGTCGGGTGGTCAATCTGTCGTGGCGAATACGCGCTGCGGCTGCCAGAGGGCCTGGCCCCCGCTGGACCGATGGGTGACGAGCGCCACCAGGTCGCCGGCGCTGGAATAGGCGCGATAGGGGGCCGGGCCGGTGGGCCGGCCGTGGGCCGGCAACGCCTGGCCCTGTCGCAGCCGGGCCACCGAGTCGGGTCCCAGGATCACAGCATCCCGGTCCAGCAGAGCCGTATCTACCGGGTACAGCAGGTCGGCGGCAAACCCGGCGTCCACAGCCAGTTCCAACTGCTCCAGGGTCACGGCATCACCGGCCGTAAAGCGGCCGCTGCACAGGCGCACCAGCCCACTCAAATAACCGCCGCACCGCAAGAGGGTTCCCACATCGCGGGCCAGGGACCGGATGTAGGTGCCGGCGTGGCAGGTAACCAGCAGGCTCATATGCGGCGGCTGCCAGCTCAACAGGTGGATCGCCTGGATGTGAACGGGCCGGGGGGGCGGCGTCACCGCCTGGCCGCGCCGGGCCAGCTTGTACAGCGGCACGCCGTCGCGCTTGATGGCCGCATAGCGCGGTGGCACCTGTTGAATCTCGCCCAAAAAGCGGCCCAGGGCCTGGAGCACGTCAGCGCGAGTGCAAGACACCGGCCGGCCTGGCATCAACGTGCCTTCGGCGTCGTCGGTGATACTGGTAGCGCCCAACGTCACGTCGGCCAGATAGGTCTTGGGCCCGTCCATCAGGTATTGGCTCATCCGGGTGGCTGCGCCCAGGCAAATCAGGAGCACGCCTTCGGCCAGTGGGTCCAGGGTGCCGGCGTGGCCCACCTGGCGCTGCCCAAAAAGCCGGCGCACCCGGGCCACCATGTCGTGAGACGTGGGGCCGACCGGCTTGTACAGGTTCAGGATACCCGAGACCGCCGGCCCAGTGCCCGCCATCTAGAATCCAGCGGCCGCCAGGTCTTGGCGCACCTCGGCCAGGACGATGCGCTCGGCTTCTTCCAGCGGGCCAGGCTGAGAGCACCCCGAAGCCGCCACGTGACCGCCACCGCCCAGGCGTTGGGCAGTTTCGGCCACGTTGACCCGGCCCTTGGAGCGAAATTCAACGCGCACCCGGCCCTCAGGGGTTTCGGAAAAGAGCACGGCTACCTCCACGTCGGCCGTACTGCGCATAAACCCCACGATGCCGTTGAGATAGCCATTCTCAGCCCCGGTACGACCCAACATCTCGTTGGTCACAGCCGCCCACACCAAAGGTCCATCTTCTCGCAGGTTCGCCAGCGCCGCCCCCCAGATGCGCAACGCAGCCCGGGGCTTGGAATCATAAACCCGGTCCACGATCGTGGTCATGGACGCCCCGGCTGCCATCAGGTCTGCTGCCAGGTGCAGCGTGCGCGGCCGCGTGGAATTGGTGCGAAAGCCCAGCGAATCGGTGTGCAGGCCGGCCAGCAGGCACATGGCTGCCGTCGCATCGATGGGCCAACCCTGGTCCTGGATCAGCGTGGCCAGCATCTCGGTGGTGGCGGCCATGGTGGGGTCTACCCAGTTGACCTTGGCAAAACGCGTGTTGGTGGCGTGGTGGTCAATGTTTGCCGTGGGCACTCGCTGGAACAGATGACTATCGTGCAAATAGCCCAGCCGGTCCAGGTCGCCACAGTCCAAAATGGCGATGAGGTCTGGTTCCCAGTCGGGCAATTCGAATACGATGTCGGTAGCCCCGGACAAAAAGCCAAAACGTTCGGGTATGGGGCTGGGGCAAAACAGGCACACCTGCTTGCCCTGCTGCTGCAGCACGTGTCCCAGGCCCAACAGCGATCCGATGGCATCGCCATCGGGGTTTACGTGCGAACCCAGCCACACGGTGCTGGCGTGACGCAACATCTGGCCGATGGTCTGCATCTGAATGGGGAACGCCTCGCTCATGCGTCGGTTGATTCTCCTGCCGGTTCTGTGCGGCCGATCTCGTCCAACAGCGCGTCAATGCGGTTGCCGTATTCCAGCGCCTGGTCCAGGTGGAACGACAGTTCTGGCATATGCCGCAGACGCAGGCGCCCAGCGAGCTTGGTGCGTATAAACCCAGCGGCCCGTTCCAGCGCCGCCAGGGCCTCTTGTTGCTCCTCAGGCGAGCCCAGCACCCGCACGAACACCTTGGCAAACCGCTGGTCCTGCGTCACCTCCACATCAGTCACGCTGACAAAGTTCAGGCGCGGGTCGCGCACTTCGTCACGCTCAAAGAGATAGCTGATGTGATTGCGAATCAAGGCGCCGATCCGTTCCTGTTTCACGTTTCCGCGTTGTGCCATCTATGTCGCCGCCTGTTCCTTTTCCTGATGATAGAACTCGATCCGGTCGCCTTCTTCGAAATCACGGAACCCGGCCACGGCCACGCCGCACTCGAAGCCGGTCTTGACCTCGCGCACGTCGTCTTTGAAGCGCTTGAGGCTGGTTACACTGCCTTCGTGCAGCAGCTTGTCGTCGCGATAGACGCGCGCGCGCGACTTGCGCAGCACCACGCCATCGTCCACATACGAGCCGGCCACCACGTCTTTGCCCACGCGAAAGACCGCCCGCACGGTGGCGTGCCCGTCGATCACGTCGACAAAGGTGGGCTCTAGCAGGCCGTGTAGGGCCTTGTCCACGTCTTCGATAAGACGATAGATGATGTCATAGGTGCGGATCTCGACCTCGTCAGCCTCGGCCAATCGCTGCGCGGCAGCATCGGCCGACACGGTAAAACCAATAACGACGGCGCCCGAGGCTGATGCCAGCATCACGTCGGATTCGGTAATGTTGCCGGTGCCCTGGTGGATGACGTTGACCTTGAGCATTTCGGTGCCCAGATCCTGCAACGACGAGACGATAGGCTCCAGCGAACCCTGCACGTCGGCCTTGATGACAAGGTTCAGTTCCTTTATTGCGCCGGCTTCGGCCTGGGCCAGCAGGTCTTCCAGGCTCGGGCGCCGGGCTGTGACAACCTGGGCGGCCTCCTGGGTTTGCTCGCGGCGCTGGCTGGCGCGTTCGCGAGCGTCGCGCTCTTTGGCAACCACTTCGAGCGTATCGCCGGCACGCACCACGTTGGGCAGACCCAGTATCTCCACCGGAGTGGCTGGGGTGGCCCGGCGGATGCGCTTGCCCTGGTCGTTGAACAGGGCGCGCACCTTGCCATAGGTATCTTCCACCACCACATAGTCGCCCACGCGCAGCGTGCCATTGTGGATGAGTGCGGTCGCCACCGCGCCGCGTGCGCGGTCCATGCGGCTTTCGATGATGGTCCCTTCGGCCGCCTGGTTGGGATTGGCCTTCAGGTCGGCCATTTCCGCCACCAGCAGGATCATCTCGAGCAAGTCATCAATGCCCCGGAGAAACTTGGCCGAGATGGGCACACAGATGATGTCACCGCCCCAGTCTTCCACCAACAAGCCCACGTCGGACAGTTGTTGCTTGACGCGGTCGGGGTTGGCGTTGTCCTTGTCGATCTTGTTCAGGGCCACGATGATGGGCACCTGGGCCGCCCGGGCGTGGTTGATGGCCTCGACCGTTTGCGGCATCACGCCGTCGTCGGCAGCCACCACCAGCACGGCAATGTCTGTGACCTGGGCACCTCGGGCACGCATGGCTGTGAATGCTTCGTGACCCGGCGTGTCCAAAAAGGTCACGCGCTTGCCGGCCTTTTCCACCTGATAGGCCCCAATGTGCTGGGTAATGCCGCCCACCTCCTGGTCGGCCACGCGCGCCTGGCGAATGGCATCCAGCAGTTTGGTCTTGCCGTGGTCCACATGGCCCATGACCGTCACCACGGCCGGCCGCGACACCAGTTTGTCCTGATCCATCAGGCTGGCGCGCCGCCGGTGCCGGGGCAGCGAAGGCAGTGGCGCCAGCGCGGTATCAGTCGCCGGGGGCGCTTCTACGTATTTTTCCTGCGCCTCAAAGCCCAGGTCAGCGGCGACCACAGCCGCCGTATCAAAGTCAATGTTCTGATTGATGTTGGCCATGACGCCGTTTTCGATCAGTCGTTTGATCACATCCACCGGGCTCAGGTTCATGAGGCCGGCCAGTTCCTTGACCGAGATGACGTCGCCCACCTCGATGACACCCATGGGCGCGACTTGCTCCTCGGCTGGCTCTTTGGCCGGCTCCTCAACCGGCTCCACGACCGGCGCCGGCTCGACGGCGGGAGGCAGGGGCGCCACCAGGCCTTCGGCTTCAACGGGACGCTGCTTGGGCTTGGACTGAACCTTTTCGGCTGACGCGGGACGTGCCGGTGCCTCCTTGACGGCCACAGGCTCTTTGGCCGACGCCGGCTCGGCCGGCTTGGCTGCCGCCGGGGGCGCCGCCTTGGTCACGCGGCGCACCACGCGGCGCACCACGCGGCGCTGCGTCGGTGCAGCGGCAGCGCCATCCGCTTCCGCAGCCTCAGACCGGGGTGCCCGACCATCTTCGGTGGGGTAAAATGTTCGACGGGGACGAATGCGCCGCACGCGGCGCGTACGAACGACCTTGGGTTCCCCATCGGGTGTTTGCTGTTCGGAGGGGCTTGCTTCGCTGGTCACGTCGCTGCCTCCTTTCCATTCACTCTACTGAACTCTCGCCATCTGGCAGTGGTGGTTCGGGTTCCGCTGCCGGCAGGGTCAGCACATACGCGGCCAATGCCGCGCGATCCTCTGCCGTAAGACTACTATTCAAGGCGTGCTCCAGGCTGGAACGCTTGAGTGCCTGCTCCCAGCACGCCGCCGTGCGACACAGATAGGCTCCGCGCCCGGCCGACCGGCCGGTGATATCCACACGCACACAGCCATCCAACCCACGCACCACGCGCACCAGGTCACGCTTGGCACGAACTCGCCGACAGGCCACGCAGGTGCGTTGGGGGATATGGCGTTTGCGAGTGGGCATGGTCATCCTCTCCCCGGCGCTGACCGCGCCGCGCCTAGAGGCCATACTTGTCTTACCAGTCTGGTTCTTCCACTACAAAGGTATCGGCGCGGCGCCGGCGATCACGGCGGCCTTTTTTGGCTTCCTTTTGCCGATCTTGCGTTCGGACTTCTCCCTCTTCGGAAGGTTCCTCTTCTGCGTCATAGACCGGCTCCACCAGCAGCGCACTGGCTATCGGTGGCACCTCCAAAGCTGGCGGTTCGACCGCCAACTCGACGAGTTCCTCCTCGGGCACCTCAATCACCGGCGCCAGATCGGTGAGGTCCTCGTCCTCGGGCAACTCGGCTGGCACAGCCCGGGCCACCGGGGCCTCTTCGATGTATTCGATAATCTCTTCATATTCGCCCGGCGCCAGGTCTTCCCGGATTGATTCCAGGCTCTCTTCACCGTCCAGGGCGATCCACCCTTCATCCTCCTGGGCCTCGCTGACGCTCTTGATGTCGATGCGCCAGCCGGTCAGGCGGGCTGCCAGCCGGGCGTTCTGCCCGGCACGGCCAATGGCTAGCGAAAGCTGGTCGTCGGGCACCACCACAATGGTCGTGTTTTCGTCTTCGACGACGGTGACGCTGGTCACGCGGGCCGGCGACAGGGCGTTTGCCACCAATACGCCCGGGTCTGGGTTCCAGGCCACAATGTCCACCTTTTCGCCGTTCAACTCGGCCACCACGTTCTGCACCCGCACGCCGCGAATGCCCACGCATGCGCCGACCGGGTCCACGCCCGGCTCGCGCGCGGCCACGGCCACCTTGGAGCGCGCACCAGGCTCGCGGGCAATCGACTTGATCTCGACGGTCCCCGCAAAGACTTCGGGCACTTCGAGCTCGATGAGCCGGCGTACCAGGTCGGGGTGCGTGCGCGACACGACTACCTGCGGCCCGCGATTCGCCCGGCGCACCTCCAGCACAAAAGCGCGGATGCGCTGCCCGATGCGGTAATACTCACGCGGGATCTGCTCCGGCGGGGGCATCAGGGCCTCGGCTTTGCCCAGGCTGATGATCACCCCCCGCGGCTCGACGCGATATACCGTGCCGTGGACAATGTCACCGGCCCGGTTCATGTACTCGCTGTACAGGCTCTCGCGTTCTGCCTCTCGGATGCGCTGCAGGATCACCTGCTTGGCTGTCTGCGCCGCGATCCGCCCAAAATCCTGGCTTGCGGGAATCTGGGTGACAATTTCGCCGCCCAGTTCCACGGCCGGGTCGATAGCCTGCGCCTCTGCCAGCGTCAACTCGATGCGCGGATCGGATACCTCTTCTACCACCTGGCAATGGCGCCGGATGTCAAATTGGCCCGTTTCGCGATCCATGTGTACCGAAATGTCTTGTCCCACTACTCCACTGCCACGCTCACTGCGCCTGTATGCCGACAACAAGGCAGCCTCGACCGCCTCAAAGACGACCTCAGAGCTGAGGCCCTTTTCTGAGCACAATTGGTTGATGGCAGCGATGATCTCGCTCTTCATCGGCCCAGATCCTCCTGACTATGTCCTAACCTGGATAAACCAGACCCTACCAGGTTGGCGCTTTTGGGAATTCTTGCCCGTGCCGCTTCGCTACCGCAAGAATTTCACGAGTTAGGCCCTATGCCTATGGCGGGCTGCGCCCGCCATAGGTGGCAGTTCCTTCGGAACTGCCGGCCCGAACGGCGACATCACTGCATCAGATCGACAATGTCTTGTCGATGTTGCCCCCGTTAGGCCCTACAATAAGAAAAGTGGGAAACTCCCACTTTTAAAAGACGGCGCGTTGATCCGTGTCCCCGTCTGGACACGTGAGCCCCTCAGGGCAGTCGTATTATACCTTATCGCCCAACGAATTGCAAGCGGCGCCCGGCACGTCAGGCCCGGGCTGGCCGGACCATCTCACTTGCAGCCAGCGCACGAAGAAGCCGAACACGACGCGCACGAACTCCCACTGCTCCGACTGGTGTTGACAGCGTTGGAGGCATAGTTCATCACGTCGCTATCAAGGGCACTGCGGGCCACAAAACGCGAAAGCTGGCGCCCGGCCTGGCTCCCACCACACTGCGGGCACGTGGTGGTCTGGTCCCGGCGGCTCATGGGGCGCAACAGTTCAAACTTGCATCCACAATCTGGGCACACATATTCGTACACGGGCATTGGTCATTCCTCCGGCCAGATTACGGCGTCAGGGGCTGTGACCTCCAGCGCCCTGCTGCGCCGTATTGTAGCCCACTTTAGCGCCGGGGTCAAGCGCCGGGCATGCCCCGGGGCACGAAAAGGCTCGTTCCATCGGGAACGGGCCGGGGAAGACGTTGGCACAGGTTATTCACGCGGGGGTTCGTCCAGATATTCTCCATAGTGTTTGTGGGCACATTCAGGGCAAAAGCCATGGGAGACCTGGGCCGTAGAATGCTGGCAAATGTACTGTTCGACCGGGACCCACTCGTCGCCCAGCCGGACGCGCTTGCAAAAAGCACACATGGGCACAAAGCCCTCCAGGTATCGAATGTGCTTGAGGAATCGCCACGACGCCCAGATGACCAACACGCCCAGGATCAAGACCAAGGCCGACTCGACGGCGCTCTCGACCCAGTTGGCCGGCGTGGCCATCGCACCCAATAAATGGGGAATGTCCAGCCACTCGTCGGCCCACAACAGCAAAATGATCAGCCCAAAGCCCACCACTTCGTATGCGATGACCCTTTGGGCGGTCCTGGTCATCATGTGATTGTTTGAAACAGGGTGACGAGCCATCGAACAAATGCCTTTCCAGGTCGCGCGCCAGTCCAGGGGTTATGATGACTGGCCCGGGCTGGCGACAGAGCCGGCCGGCTGGGGTGCCACAGGGGTGGCGATGGTGGTCGAGATGGTCGGCAGGCTCACGATGCCAAATGTATCCGACGCAACGGTGATAGTGGGCTCTTGTTCAAAATGCTCCAGCAGTTCACGGTGCAGTTGTGACCGCACGACGCGCCGGTCCCGGGCCACGACCACGTAGCGAAAGGTCATCTGGATCCAATTGTCGGTCATGAGCAGGTAGAGAGAAGGCTCCACCGATGTCTGTTGCAAAGCCGGGTAGTGCCGGGTCAGTCGCTGCAGGTCCTTCTCAGCAGGGGCCTGGATGTGCGCGCTGTATTCCTGGGCGTGGTCGAGCATGAGTTGGGCCGCCCTGCGCCAGTCACTCTCGTAGGTAATGGGGATCATGATCTCGTCCCAGAGATACGGCCAATCCCGCGTATAGTTGAACACTGGGTCCGTAAAGACCACGCGGTTGGCAATGGTGACGGTGCGCCCGGTGTACTGATCGGCATTGATCCACTCGCGGATCTCCATCACCGTGGTGCGCAGCAGGCTGATGTCCAACACGTCGCCTTCCACATCGCCAATGCGCACCCGGTCACCGATGTGAAACAGGTTGCCGGAAACGATGTTCAGGTAGCCGGCCAAAGAGCCAATGACCTCCTGGGCCGCAAAGGCCACCCCGGCCCCGGCGATGCCGATAGCCACAGTGAGGCTGCCACCGATTTCCAGCCAGATCGCCACGACAATGCCGCAACTGATCAAAAAGATGCCATTGCGCATCAACATGCGTACCGACGACATCTGGGCCGGGTCCTTGATCCGACCCCGGATCAGGTTGCTCAAAGCCCAATTCGCCACCAGGGCCAGGAGCACGACGACGATGGAGAAGAGGGCTTTTTCCAGCAATTGCAGGTCATAGGTAAGGATCTGGGGCACGCGAGGTCTCCTGTATCGCGGTCAGCGCAGCGTGTTCGCAATGATGCGGACAACGTCCGGGTCGCTCCAGTAATGGTGGGCCTCCGGGAACTCGTCCGAGACGTCTTCAAAGTCATCGTACAGATCATAGTCCGGGAAGGCCGGGGCCAGCGAGTCGGCGATGAGGTCCGTGGTGTCGTACAGGTTGTGCCAAAAGCGCACGGTCTGGGTATTGATCTGTCCCAGGTCACCGCTGTGCAGCTTGAGGCCTACCAGCCAACGCAACGGACTGCCCATGGTGAACCAAGTGGACAGGGGGAACGACTGGACGTGCTTTTTCAGCACGTCGAAAGAGACCACGGTGCCCATACTGTGGCTCACCAGGATGGTCTCGTCATACTCCGCGGCCGCTTTTTGCAGCGGCTCGATGAGCCGGGCCTGCACGGCATCCTGGAACGACGGGTCGGCCAACAGGTAGCGGATACAGTCTTCGATGGTTGGTTTGAGGCCGGCCGGCAGGCTCCGCAACGTCACCCGGCCCTCCACCTCGGGCAGTTGCCCTGTCTCCACGTACTCCTGGAGGGTGGCTCGCAACCGGATGGCCCGCTCCCAGTGCTCGGTTGCCCGTTCGACGGCGATGCGCGTGTCCCCCTCGCCAAACTTGTGCCAGGAACAGCCTGTCGCCACGTCGTCGTAGCGCGCCACCAAATAGTCTGGCCGGTAGCCCAGCTCTGTTTCCAGGGCCTTGACCTCGTCTTCCGGATAGTTTGCCGGTTGGTCCCCGGCCCCGTGGATGATGACGACGACTTTTTTGGTCATGGGTAAGAGCCTCCTTTCGTTGTCAATCTTGTGCAGCCCAACCGCCGACGGCGGACTGCCGTTTATCCGGCGCAGTCAGCCGTCGGCGGTCTGCCCTGAGCCAGGTCGAAGGGTCTGCCGTCTAGATAACGCCCAACTCCCGGGCCACCTTTTCAAAGGTAGCCAATCCCAGGTCCAGGTCTTCCCGCGTGTGAGCGGCGGTGTTCATCACCCGGATGCGAGCCTTGCCTTCGGGCACCGTGGGAAAGCCCAACGCCATCGCGAACACGCCGTACTCGAACAGCTTAGCGCTAAAGGCTTTCGCCAGCTTGACGTCGCCCAGCATCACCGGCACGATGGGAGTCTCGGTGACGCCGGTGTCGATGCCCAGGCGCTGGATGCCGGCCTTGAAGTATTCGGCGTTCTCCCACAGCCGGTCCACCAACTCTGGGTGCGCCTCGATGTAATCCACGGAGGCTATACAGGCGGCGGTGTCCGCCGGGGTGATGGCGCTGGAGAAGAGGTTGGGCCGGGCCTTCTGCCGGATGTAGTCGATGACCACCTGCTTGCCGGCGATGACGCCGCCCATCACGCCGAACGCCTTGCTCAACGTGCCGATCTCGACGTCGAACTGGCCTTGCAGGCCAAAGTGATGCACAATGCCCTTGCCCCGGCCCAGCACGCCCTCGCCGTGGGCGTCGTCCACCATGGTCATCACGCCATAGCGCTCGGCCACCGCGTATAACTTGTCCAGGGGCGCCACGTCGCCGTCCATGCTGAACACGCCGTCGGTGATCATGAGACCCCGGCGGTACTTGGGCAGGTTCTCCACGATCTGGCGTTCCAGATCCTCCGCGTCGCGGTGCTCAAAGACCACGATCTTGGCGCCGGAGAGCCGCGCCCCGTCGATGATGGAAGCGTGGTTGAGCCGGTCCGAAAAGATGACGTCTTGCATCCCGGTGGCCCTGTCCCGGCCCACCAGCGGCGCGATGGCCGCCTGGTTGGCGCAAAAGCCGCTCTGCACCAGCATGGACGCCTCCACGCCCTTGAACTCGGCCATGCGCCGCTCGAACGCGATGTGCAGGGCCTGGGTGCCGGCGATAGTGCGCACGGCGGCCGGCCCCACGCCCCACTCGTCGATGGCTCGCTTGGCGGCGTCTTTCAGGGCCGGGTGGTTCGCCAGCCCCAGGTAGTTGTTGGTGCAAAAGTTGAGCACGCGCCGGCCGTCCACCACCATCCACCCGTCGGCCGCCGAGTCCATGGTGCGAATGTTGATAAAGCGCTTCTCGTCCTGGAGTGCTTGCAGTTCCTCGCGCATGAAATCCAGTTTGTCCGTCATTGACCGTTTCCTCCTTGAAAAAAGTTATCGAGTTGCGGGATTCGAGTTAGCAATCACAGGGCTGCTGGTACAATTGCCCGGCCGCGTGGCGCTTTTGCAGCCGGTCCAGCATGTCGGTGGTCATGGCCGCCAGGTCATAGGCCGGCTCCCAGCCCCACTCCTGACGTGCCGCGCTGTCGTCGATGCTCCGGGGCCACGAATCGGCGATGGCCTGGCGAAAGTCCGGCTGATACTCGCAGACGAAACCCGGGACGTGCTTGCGGATCTCGGCCGCCAGCTCGCCGGCGGAAAAGCTCATGGCCGCCAGGTTGAAATCGGAATGATGCACCAGCGAGCCGAAATCGGCGTCCATGAGATCCAGAGTGGCCTTGAGGGCGTCGGGCATGTACATCATGGGCAGCACCGTGTCCTCGCGCACAAAGCAGGTGTAACGCCCGTGCTCCACGGCCTCGTAATAGATAGCCACGGCATAGTCGGTGGTGCCGCCGCCGGGCAGCGTCTCGGCGCTGATGATGCCCGGGTAGCGCACGCCACGCACGTCCACGTTAAAGCGACGCACGTAATAGTCGCACAGCAGCTCGCCGGCCACCTTGGTCACGCCGTACATGGTGCGAGGCCGCAGCACCGTCTCCTGGGGCGTGTCGTACCGGGGTGTCTCTGGCCCAAAGGCGGCGATAGAACTGGGGCAGAACACCCGCACCAGATCGTGGTCCCGGGCCGCCTCCAACACGTTATACAGGCCGTTCATGTTCACGTCCCAGCACAGGTGCGGCTTTTCCTCGCCCACGGCCGAGAGGATGGCTGCCATGTGATAAATGGTGTCGATGTCATGCTTGGCGATGACCTCGTCCAGTGTCTCACGCCGGGCTACGTTGATAAACTCAAAGGGGCCAGAATCGCGAAGCTCAGGGCCGGGGGGGGTGCGATGCCCGGTCGCCACCACATTGGCACCGCCATAGCGCTCGCGCAGGGCCAGGGTCAGCTCGGAGCCGATCTGGCCGCACGCGCCGGTAACCAGGATCCGTTTCATTTGCTTGTTCGACATCGTTGGGGGGTCCTCCTCTACGAGATGGTGATCGCCGGGCTGCTTTGCCCGGCGTGGCTGATGATAGCATATTTGAGGATGAAACGCAACATCGGCGGCTGACGACCGACCGTCAACCACACTTACCCCGACGGTCAGTGGTCAACGGCCGCACAGGGCAGCCAAATGGCGAACGTGCTGCCCTGTCCCACCTGGCTCTCCACCTCGATGCGGCCGCCATGTTCTTGCACGATACCCCGGCTGATCGACAAGCCCAGACCGGTGCCCTGATCGACCGGTTTGGTGGTAAAAAACGGCTCGAAAATGCGCTTCAGGTTCTCGGGAGGGATACCCACCCCGGTATCAGTCACGCGCACCACCACCTCACCGCCCATTTGTTCGGTGATGACGGTCAGGGTGCCGCCGTTGGGCATGGCATGCATGGCATTGGCTACCAGATTGAGGATCACCTGCTTGATGCGTCCAGTGTCCATGGGCAGATAGGGCAAATCGACAGCGTAACACTCGTCCAGGTCAATGTCGCCCTTGGTCATGCGTGGGCGCACCAGGGTCAGCACTTCGTGGACCACCGGGTTGATGTCGGCCTGCTCGGAGCGAAACTCGGTCTGGCGGGCCAGGTTGAGCAGGCCGCGCACGATGTCGCGCACTCGCAGGGCTTCGCTGATGATCACGTCCATATAATCCCGGGCCGGGTCATCCGCTGCCATGTCGCTCAACGCCAGTTCGGTAAAGCCCAGCACACTGGTCATGGGATTGTTGATTTCGTGAGCGATGCCGGCGGCCAGTTGGCCGATGGCGGCCAGTCGCTCTTGCTGCTGGGCGCGCTGCTCGATCTCGCGGCGCCGGGTCACGTCGCGGATCACCAGCACCCAGCCGCCGGGCCGGGAACCAATGCGACTGGGCCGGGCTACCACCTCCAGGGTAAGCTGGTCCAACGTGATCTCGTGCCACAGGCCCTGCGGCGGCGGGGCCAACAAGTCCGCCAGCGCATAGTCGCCCAGGTGAGTCAGCGGCCGGCCGGCCAACTGGCCCATCAGCATGGGCAACATCTGTTCGATGACCGGGTTGGCCAGGATCACGTGTCCGGTGGCATCCAGTAGCATCATGCCATCTGGCACGGTATCTATGATCTGCCGCAGGCGCCGGGCCTGCTCGCGCGTCTGCGTCAGCAGCCGTTCCATTTCCAGATTGGCCTGTTTCAGCTCGTCGGCCCCCTGCGCCCGGGCCACAGCCACGCCGATCTGGTTGCCGATGGCGGACAGCAAGGCCACCTCGCGCGCGTCGAAATCCTGGCGGGCCTGCGTCGCCACTCCCAACGTGCCCACGATGGGGTGCTTCTGGCTGCCCTCGTCGCCGGTGCGCAGCGGCACGCAGAGATACGACCCAAAACGCTGCTCCAGATGGGTCATCCAGGGATCAGCCGTCAGGTTTACGCCGGCGCGGGCCCGGCCGTCCTGGGCCACCTGACCGATAATGCCCTGGCCCAGCGGAATCGCCTGGGCCGAGGCCAGGTATGGGTCGGGTATCCCGCGTGCGGCAGCCATGACCAGGTGGTTGGTAGCCGGGTCCAGCAAGCGCACCACGCCGCCATCGGCATCCATGGCTGCGATGGCCGCATCGACTGCCCGGTGCAGCATAGTAGTTATGTCCAGGGGATCACTAATGGCATACGAGACCCGGCTGAGGGCTTCCAGGTCACGTGTCTGGCGCGCCACCTCGGTTTCCAGCTCGCGCTGATAGCGGTCGCGCTCGGCCATCAGGCGCGCCCTCTCCATCACCCGGCGCACCACCACCACCACTTCATCCATGTCCTGGATGGGCTTGGTGACATAATCTTGCGCGCCCAGACGCATGGCCTCAATAGCATCGTTGAGCACCCCGGTCCCCGATACCACGGTCACCGGCACCTCAGGCTGTTCGTCCTGAAGTGTCGCAATCACTTCTAGCCCATCCATGTGCGGCATGCGCAGATCCACCAGCACCGCGTCAAAGCGCTGCGACCGGGCCAGGGCCAGGCCCTCAACGCCATCGGCCGCGGTGGTACATTCGTAGCCGCACTCGGCCAGGTAGTCGGCCAGGGCGCGGCGGATGAGCACTTCGTCATCGATGATCAGGAGCCGATCCGGGCGGGGTTCACTCATGGACCACCTCTCCGGGCATCATCTGTGTGATGAGCATCAGAAAAACGTTCATGTCCAGCACCGGCTTGCGCACGATGTCGTCCTCCGACAGCCCAATTTCCGACAGCATGGGCGACAGCGCAAACTGGGGCGAACCGGTGCAAATGATAAACTGCGACTGCGGCGCGATGCGGTGCAAGTGCTGGATGGTTTCAATGCCATCCATGCCCGGCATCCGAATGTCTACAATGCACACGTCAAACGGCCGCTCCTCTTGCAGATGAATGGCGGCCTCGCCACTACTGGCGGTGGCCGTCTCATAATCCATGTCCTGCAAGAAATCCGCCAGTGAGATGCGCGTCAGGGATTCGTCATCTATGACGAGAATGCGTATAGCTGACATCGTACCCTCCTATCAGGGCCGGTATCGCGAATGTCTAGTCTTCTGCCAGGGGCGCAATAGGTAACTCGACTATAAAGCGGCTGCCGCCATCGGCCGCGGCCTCGACCCAGATGCGTCCCTTGTGTCGCTCAGCCACAATGGACCAACACAGCCACAAACCCAAACCGGTCCCTCTGCCTACACCCTTGGTGGTGAAAAAAGGTTCAAATAGCCGCGAGCGAATGGCCTCCGGGATGCCGGGGCCATTGTCCACGACCTCCAGGCGCACATATTGCTCATCCGGGGCCAGCGCGGTTAGCATGATCAGGCGTGGTTTATAGTCGTGTTCGTGTTCGCGCCGCTCGGACATGGCCTGGGCGGCGTTTCGCACCAGGTTGAGGATGACCTGTTGGATCTGTTGCCCATCGCAAAAGACCTGGGGCAGGCCGGGCGTCAGGTCTCGCACCACTATCATGTCGCGAAAATCATATTTCTTTTTCAAGTCATAATCGGTCGCGGCCAGGTCCAGGGTTTGTTCCACCAGTTGATTCAGGCCATGGGGCGCGGCCTTGGACGAGCTCTTGCGCGAAAAACTCAGCAGGTCCGAGACAATCTTGGCCGCGCGCTCGCCGGAGGAGCGGATACCTTCCAGATAATCCATCACGCCGCGCAGGCTCAGATAATGCTCCAGGGCATCGGGGTCTACTCCGGCGGACTGCAAACGCTCGCGCACCCGGGGCCGCTGGGTATCAAAAGCCAATTGCAACATCTGGGCGCTCTGCATCATGGCACCCAGGGGATTGTTGATTTCGTGGGCCACGCCGGCCGCCAGACCGCCCACGCTCGCCATTTTGGCCGATTGCAGCATCATCTCTTCCAGTTGCACGCGCCGGGTCACGTCGTCTATGCGCAGCACCGCACCATTGATGTCGTTGGCTTGCAAGGGAAATATGCTCACGTCCCGATAAACGGCGTTGAGATCGGTGCCCAGTTGCTCCTTGTGCTGGTGCAAGATCTGGCCCTCGCAAAGCACCCGCTCGAACAATTCACGGTAGCGGGCCAGTTCGGGACTGGCCTGCCATAGCATCTGGCCCTGTACCTGGGCCTCCGTTTGGCCGGTCAGGGCCTCGGCGGCCGGGTTCCACGTCAGGATGTGACCGGCCGGGTCCAGCGTAATGAGCGCCGAGGGCATGGAATCGGTGATATTCTGAAGTAGATGTTGCAAGCGGACGATCTCGGCCTGGGCGTGCGCCCGCTCGACGATCTCGATCTGCAATTCAGCGTTCTTGCGCGACAGCTCGGCCGTGCGCGCCTGAACCTGGGATTTGAGAACCACGCTGGTCCCCAAAAGCATCAAGCCAATCGCGCCGGCCAACGCCAGGATCCAACCCACCCAGTCGGGCAGTTCCACGCGCTCAACCCCAGCGAAACCCAGCCAGCGATTCACGGCGCGATAGTATGCCGAGCCCTGATCGGCCTTGAGCAGCGCCAGCTCTTTGTCGATGATCAGCAGCAACTCGCGGTCTTGCTGGCCTTTGGGCGCCGCAAAACGCAATTCCATGGGGCAGCAGATGATGGTCGTCTTGTCCACGTCATAGCTCATCTCGTGCTGCGTCCCATACAAGTGCGGGACCTGCCCAGCATCCACTTCTCGATTGCTAATGGCCTCGAACACGGCAGCGTATTCGTCCATTTCGACAAACCGGCTCGTCATCCCAAACCGGCTCACGATCTCTTTGAGTCCCTGGGCATAGATGTCGCCGCGCAGCACAGCAATGGACTTGCCGTTCAAGTCCAGAACAGATTGGATGTTGGCCCCTGAAGGAGCATAAATCTGGCCCCAGTTGGTCAGCACCACCTCGTCAGAAAAATCATAGACCTGGGCTCGTTCCTCTGAATATTCGATGGCAACCAGCAGGTCGATTTCGTCGTTGGACAGCCGCTCCAGGCATTGCGACCAGGTGCCGGGGACGTATTCGATGCGCCAATGTGCTTTGGTGGCGATATAGTTGAGAATATCAACATAGATGCCGGCCGCGGTCCCATCCTCTCGAACAAAGACCAGTGGCTCGTTCTGATAAACGCCTACCTTGATGGGGGCATCTGGATTCGGCGCGAACAGCGAGCCAGTCAGCAGCATGGGGTTCAGCAGGCCGATGGCGCACAGCACGGACAGTAACACACCCTTGAACATGGCTTGTCTCCCTGGCTACTCTTTGTGAACAGTGATGATGCCGCCGCCCAGCACCTCGTCCCCGTCATAGAACACGGCAGCCTGGCCGGGGGTGATGGCGCGCTGGGGCTCGTCAAAGGTCAATCGGGCCTCGGCGTCGGTCAGCGGCTCCAACCGGGCCGGTGCCGCCGGGGCCAGATAGCGCACCTTGGCTGTCACCCGGACCGGGCCGAGGAGTGGTTCGCCGGCCACATACGACACGTCGCTGACCCACACCTCGCGCTGCCACAGGGCCGCGTCTGGCCCCACGACGAGGGCGTTGCGCGCCGGGTCCAGCCGCACCACGTATAGCGGGTGTGCCCAGGCGATGCCCAGGCCGCCGCGCTGGCCCACCGTGTAGGCCGGCAGGCCGGCGTGCTGGCCCAGCACCCGGCCGTCCAGATGCACGATGGGGCCGGGGCGAAAGGCATCTGGCGTCTGCTCACGAAGAAAATCGCGGTAATCACGCCCGGGCACGAAGCAAATCTCCTGGCTCTCGGGCCGGTCGGCGGCCGGTAACCCGCGTTGGCGGGCCATCTCGCGCACCTGGGGCTTGGTCCACTCGCCCAGCGGGAATATCACATGGGGCAACTCGCGCTGGCCCAGCCGGTGGAGCATGTAGCTCTGGTCCTTGGCCTTATCGACGCCGCGCCAGAGATGGTAGTGCTCGCCATCCCAGGTCACGCGGGCATAGTGGCCGGTAGCCAAGTGGTCAGCCCCGGCATCGAACGCCCACCGGAGCAGCGCGTCGAACTTGATGGTGCGGTTGCAGACCACGCAGGGGTTGGGAGTACGGCCGGCGGCGTATTCGGCGCAGAACGGCTCCACCACGGCCCGGCGAAACGGCTCTTGAAAATCTACCACGTGGAACGGGATGTTCAACATGGCGCAGACCTGGCTTGACACCTCGACGGCCTCGGGCGTGCAGCAACGGTTGGCGGCCGCGTCCGCGCCGTAGGACGCCCAGAGGCGCATCATCACGCCGATAACCTCGTGGCCGGCCTCCACCAGCAACGCGGCTACCACGCTGCTGTCTACCCCGCCGCTCAAGGCCACGGCGATGCGGTTGCGAACAACAGGGGCGGCCCCAACCGGCCGCCCGTTCAGCGTTTCGATCATGTATCCTCAGAAAAAATCAGCGTAGGGACCAGGGGTGCCACAGTATTCGCAGGGTAGCGTGACGCCATAGGTGCACTTGTTGCAATTCTCGCAGTGCCACTCGCGCCAATCTCGGCACTGATTGCATATCTCGCAATGCCAGGTACAACTATCCTGTACCACGCTGTCCCAACAAAAGGAGTACCAATATACCTCGCCCTTGCAGTCTTGACAAGCATACGCTTTGAGCAAATCTCCGAGCGGCACGCTCCCGTGCCCACAGGGCATTTCGTAGGCCACTGCCAGGTCTTCACCCGAGAGGGCTTTGACCTTCTCGATGTTCTGGATAGCGCACAGGGACAGGCTGTCCACATCCACGTCATTCAGTGGATTGCGGCAGTCAGTACAGCCGCAATGCTCGTCACAGGGCTCGTTGTTCCTGAGACAGACGCAGCGCCTATTCTCACAGCCGGCCTTGCAGTTGCAGTGTTCTTCTTTGATCATTGCCCCACCTCATCCAGCAGCCACTAACTGTCGTGACAGTTCAGCGTAGATCTGTTCCAACGCGCCACGCACATCACTATAACGCACCTTGCGCTCGATGTGTTCGAACTCACCACTACGCCCTTGGTCATCCATCACCAGCAACATACCCTGGCGATGGGCCTGCGATATGATCAGCCAGTCAACAGGAGCGCCGCACCGTTGTCCAGTGCCTTGGGCCAGGTGATGATATTGTGAATCCAAACCCGCGCATTCCAGGCAGCGACGTTTCTTGAAGGCATGCCATTCCTGGCCTGTCTGAAAACGCTGATACAGCAACCCGGCGCAATGCTCCGCATCCTCCACCGTATAACTGGGAACCTGGACGCCGCGTTGCTCCAACACGGTCCGCACGAACTCGACATCGTAAACGTCACCATGCTGTTGGCACAGATCGAACAAGCGCTCAGTGTGGGCTGCGGCTGGCACGCACAACTCAATTCGGGTCGGCTGGTGCAGTGCTTTACGCCGCTCGTTCACCCGGTTTGCCAGATCACATAGGGCCAGAAACCCGCGCTGGACTGTCGCGCTGGTGTCAAAGGCCAATGTCACGTCATCGGTCACCAGGAGTTGATAGACCTCATCCGGCGTCATCGGCCTCTGCTCCCACCAGCCGGTCCTCCACCTCGTCCGTGGTCCATAGCTCGTATCGGCCGGTCTGCTTGTTGGGAATCAAACTCACACCGCCGCCCTGTTCCAGGTGCAGCTTTTGGCGCACGTCATCCGGCAGCCGAACCAGCCCTTCACTGGAGACATAGCAGGTCGGTTCCGGCTGCCTGGCGTGCATCTGCGGGTATAAATCCTCTTCGTCCCGCGTGCCAGTGTACTCGCGTGCCCGGGCACGCGGAACCCGGCGCAGGGCCGGCGCGCCGTCTTGCATCTCCATCGCAAAGAAGTGCCCTTCCGCCTCGAACGCCGGCGAATGGCTGGTGAGGAACAACTGCTCCGGGCCATACTCGCTGTTGACAATGTCCTGAAACGCGGCCAAGAGTTGCTTCTGGAGCGTGTAACGCAAGTTCAGCTCTGGCTCCTCGATGCCGACCAACGTGGCCGACGTCATCAGCAATTGGCCCAACAGAGCCACGATCTGCTGCACGCCGGAACCCAGCAAATCCACCGGCACGCGCACGTCTCCGCTATCAAAGACCAGGTCCGCGTGCCCGCTCTCCCGGTCAAAGGCCGTATCGAATTGCCCGGGGCCGAGGATGGGGGCAAAACGCGACATGGCCTGGACGAACAGGTCCCAACGCCGAGCCTCGGCGGCGGCCTTGGACTGGCGTATATCGAATAGTACCTCTCGTAATCCCTGTGGTACTACTTGCAGTGTAGGTCTAGCTGTGTCGACCAATCTTGTCCGGCGGTGCAGCTTGACTAGGACAAAACGATCACTGACACGTCTAGTTTGAGGCATAGAAACTCGAGCTAGAAATTTGAGAAGTTCGTTCGCAAAATTAAGGCCGCGCCAGTCTTTACCACCTTTGGTAGGACGAAATCGACTGATCCGGTATTCCACAGCATCTCGAGTATGCTTAAGTGTAATCCCTACCGAAACTTGCTCAGCCTCTAAAGATAATTCGATACCAGATTCTCGCAGTCGCGCAGGCGAGACGAAAAAATGCCCCATCAATTCAATTGGCAGTGGTTCCAGAAAGTTGAATATATCAGTAACCGAGTAACCAACATCGTTCTGAAAATCTCCAGACGGAATTCTCTGCGAGTCCTTGGGTAGTGTTTTTTCATGACCCAGCAACTTGAAAAACAGATCCAAGGCCTCCAGCAGATTCGACTTGCCCACGTTGTTCTCGCCGTGGATCACGTTGATCCGGCCCAGCGGGCCAAACGTGACCTGGTGGGCCAGGTTTTTGTATCCCTTGACCTCGAATTGCTGCAGGAACACCGGCTCGTCCGTGTTTCTCAATGCCATTTTTGCACTCTCCATAGAACAACTATGCTCGGACGCATCTGGATTATACTATTGCGCCTATTAGCTGTCAACTTTTTGCTCACCGCGCCGCCACGCCCCACTGCGCAAGCCGCTCCCAGAAGGGATGGTACGCCTGGTCGAGCCGCGAGCCCAGCAGCCCCATGTCGCCCAGCACGAGCACCTGGCCGGCCCCCATCTTCACCAGCGCCACCACCGGCGACCCGCCGGCCCGAGCTAACACGGTCGCACCAGAATCCAGCGTAAACGGCACCGCGTTCTCGGCGGTCAGCGGCAGCGAATCCAGGTCCGCCACCAGCGGGTCATCGCTCACCACCTGCGCGGCCGACGCGTCAATGCCGGCACCGCCAAAACGCACCCCGAACATGCCGGCCAGGGCGTTCATGGCGGTGGTATCCTCGTTGGCTTCCATGCGCCAGTTGCGGTATTTGAGCCGGCGCGCGCTGTTGGTGATCACCAGCCGGCCCCCGGCCCGCACATAGCCTTCCAGCGCTGCGACCTCGGCCGGCGCCCAACTCACGGTCCCCTCGGCCTCGCCATAGTCGATGGTGGGCATGACGACGACCAGCGCCGCGCCCCGCACCGCCTCCGCCGTGACCGGCGTGCCATACGGGATCGTGTCTATCGCATAGCCGTGGGCCGCCAGCAACCGGCCCAGCTCCGGCGACCCGGCCGGCATCATGTGTGCGGCTTCGGTGTGGCTGCCCACAAACACGGCCCGGCGGCCGGGCGTGGGAAACTGTCCATCGTCGGCCGGCAGGTCACGTGGCAGGTCGCTCACGGCCAGGGCAGCCAGCCGGGCCATGTCCGTCAGGCCCCGGGCTTCAAGCCGGGCCAGATCCAGATCATCATAGGGGCAATGCAGGCGGCCGGCATACTGCACCCCCAGGGCCGACTCGTCGCCGGTATCGGGCTCAAAGGCCACGTTCAGGCACGGCCCCCCGAACGCGGCCAACGCCGCATAGTCCGAGATGATGCTGCGGCTGGGCAGGGTGTGCACGTCAAACCCGGCGTCCTGGGCCGCGTCGGCCAGCGCGGCCGGCACCGCCGAACGCCGGGTCGCCAGCCCGTCGGACCAATACGACAGCTTGAGCGTGGGCGTGAGGCCGGCCGGGGGATGTGCCAGGCTGTCAAAGGTAATGGCGGCCAGGGCGCTGTGGGTGATGGTGGGATGAGCATTGGCCCAGGCCAGCGAGCCGTACAATCCCAACTCTTCCGACCCAAACCAGAGCAGGTAGACGGTGACCGGCGGCGGTGTGGCGCCCTCGTTCAAAGTCCGCGCCACTTCCAGCAGCACCGCCGCGCCACTGCCGTCGTCCAGCGCGCCGGGGGTGTTGGCGCTGTCAATGTGCGCTCCCAGGATGATGGCCCGGGCCTCGCCAGAGGCTTCGTCCTGGCCGGGCACGCGAGCCACCAGGTTGGCCGACGCGCCCGGGCTCACAATATCCACGTCCACAGTCAACTGGGCCGACCGCACCTGCGCCAGGTCGGCCAGCGACGCCACGCCCAGTTCTGCCAGGTCTTCCAGGCGCACCGTGACCACCGGCACCCGGGCCGCGTCCACCTGGGTGAGCGCCGGCCGGTCCAACGCGTACAGGCCGGTGCTCTGCCCTGCTTGCTCGCCATAGGTCGTGACCAGGACGATGGCAGCCGGCCGGGCGTTCCGTAGCGCCATCGCTCGCTCCCGGGCCGTGTCCGACCCGCAGATGACCTGATCCACCAGAACATAGTTCACCAGGAGCACCTGCCCGCTCACATCGCCCCGGGCCGCCAGGTCATCGACCGTGAGGATGGCCCGAGCCGGCCCGCTGGCAGTGAGGGGATCGGGCTGGACGTCACCCACGCGCCCGTCGGTGTCAAACTGGGCGGCGCGCGCGGCATTGTCGATGTGGCCCCAGGGAGCCTGGGCCGGCACCGCCACGTCGCGGTCACCCACGTGTAGCACCAGGCGCACGTCGTGAACGAGGTTAGCGAGATAGATGGGCACGGCCTCGCGGGCCACCGTCAGGCCCATATCCTGGAGCCGGGGCATCTCGGCCAGCCGGCGTGTCAAATAGTCCAGGGCCTCAGTCTCGCCGGGGGAACCGGCGCTCCGCCAGCCCCGATAGGACCGGATCTCTGCCAGGTCGCGCAAGGTCTCGAACAGGGCCTCTTCCGAGATGCGCTCCACCAGCGGGCGCGGCTCGACAGTGGGAGTGGGCGAGGGGGGTACCGGGGTCAGTGTGGGGGCAGGGGTAGCAGTGGGCAAGGACCGGCTGGTAGGAACTGCCGTGGGCAAATCCACAGTCACAGCAGGTGTCATCGTGGGACCAGGCTGACACGCCCCCAACAATAGCGCGCCCAACGCCAACCCAACCCACCCTATTCTCACCATACCGCGATTAGCCACGTCGCCACGCCTCCTCATCTTTATATTACCCCAGTCTGGCGGAAAGTGCAAGGGGCGCAGTGGCAATCACGCCATTGGTGTGCTATAATGTCAGACGGAGGAAAACCATGAGCACCGAACACGTTATTGTCTCTGCCGATGGCCTGCGTGCCTATGTAGCGCGGTTCATGCGGCGCTTTGACGTGCACGAGCAAGACGCCGCCATCGCCGCCGATGTGCTGGTGGCAGCCGACCTGCGCGGCGTCGAAAGCCACGGGGTGATCCGGCTGCACAGCTATTACGGGTCCCGGCTCAAGCAGGGTCACATCAACCCGCGCGCACCTCTCACCGTGCTCCACGAAACGCCGGCCACCCTGGCCCTGGACGGAGGCAACGGCCTGGGCCAGCCCATTGCCCACCGGGCCATGACCCGCTGCATCGAAAAGGCCCAGGAGGTCGGTGCGGCTTTTGTGACCGTGCGCAACTCGAACCACTTTGGCATCGCCGGCTATTATGCCATGATGGCCCTGCCGCACCGGATGATCGGCCTGAGCCTCACCAACTCGCAGCCGCTGGTGGTGCCCACCTACGGCCGCCGGGCGATGGTGGGCACCAATCCCATTGCCATCGCCGCGCCCACGCGCCACAAGCGGCCCTTTGTGCTGGACATGGCGACCAGCGTGGTGCCCATTGGCAAGGTGACAGTCTACCAGAAGCAAGGCTTGCCCATTCCCCTGGGCTGGGCGGTGAATGCCGACGGCGTGCCCACCACCGACCCCAACGAGGTGGTGGGCGGGCGCGGCGCAGTGCTACCACTGGGCGGCACCGCCGAGTTCCGGGGCTACAAGGGCTATGGCCTGGGCGTGATGGTGGACATTCTGTGCGGCGTGCTCAGCGGCGCGGCCTTTGGCCCCCACGTGGGCCGCTCTCACGAAGGCCAAACCGCCAACATCGGCCACTTTTTCGCCGCCATCCGCGTGGATGCCCTTGGCGACGCCGACGAGTTTGCCGCCAACATGGACGCGATGATCAGCGACTTGCAAGAATCGCCCAAGGCCACCGGCGAGGACCGCATCTATGTGGCCGGCGAAAAGGAATACGAACTGGCCGAATATCGCGAGGAACACGGCATTCCCCTGCACCCCACCACCGTCGAGATGTTGCAGCAGGTGGGCCAGCAGGTGGGCGTGCCGTTTGACCTGGCCTAGCAGATTGCAGATTGTAGATATCAGGAGGGAACACTCGTGCCACCAGAGCAGAAACCATTGGACGAACGAGCCGATACGCCGGCTGAGGCCGACACCGAGGTCCAGCGCATCGTCGAGGCAGCCGACAAGCTGGGCGTAGAGGTGGACGAGGCCGAAGCCACTCAGTGGATCACGGCCATGAAGTCTTCCGAGACCGGGGCGTTTCGCGTAGACAAGGATGCTGGCATCTATGGACACCGCGTTACGCTGCTGGACTTTGACCAGGCCGAGTTGACCCGCTACCGGCGGCTGGCCGCCATCGTCGAGCTGCCCGACCGACCCGGCCTGCAAACTGCCATCGCACTCAGCGGCAGCGCGGCGCAGTGCCGGGTGCAGCGCTATCCCGGCGACGCCGACTTTTTCGAGCGCGTCCACATCCAGGCCCCCACGCGCCAGGAGGCATGTCGACTCCTGGGCCAGGCCATGCGCGAAAAAGCCCTGGCCTTTCTCAAGGGACCCAACTATGAGTTGGTCGACGTGCGCTGGGGGTCGTATCTGTCCGAGGTGTTGCACGACGGCAAGCGCCAACAGATCGGTGCATCCATCGACTGGCCGGCGGCCGCCGTGGTGGCCGGCGAGTTCCAGGTGCTCACCGCCGACGGCCAGCCCCTCACCATCGATTGGGCTTATGGCGAGTATGACCCCGGCTGGTGCAAAATAGACTGGATCATCTCGGAGCCCGAATACAACCGGGTGGTATCCGTCAGCAACATGCTGGACGTGACCTGGGAAGCCCCCGACGGGCGCATTGTGCCCCTGGACGGGTTCATCGACCCGTATTACCAGGAGGTCTACCTGGACGCCGAGTCGATTCCCTTGTTCAACAAGCTCATCGACCAGCTTTCGCCGGTGTGCCTCCAAGATTACGTGGGCCAACTAGAGGGCGAGGTCCGCAAATACGCCCACCACGCGCCGCCGAATTATGGCAAGGTTGCCAAGCGCCTGTACAACATCTTTCGGCTCACCGGCCGCTGGGAAGAAGCCGCCTTTATCCGCGAACTGTTCGACGAGCCGGCCGCGCACCTGTACCAGGTGTGCGCCCTATTGGACACGCTGGACGAGGCCCTCACGCTAAAAGCCGACCTGGATACCCATCTCCTGGCACGCCAGATAGACGACCTGATCCGTACCGTGATCCGCATCACCGATGGCCCGCTGGAAGAACGCATCGTCACGGCCCTGCTGCGCCTGCGCGACAGCGTCACCGGCTGGGAAGACCTGGGCGACGCGCGGTCCGGACTGCTGATGGCCTCCAAGGGCGACGCGGGCGACCTGGTCAACGAATATTTCGAGATCCGACTCATGGCCATGCCCAACGTGGCAGCCTATGTGGAGGAATTGGGCACCGAGGACACAGACGACGCCCATTGAACCCGCGTGGGACACAGGCCGGTGATTTCACCAGAGCACGCCGAGGGCGCAGAGGCTTTTAATATGCTCAGCGTGCTCGGCAATCTCGGCGGCTAGACTTCTAGTGCCTAACCATAGGACCGCAGCGAGCAACGATATGTGGGACATCATAGGGCACGAGCGCGCCGTGCAGGCGCTCCAGCACAGCATCAACACCGGTCACGTGGCGCATGCCTACCTGTTCGCCGGGGCGCCGCACATTGGCAAAACCACCGTGACCCTGACGCTGGCCCAGGCGCTCAACTGCGCCGCCGCCGAGCCGCCCTGCGGCACGTGCGCGTCGTGCCGTAAAATCCAGCGCGGCACCCATCCCGATGTCCAGTTCATCGCCCCGCTCCAGGACCGGCTCCAGCATGCGCCCGGCCGGGCCGAAGCCGCCGAGCCGGTGGGCCGGCGCAAACGCATACGCCAGGACCTCATCGCCATCGACGACATCCGCGACATGCAACGCAGCGTGGCCCTGGCCCCGCTGGAGGGCCGCTGCAAGGTGGTCGTGATCGCCGGGGCCGAGCGCATGACCATCGAAGCAGCCAACGCCCTGCTCAAGACACTGGAAGAGCCGCCCGACCGCGTGGTGCTGGCGCTCACCACCGCCGATGCGGGGCTGTTGCTGCCTACCATCGTGTCGCGCTGCCAGGTGGTGCCGCTGGCCCGGCTCTCGCGTCAGCAGGTAGAAGCGGTGCTGCAAGAACGTTGGGGTGCCGAGCCGGCGCAGGCGCACCTGCTGGCTGCGCTGTCTGGCGGCCGGCTGGGCTGGGCCATCACCGCCTTGCAAGACGAGGCCATCCTGACCGAACGAGCCGACCACGTTCAACTTTTGACGCGCGCCCTGGAGGCCGGCCCGGCCGAGCGCCTCGACCTGGCCAAAGACCTGGGCCAGCAGCGCGATCAGGCCATCACCATGCTGCACACGTGGTTGGCCTGGGCTCGCGATATGTGGCTCATCGCGCTGGGCTGCCCAGACCGCATTGTCAACATTGACCACGCACCGGCCCTGCAAACCGTGGCCCAGCGCGTGGGTGCGCCAGCCGGCCAAGACCTGATCCTGGCGCTTCAGGACACGCTGCGGCAACTGGATCAAAACGTCAACCCGCGCCTGGCCTTTGAAGTCTTGTTGCTGAGCCTGCCACAGCAACCAGTGATGGAGTAAACATGCCAACGATTGTAGGAATTCGTTTCCGTCGAACCGGCAAGGTCTACTATTTCGACCCGGCCGACCACGACCTGCACCTCAACGACTGGGCCATCGTAGAAACGTCATACGGCCAGGAAATGGGCCAGGTAGTCATTGCGCCGCGCCAGGTGGCCGAAAGCGAAGTCAAAGACACGCTCAAGCCCGTGGTACGGCCAGCCACCTGTACCGACCTGCGCGCGATGCAGGCCTATCGACTCCAGGAGAGCGACGCCCTGCCCCTGGCCCGCGAGGAGGCCGAGCGCCATCACCTGCCCATCAAGATCATTGGCGCCGAATACAGCTTTGACGGCAGCCGACTGACCTTTTACTTTACCTCCGAGGGCCGGGTTGACTTTCGCAACCTGGTGCGCGACCTGGCGCGCACTCTCAAGGCCCGTATCGACATGCGGCAGGCCGGGGTGCGCGACGAGACCCGGCTGCTCGACGGCATTGGCATCTGCGGGCGGCAATTCTGCTGCGCGTCGTTTCTAGACTCGTTTGACGCCGTATCCATTCGCATGGCCAAGGCCCAGGGCCTGCCCCTCAACCCCACCAAGATCTCGGGCCAGTGCGGCCGGCTGCTGTGCTGCCTGAGCTACGAGTATGACTTTTACTGCGAGGCCAAAGCGCGCCTGCCCAAGCCCGGCACCCAGGTAGAAACCATCCACGGCATGGGCCGGCTAATCGACGTGAATGTGCTGACGGAACGTCTGACTGTCGAATACGAGCCGGGCAAGCGCACCGAGATCACGCTGGAAGAGCTGGGACCGCCGACACAAGCCCCGCCGACTGCCTCCCCGGCTCCATCCCAATCCCAATCCGAGCCAGCTACAGCAGAACCCGCCCGGAAGAGGCGCAGAAGAAAGCGCCGCAAGCCCCGCCCGACAGAGTCGGCGCCCGCGGGCGCCGCGACGCCTCAACAAAACGATACCGCGCCCAAGCCCGAGAGGCAACAGCCCACCAGTGCCGAGGACAAACCCCGCCCCACACGCCGGCGACGCCGGCCACGGCGGCGTCCGGAGAAACAGGATTCTTGAACCTCGTCCAGATCAGGCCAAGCGGGCATCCTGAAACAGGATGCCCGCTTGTTGTGATCAACTGCCAGCCCGCTATTCAGCACCGTCAAAGAAATCCAGCCACATATGACCGGTCGTCATGCGGACTGTGGGATGCGCCGCTCTGAATTCACGCAGACGCGGTGTGTGCGGTCCCAGCACCAAGCTAACCACCCACTCTGGCGCATACTCGCCCAGGTCTATCGCTGCTGCATCCCCAACGTGAAACAGCCACCCGGATTCGGTCTGGATGGCAACGCCACAGTGACCCCGCGTGTGCCCGAACAGCGGCACCAGCCACATCTCTGGCTCAAATGGCAAGCGAATCGCCGCCAGGTCTAGCCAGCTTGCGCCAGTATCCTCATAAAGCACAAACTCGGGCCGATGGGCAATGTGGCGACGAACATAGGCCAAATCAGTCCAACGGCGCGGGAGTCCCGCAAAGGCCTCATACTCGCGACGGTGAACGTGGACACTGGCGTGTGGCAAGTCCGGCAAACCGCCACAGTGATCAAAGTGCATACGAGTTAGCACGATGTGGCGCACATCTCTATGATCGTAACCAAGTCGCACAACCTGGCGCACGGCAGACTCTTCCGGGTCCAGGGGTACCACCACCACAGCCTGAAACAGGCGAATGATGCCCGGCCGGTGGACGTAATCATCCTGCCCCGGCCCGGTATCCACGAGTACGAGACCCTGGTTGGTTTCGATTAACAGCCCAAGGGTCCCAGTATGCCAACGCAAAGGCCGGTGGGTGCTACACGTAAAGCAGTTGAGAAAATGGATGACCATGAAACACCGGCCTCGACTGACGACTCGATGGCGTGTTCGGCATCAGACGCTGGCTAGACGGACCGGTCGCCCGCATGCACCGTGCTACGGCACATCGGCAAACGCCGTCAGAGGAGCATAAGCAACGCCCACCATGCTGGGACCAGTATGTGCACCCAGCACCAGTGACATAGGCCCCACTGGCAACCAGGTACAATCAAACCGTTGATCTATTTGCTCGCGCAGCATGGACGCCCCTTCGGGGTTGTAGGCATGGAGCACCTGCACTCGCAACGCGCTGCCGGGCGCGTGCTGGCGAGCCATCACATCCACCAAGCCCTTGACTGCTCCCTGGAACGTTCGGACCTGGCCCTGTTGCACATATGTCCCGTTCTCTTTTTCCACCCCGATCAGCGGTTTGAGATTCAGCACCGAGGCGATCAACCCTTTCATATGGCTGATGCGTCCGCCGTGTATCAGGTACTTGAGTTCTTTGAGAGTGTACATGCTTTCGCTGGCAGCGCCAATACGATCCAGTAATGCCAGAACCTCCTCCAGAGACCAACCGGCGTTCAGGGCTCTCGCCGCCGCCTCAACTTGCCATCCCGCTGCGGCAGACAGGGTCTTGGTGTCGACGTGGGTGACGTTTGCTTCCGGCACCAGTTGTGCCCCGGCTTGAGCGGAATTAAAGGTACCACTCAGACCCGAGGTCATGTGAATGGACAGGATGTCGGGATCGGTGGCCGCCAAACGCCGGTATGTCTCGGCAAAGTCTCCCGCCGAGGGCTGTGACGTGACCGGCAGGCTATCGCTCTCGGCCAGCAAACGATAGAATTCGCCCGGTTCGATATCCACACCCTCACGGTAAGATTTACCTTCAAGCGTCACCACGAGAGGCACGATGTGGACACCCAACGCGGCCATCTGTTCTGGGGACAAGCATACGTCCGTTCCGCTATCAGTCACGATTTGCATTGCTTTCTCTCCTTTCGATATCCAAGAATTTCCCTAGCTCCGTGCCAGGGTTGAATTGCCGGAACCACTTGACCCCAGGACAATTATCCGGTTCATCTGTTTGCCCACTGCCAACCCTGGTCATGTCAACGCAACAAAAAGACACTCGACTAGCACATCGCCGTATACGCCGGTTAGACCACTCCACTTTCTTGGAACTGTTCTATGATGGCAACCGCACGCGCGACCCCATCTTCGGCCTGGATTGTCGCCCCCAGACTGGCTGCGCGCTGCCGCATCGCCTGGTCTGTGACTGCCTGTTGAATCGCTTGGGCCAGTCGTTCAGCCGTCAGTTTCTTGCGCGGGATCGGTGCCGGCCCCACGCCCAATTCCGCGACACACCGTCCCCAGAATGGCTGATCGCCAAAGAACGGGACCACGATGGAAGGCACGCCGGCCCGGAGCCCGGCAGACGTGGTGCCGGCCCCGCCATGATGCACGACGGCCGCGACGCGCGGGAACAGCCAGGAAAAGGGAACCGAGTCCACCGTGAAAATCGTCTCCGGCACATCCACCATCTGCAAACCGCCCCACCCAGAGAGCATGATGGCCCGTTGTTCGGCGCGCGCCAGCGCCTGCACGATGAGGTTGGCGGTTTCTTCTGGCTTGCGGCTGCTCATGCTCCCAAATCCAACATAGACGGGCGGGGGACCGGCCTGGAGAAATTCCAGCAGGGCCGGGGGCGGGGTCCAATCGTCGGCCGGGTCCAGGAACCAATAACCGGTGACGTGAATGTGCTCGCCCCAATCCGGTGGCCTGGGGATCACGGCCGGGCTGTAGCCATAGATGACAGGGGTGTGCTGAAGACAGTCGGCGTTGAATGGTCCCCAGAACGGGGCAGCCGGCAGATCAAGCACGTCTCGTCGCGCCAGCCTGTCGGCAGACCGAAACCCCTGCCACATCATCTGCCGGGCCACGTGATAAGACAGGCGATTCAGCGCACCACCGAACCCCTGCGGGAGCCTGGGAACCAGGAAACTGGGAGCGGCGCGCGTGGGCGTAAAGGGAATATAGTAGGCTTGCAGCAGCGGCAGTCCCAGCTTTTCCGCCAGGGCAATCCCGATAAACACTCCGCCGATGCCCGCGATCACCAGATCCATCCCCTGGCAGGCCGCCAGACCGCCCCGGGCCAGAATCAATGCGCCGCGTTGGGCCTCTTTCGACATCTGCGACAGGACGGCGACAAAATTCCCGCCCTCCAAAAGCGCCCGCATGTCCTGGCTTTGGACGATATCCTGCACCTTGCCTTCCAAAGGCCAGAACTCGACCCCATGCAAAGCAACCAACCCCTCAAAGTCTTGATGGGTCACCAGTCGCACTATGTGACCGGCGTTTTTCAAACCCGTTCCCAGAGCGATGTAGGGTTCAACATCGCCCCGACTTCCCGGTGCTACAATCGCAACACGCATGAATGATAATCTCCAACGTTGGTGATGTGGGCTAATCCCAAGACGGTTCAGTTAAGGCCACATCATGGGGTTGACTTCTGGCGGCAGATGCGGCATGATCAGGGAGTTCATGATCCTTGCTGCCAGGAGTCACTCATGGGATTCAGTTTACGCACGATTGCGGCTGATAGTCGGTT
>JAHJIN010000121.1 GCA_018823415.1 Chloroflexota bacterium | reverse complement strand
TGGGGACACTCCTGCAACTCGGGATGGAAGATCCGCCGTTCCTGGGGTGCTAATGCACGCTTGGTTCTCATGGACCAACTCCTTGACCCGACATTTTCGCGCTCATCTGAGCTGGCCTATTATACCCCATCTTTGGATAGTTGTCACTTTTTCAGTATTGCGTTTTAACACGAGCGGCAGGTAGAGGTCGTGACCGAGGACCCGCAGCACGATCAAGCCATCGCGGGGCGGCAGAGTCACCGCCGTGACCAGATGGCCGGCGTTGACCGCTGGCGCCTGATTGCCGGCAATCTGGCGAAAAGTGTCGGGCAAGGGAACCGTCTGCGGGCTGGCGGTGGCGTTTACCAGGGCCAGGCCGCCCATATAGTCCCGGCGCCACACCTGCCGGGAGCCAACCTGCAGCTGCACGTCGTCGAGCCACACGGCGCCGATGGTCGCACCCAGGCCAACGTAGAACCCGGCCGCCGTGTTGCTCCCATCCGCCACGCCGGTCAGTTCCACCTGCTGCCAGGTGGTGGTCAGGGGGATCGCCTCGTGCCAGATGTAGCTGTGCCAGGGGGCCTCTTCCTGCTGGACCCAGACGGCGATGTCGCGTCCGGCATCAGCCTTGGCCCAGAAGGAGATCGTGTATTCGGTACCGGACACCACCGAAACCGGCGCGAAGGAAAAACTGACCTGCCAGTCTGTCCCCTGGCTCAGGGTCACGTCCAACCGCGCCGACGTGGTCCCCTGGGCGGCGGTGCTGCTGTCCAGAGCCACGGTGGCGGCGTAGCCGTCGTCGGTCCACAGGTCCCAGCCCGCCAGCGACCCCTCGAAGACACCGTTGCCCACCAGGTTGGGCGTGGTCAGGACCGGAAGCGCCCGGACCGCCGGCCCCAGGGGCTGGCCCAGGTAGCCACGCCCGGCCCCGGCATTGTCATACTCGTCGAACCAGAGCAGGCACAGCGAGCCATGGCCGTTGGTGTTGATCTCGTAAGAGAAAAAGCCATCGTGCAGCAGCGCCGTGGTCAGGCCCAAGCGCATCTTGCGATAGTTGGGCACGAATCCCGGGTCGTCACAGGGATTGTCATACTCGCCGCTGCCGGACGGGTCCGGCCCGCCATCGTCCTCGTAGGTCTCGATCATGGTCAGGTTGGGGTGCTGGGCCTGCTCCAGCCACTCGAAATAGCTGCCGTTCTGGGCCGGACCCAAGACCGTGGCCGCCCAGGGCCGGCCGTAGGCTGTCCCATCGTCCATGGGGAAACCTTCCAAGTTGTTGCCGTTGAGTAGGTCATAGTTGGCCATGCCCCAGTTGACGAACACGACCTGGCCCGGGCCGATGGCATCACGCAGGGCCGACTCGTAGCGGCGCAGCCCGGCGTTCCAGGCCTGGTCAAAGGCCGTGTAATCCGTCAGCAGCGTGTTGGATTGGTCCGGGTCGATGGTGCGTGCCGTCGAGTTGCCGATGAGCCAGCTCTCGTCCGGGTCGCTGCGGTCCAGCAGGATGCCGTCCCAGTCCGCCGCGTGGACCAGGTCAATGGCCACCCGGGCGTTGTAATCGGCCCAGGTCTCCGCGCCGAGGGCCGGGCTGACGACGGCGGTGGGGCACAGGGTGCTGACGTTGAGCAGCCAACTCTGGGGCCAGAAGGTGATGTGGGGCGCCAGGCGGGCGCCGGCGGCGTGGGCTGCTGCCGGGCGGACATAGCCGCGCCGCACGGTCAGAAGTCGGTTCGCTTCGTCCACGGCTTCCACCAGCGCGCTCTCCCCCTCGACGAGCACCGTGTCGCTGACGACGAACAGGGGGTAGACCGTGCTGCCGTCGGTGGCCGTGATGGCAGTCACGTGAAAGGTGGTCGTGGCCGCGTCCACTCCCTCCACCAGCGTGGAGCCCACCTGAGTCAGGAACCACTGGGGCGGGATCTGGCGCACCGCCTCGTTCTCCCATGGCTCGGCATCCGGGTCGGGGTTGAAGCTCAACTCGCAGGCGTTGGTCGAGTTGAGGAGGAGGACGTCGGGGTTGCGGGCCCGCAGGGGCGCGATGAACTCGGCGGCCCAGTCGCCCAGGATGACCCAATCATAGCGGGCGATGTCGTCCAGGGATTGGGTCCACGGGTCCGGCCACCACATGCCCAGGCGCGGATAGTCGAGGGTGAGGGGCTGGCCCTGGCGGGGGGCCAGGGCATCAGCCAGGGTCGGCGCCACCAGGATCGCGGCCAGCACGATGAGGCCGGCTAGCCAGCCCGGGCGCGCGGGGGTGGATCGGCCCCCGCTTGTGTTGGCAGAGGGCCGGCCAGGCCCGGTGATTCTGCGCATCAGCAGACCTCCCTGCGCCACGATGACCGTTCGTGACCACCGGACCCAAGGCAGGAGCAGGCCCGGCGGTGCTGCCCGGTACTCCCGTCAGACCGGGCGGGTTCTCATTCGATGACAGCGTCGTTGGTGCCGGCCAGTTGGCGCAGCAGTTCCAGTTGGCCGGTGTGAGTCGTCAGGTTCGTGTAAAAGGCCGGCACAGCGCCCCGCGGCCGGGTTGGCAAAGCGGGCCAACTGCCCGACGCTGGGGGTCTGGATGATGCTGGTGCCGCCCCAGTCGCCCGGCGTCCGCGGCAGTGTAGCGCCAGCCCCTCATTTCACGCCGCACGTATGCTGTGTTGCGTCCATGCCTGGCTGCCTATTCCTGGCCGGGCTCGGCCGGCGCGCCGGTCGAGCCCGGCGGGGGGGATGCGGGGGCCTGTTTAAAGTTGATCAGCCACGAGAAGGCAAAGCTGATGACCATCAGGATGGGCGGGACGATGGTCATCAGGAAGCGGGCGGCCTCATCCGGCTGGGTCCCAGGGTTGTCGCCGCTTTCAAAGCCATAGATGCGTGTGACCAGGAGATAGGCGACCCCGGTGAAGAGACTGTTCAGGCGGTTCATGAAGCCGAGGGCGTTGGAG
>JAHJIN010000120.1 GCA_018823415.1 Chloroflexota bacterium | reverse complement strand
TCTTCTACGTGGTTCCAATCACGGCGACCATGACGCCAACCTCGACGTTCTATATCTGCACGCCGGCCGCCCAGGCAACGTGGACCCTGGGCACGAGCGGGATTGCGGCTGGGACGGAGTTGATTGTCTACAATACCGCCGCGCAAGACCTCATCATTGCTCACACGAACATGCTTTCTAGTTCAGGCGCGGCCTTGACCATCAACCAGTACGACCTAGCCGCTTTTATCTTCAATGGCACTAGCTGGGTCGAAATGTACTTGATTGCCAACAGTTAGGAGCCTACCGTGCGCGTGTTCGCCTATTGCGCGCAATCGTTTGCTGCTACAACCCGGGCGGCGGCGGGCGTTGCACCGCTGACCTCGCCGCCGCTTACCGGCGCCACGTTTGACCCGCGCTGGCTGGCCGGCTACGACCTGCTGTATCTGGACCTGCACGGCCAGCCGGGCCAACCCACCTGGTGGGGTGATGAGGCGGTGGCCCTGACCGCCGCGCAAATCCAGACAACCGACCTGACCGGGGCCGTGGTCTTTGCCGTCAACTGCCACCTGGCCGATGCGGATAGCCCCATGTTGGACGCCTTACTGAGTGCCGGGGCGCGGTACGTCATTGGTGGCGATGGGCGCAATTGGGGCGGCGAGCGGGCCTTGCTGGGCGCGCCGCTACTGGGCCAATGGTTCCGGCGGCTGCTCCGGGTGCACGTGCCGCCGCTGCTGGCCCTGCGCTGGGCCAAGGCCCGAGTGCAGGCCGACCTGTGGGCCGCCGATGCCCAGGAGCGCCACGACCTGGCCGAGGCGGCGCGCGATACCCTGGCCTTTCAGGCCTACTATCGGAGGACATCATGAGCAACAATCGCACTGCCTGGGCCATCGCTCTGGTACTGTTGGCCACCATCATCTGGATCGTGTTCGGCCTCATCCCGTGCCAGGCCGAGGAGCCGGTGGCGCGCACCACGGCGGACTATGGCTGGCTCAAGGCCGAGACCATTACCGTTTCGCCCAGCGGGGCCGTGGGTGCGGCGGCTGGGACCGGGACCAGCAGCAGCTTTATCCGGGGCCGCATCTATGGCCTGCATGTGGATTATGGCGCGACCATGACGGCCACCACGGACATTACCCTGACTGCCAATAGCACCCCGGCCCTGACCATCCTGGTCGTGGCCGACCGCATCACCGATACCTGGTACTACCCGGCGGCCGAGTACACCAACAACGCCGGCACCGGGCTGACCGCCTACCGCGACCTGCCGCTCAATGACCAGGTGGCGGTGAGCGTGGCGCAGAGCTCGCCGGCGCCAACCAACACCGTAGTCGTGACTATCTACTGGGGGCCGTGATGCTGGAGCAGGTTGGCAACGCCATCACCTTTTACGCGCACTATATCGCGTCCAAGGTCGGGGCCACCGGCCTGACGGTGACGGTGGACGTGTGGGAAATCCAGGCCGACGGCACGGCCACCGAGGTCGTGACCGGGGCCAGTGCCACCGAAATCGGCGATGGCCTGTATCGCTATATCCTGGCCTCGGGCAGCGTCGACGAGACCGGCGAGTACGTCGCCGTGTTCAAGACCAGCGACAGCGACGTGGACCAACAGCACATCCCGGCCCTATGGGTCATTGGGCGCGCCGGAATAGAGAATCTGGACGGTGCGGTCAGTACAGTACTGGCCCGTATCGGGACGTTCACTGGCAGCGGCGTCAACACCATCCTGGGCTTTCTCAAGGCGGCGCTGAGCAAGGCAGCCACGCTGCCCTCAGACGTCGGGGGGACCTTTACCCCGGTGACGGACAGCCTGGAGGCTATTCGCGACATCCTGCAATCGTCCAGCGTGACGGTGACGGCGACGGTGGACGGCGACCAGATTACCGTGTATCGGGGCACCACTTGGACTATCAATCTCACCGGCCTGGGCGACCTGAGCGCCCGCAGTAAACTCTACTTCACGGTCAAGCGCGCCACTGGCGACCCGGACGACGAGTCTATCTTGCAGGTGGAGGTTCCCGCTGGGATGCTGTACTGGCTGGGCGCGACCGCTGCCAGCGCCGCCAATGCGTCCATCGCGATTGACGACGAGAGCGCTGGGGACATCACCATCACGGTCAAGCCGGCCGTCACGCTGTACGCCCAGCCACTCAAAGACCTGACCTATGATGTCAAGATGCTGGACACCAATGGTGTGGTCAGCGAGTTGACCCGGGGCGCACGCAAGTTTGACATCGAGGCCGATGTGACCCGCGCGGTCAGCTAGGAGAGTATCATGTCTATGCTCAAGCACGATGCAGTGAAACTCGAACGCCCCCCGACCCTGCCGGGGCCAGGCCAGACCCAGGTGCGGATCCTGGTCACCGGGCGCTATGCGGACTTTGCCGATTATCCCCCGCGCATCCGGGCCACGAACCGCGCGGCCGGCGACGTGGTGGACTATCCGACCTGGTATGCCGCCGACATCGTCAAGGCGGGGTTAGCTGAGGTTATGGGGGGTGTCGTGGATGGCCCCGTGGCCCTCGTCGAGGTTGGTCCCGAGGCCGTGATAGCCCCGAGCGACCCTGACCTAGCGGACCACCTCATTTGGGCTATGCCAGAAGCTACTCCGGCGGCCATACGTCTGGCGGTCCGCGAGGGCCTGGATCTGCGTGCCATCACCGGCACCGGGCAGGATGGGCGCATCACCGTGGCCGACGTGCGGCGTGAACTGGGGGGCGGCGATGACTGACCCGGCTTTCAATCCCCTGACCGACCCGGGCATCCCCATCACCTTTGACGGCATCGACCCTGGCGTGGACGCAGAGCGCCCGGCCTGTCCGCATATTCGCATCTGGAAGGACCATACCAACCGCAAGGCCGGCACCGCCGGGGTGGTGCAGCACGGCCAGAGTGGCTGGCTGCTGGAACGCGCACCGGCCGTGTATCCTGACGGATCGCGCAACGAGACCATCGAGGGCGACGCCTGTCGGGTGGCGTTTCGCAAGAAGCCAATCGGCAAAGAGCAAGGGCGCATCAGGGAGGGTTGGGTCACGTTCTACTTTATCCAAGAGCTCAAGAGCCCCTGGGCGCGCAAGCAGGCGCGGCGCCGAAAGAAGGTTGCCAAATGACCGAGATAGTGGGCGTGTACGCTAACTTTGAGGATCTGCGCAACCTATTACGGTCCGGGGCCAAAGACACCATGAGCGCGCAGCACGACGACCTGCTGCGCCAGTTCTGCCTGGACGCAAGCCGCTTTATCGACCGCGAGTGCCGGCGCACGTTCTATCCCCGGTTGGCTACGAAATACTATGCTTTCCCGCCCCATGACGCCGTGCTGCTGGTCCGTGATGACCTCCTGGAGGTTGAGAGCTTTACCACGCAGAACGGGGGCGTGAGCGTATCCGCCAGCGACTATTACCTGATGTGCGGCGAGCGCTACGACCTGCAGCCCTACGACCGCATCGTCATGAAATCAGATGGCAACCGGCCTACCCTGCTGTTCTCTGGCACGCCACAGCGCAGCCAGGCCGTGACCGGCTGGTGGGGCTACCACGAGGACTGGGATAACGCCTGGGAGGACAGCGGCGACACGCTGCAGGCCGATGTCGCCGCCGCTGCGACCCGGCTAACGGTGGCCGGCGCCGACCAGCCGGACATCTGGGGCGTGGCGCCCCGGTTCAAAGAGCAGGCGCTCCTCCGGCTCGATGACGAACTGGTGTACCTGGTGGCCCGCGAGCAATCCACGGCCCTGCAGGTGCGCCGGGGCGTCAATGGCACCACGGCGGCCACGCACACCAGTGGTACCGTCATCTATGTGTACCGGCCGCTGGGCGACATCGAGCGGGCCTGTAAACGGTTGGCCGCCAACCTCTACCGCCAGCGAGACAAGTTCGGTGACGAGCTGACGGCCTTGACCGAGTTGGGCCAGGTGGCCATCAACCGCGTGGTGGACGCCAGCGTGCGTGCCACCATTCAGCGCTACGAAAGGCGGCAGTTATGAGTATCACGGCGATTATGACCCGACTGGCAGCCATCGAAGCCGGCATTGCCGGCATCGAGACGGCGTTCGATGAATCGCCCGAAGCTGTCAACGACGCCGACCTGCCGGCTGTGGTCAACATGCTCAACACTGGGTTATACGAATACGACGCCAGCGGATGCCGCACCACGCACAACCTCAACCTGCACCTGCTGGTCGCGCCGCGCGGGACCGATGCGGGCCTGCCAGCCCTGGAGGCCCAGACCCAACCGTTTGTACGGCGCTTTCGAGTGACGTTTGAGCAGGCCCTGCTGCTGAACGAACTGGCCGGGGTCGAATTGGCCCGGCTGCGCGGCTATCGCTATGGCGAAATCAGCTATGGGGGCCGGGCCTACCTGGGGTGCACGTTCAATCTCCAGGTGGTCGAGCTGGGCACCACCGTTGCCGCATCCACTACCCCCACGGTCCGGCGCGCCGGCCTGGACGCTATCATTGAGCGCCTCTGCGCCATCGAAACCGACCCGGATACC
>JAHJIN010000119.1 GCA_018823415.1 Chloroflexota bacterium | reverse complement strand
TTCGTTGTGAACCCTCCATCTCAGAGCTTTAGCACCAGGGGCAGGAACAATCGGTACAAGCTGAGACTGCCCGCGCTGCCGACCCAATCCGAGTATGTCTGCCAATCCCTGGGGACGACGGCAACCAGGGTGCCCGATCCGTCGGACGGCACGGCGTACAAGCCATCTACGCCGTCCACCGTGCCCGGCGCGACCAGGTATTGCCCGTCGGTCACCCAGGGACCGGATTCCTCCATCCAGTCGCCGGCAGCGGCCAGAAAGGTCAGTTGGGTCAGGCCGGTGCCGTCGGGCCGGATCTTGTAGACATCATTGTCGCGCCAGAAGGCGATCCATTGGCCGTCGGGCGACCAGCGGGGCGAGTAGTCATACGGCTGCGTGTTCGGCACCCAGCCGGGGTTCGACCCATCGGCCTCAGCCACGCCCAGGCCATATTTCTCGTTTTCCCAGGCCAGCCGGCCATCCACCGGGTTGCTGTCGGGAGAGTCATTGTAGCAGCGATATGTGGCGGGCCACGAGTCTATGAGCGTTTCCAGGTTGCTGCCATCGCGGTCTATGGCATAGATGCCGCAGTCATAATCAAAGACGAAGCGGCTGCCGTCACCCATCCACGCGGCAACCAACAGAGGCTTGTTGGTGTTAGTGTAGACCCTGGTGACCTGGCTGGTTTGCAGGTCGCGGACATAGAGGTCGCCAAAGATGGCTTCATCCTCGTAAACGATGTAGCGGCCATCGGGTGACAGGCGGGGCCGAGCACCGTCCATGAGCTTGGCGTCGCCGGTCTCGTCCTTGAGCCAGATGGTATTGTCCTCACGGCTATAGAGCAGAAAGCTGGACGCGGGCGGGATGACACCCTGGGATTGAAGCGACGCGGGCGGGCTACTCCCGCTCTCGGCATAGGTTGGCGAGCCGGCCCATACTCTGCCGGACAACCCGAGCATAACCAGCCATAGCAGACCCAGGACCGCCAGCCCGGCCCAAACCGGGTTCTTTCGTCGAGCTAACATATTCCGACCTCCTTATACAGTGTACAGATTGCGGATGCTCAATCACACATCACGTTTCACGTTTGCCGCCTAGCGGCGACCAACGAGCCGCCCAGCCACCCGCCGAACACGGCCATAACGGCGTTGGGCAGCAGCCAGAAATCCAGCCGGCCCTGGAGCCAGCCCACCGCGACGACCATCAGGGCCAGCCCCGCCCCGATGACCACGCCAGCCCAGCGATGGCCTGTGCCAGCTGCCAGGCGCACGCCCAGGATAGCGCCCACGGCTGCCAGGAAGAGGCCCAGGACGAGGTAGGGCGCGCCGGTCTGCATCTCACGCAGCGCCGCCAGCGGCGGCGTGCCTCGCAGTTGGAAGGCCACCAGGCCATAGCCGGCGTTGCCGGCCAGGGTCAGGGCACCGATGGCGACGCCGGCCAAAACCAGGCGCTTGATAGCGGACGAATCGAACGACATGGCTCACCTTCCGGCCCCAGTATAGCAGGCGCGGCGCCGGTTGTGATGTGCCAGAGGTCATGGTGCGGGTCATGTTTGATAGTGTGACGGTCATACCAGGCCCAGGTCCCGGGCCTTGAGCGCCGCCTGGGTGCGATCACGCACGCCCAGCTTGCCCAGGACGCTCGTGACGTGGTTCTTGACCGTGCCCGGGGTGATGCACAGCCGGGCCGCGATGTCCTTGTTGGTGGCGCCGGCGGCCACCAGGCGCAGCACCTGGCGCTCGCGCTCGGAGAGGGGCTCGATGAGGGGGGATGGGACCGAGTCGCTCAGCCGGGCGAACTCGGCCACCACCTTGGCCGCGACGGAGGGCTGGAGGAAGGACTCGCCCCGGGCCGCCGCCCGAATGGTCTCGAACAGCCGGGAGGAGGCGACGTCTTTGAGCAGATAGCCCAGCGCCCCGGCGCGCAGCCCCGCAAAGACGTACTCGTCGTCGTCGAACGTGGTCAGGGCGATGACGCGGCACTTGGGCTGGGCGGCGAGCAAGCATCGGGTGGCGGCCACCCCGTCGAGCACCGGCATCCGCAGGTCCATCAGCACCACGTTGGGCCGGAGCCGGGCCGCTTCCCGCAGCGCGGCCTCGCCATCGCCGGCCTCCCCCACCACTTCCAGGTCCGGCTGGGTCGCCAGCAGCAGGCGCAGGCCCTCGCGAAACAACGCCTGGTCGTCTACCAGCAGGATGCGAATGGGGACATGGGTCATCCTGGCACCTCCACGATGAGAGCGAATCCCTGGCCCGGCGCGGTGTGGACCTGCACCTGACCGCCCAGCAAGTGCACCCGCTCGCGGACACCCACCAGCCCGAAACCGCCACCGGCGCCGGTGGCGGCAGTTTCGCTGGCGCCCACGCCATCGTCCCGCACGGTCAGGCGCACCATCGCCGCCTCGGTATAGTCTGCGATGACCTCGGCCCGGGTGGCCTGGGCGTGTTTGCGCGCATTGGTCAGCCCCTCCTGGACAGCGCGAAAGAGGGCTTCTGTGGCTGGCGGCGACAGAGGGCGGACCTCGCCGGTGACCACCAGCTCTGTGGGCAGCCCGGCCCGGCGGCACTCGTCCACGACTGAGGCCAGGGCCTCCGGCAGCGAGCGGCCCTCTAATGGCGAGGCACGGAGGGCCGCCACCGAGCGGCGCACCTCGGTCAGCCCCTCCTGGGTAAGCGCCTGCGCCTTGTCCAACGCATTGAGGGCCAACGCTGGCTGGCTCTCGTACAGCGCACGGGTCGCCTCCAGGTGCACGTGGATGGCGGTGAGGTGGTGGCCCAGGCTGTCGTGGATCTCGCGGGCCAGGCGGTTGCGCTCCTGGACCGTAGCGAGGTCGGCTACCTGGACGGCGTACTCACCCAAACGGTGATGAGCCTCGTCCAGCGCGGCCCGGGCCTGGCGCTCGCGCACTACCACTTCGGAGAACAGGAGGACAAAGGCCATAGCCGTCGCAAACTCGAGCGCTCCCAGGAACACGGTCGAGGCCAACTCATCGGGCGGCACCAGGCCCGACGCCAGCAGGCGCTCCGGGAGCAGGCCGGGCAAGGCGATGGTCCCCACCAGCAGCAGGCAGACCAGCAGCGTCCCGCGCCGCGGCAACTCGATGCTCTGGCTCGCCAGCGGCAGCAGGAGCAGCCAGGCGCTGCCATAGCCCCAGTACACGATGAACGCGCCCAGCGCCACCTGGACGGCAAAGTAGGCCCGGGCCACGCGGGGCGACCGCGAGCGTTCCCAGGTTTTCCAGCCATAGATACCGAGGAAGAGGTAGGCCAGGCTGGCCGCAGCCAGAACGACATAGCCGCCCAGGTCGAGGAGGCCGGCGGGGAGGGTGAAAGCCGATACCAGGTCAATGACGACGAGCACAGCGAACAGTACATCGCCGATGGGACCCAGGTTCAGTCGGCGGTGAGCGGTGGTGCTCACAGGTGATCTCCAGGTCGATGGTGGTTAGTAGGTTGGTCGTGGCTCGGCGCGGCGAGGCCGGGTCTCGACCGATGGCGCCGGCCGGCACGCTCATCTATCCATAGTATAGCACGGCGCGTCAATACATATCTGGCATAGCCGCCCATCACCGCCCAGCGCACGGGGTGATGGGCGGCCCAGGCGATGCGGCGGGGTTCGGGGGTCCGGGGTTTGCGCATGGTGTTCCCCCGTGGTGGGGTTTTGGCGTGGGGTCTGTCCGGCGCATTATGTGACCAATGGGTGGGGCAGGGAACGAATGGCATGTTTGGATAGGGCGAACTTTTAGTGGCGTCCAAGATGGCCTGGTGGTATGGAGACCGGGCATGCGCTGGTATGTCGGCGAGGGTCGTGGGTCAGACAGCCGGGTCGCTCACGTCCACTACGCCCATGTGGCCGTTGTAGATCAAGCGAGGGCCAACTCAACCTGAAACGACGCGGGCTTTTATTTCGCCGACCGCCTCCGGGTTTACGAGGGCGCTCAGGTCGCCGGGCGGCTCGCCCAGATAGGTGGCCCGGATGACCCGGCGCATCACCTTGGCGTTGCGCGTCTTGGGAAGGTCGCGCACGAACCGCACCACCTGGGGCGCCAACGGCTTGCCCAACTCTCTCGCCACCAGATCTTCCAGTTCGACACGTAAGGTCTCGGTCGCTTCGCTTACGGGTTCGGAGCCGGGTTGCAGTACCACGAACGCCACCACGGCCTGTCCCTTGATCTCGTCCGGCACGCCGATGGCGGCGGCCTCGGCGACGGCCGGATGGCTGACCAGGACGCTCTCGACCTCCGCCGGCCCGACGCGCTTGCCCGCCACCTTGATCGTATCGTCCGAACGCCCCAGAATGTACCACTGACCATCCTCGTCAATCGCCGCAAAATCGCCGTGGACCCAGACGTTGGGAATGCGGCTCCAGTACGCTTGCAGGTAACGCGCCGGGTCGCGCCAGAAACCGCGCGTCATGCCGATGGATGGCTGGCGGACCACCAGTTCGCCCACTGCGCCCCGCACCGGGTTGCCGGCCTCGTCCACCACGTCAGCCGCCATGCCGAGAGACGCGCCAGAGAAGGCACAGGGCTTGAGCGGACGCAGGACATTGCCCGAAACGATGGCCCCGCTGACCTCGGTGCCCCCGGAATAATTGATGATGGGCAGCTGCCCGCGGCCCACGGTCTGAAAGTACCAGTGCCACGCATCCAGGGTACACGCCTCCCCGGCCGAGCCCAGAACGCGCAGCGAGCTCACGTCGTGGCGCTGGACCGGCTCGTCGCCGTAAGGCATGATGGCCCGCACAAAGGTGGGCGATACGCCCAGGCAGGTCACGCCATGCCGCTCCACCAGCGCCCACACCCGGTCCACGTCCGGATAGTCCGGCGCGCCATCGTAGAGCACCATGCTGGCCCCCAGGATCAGCACGCCCAAAACTTCCCACGGTCCCATCATCCAGCCCATATCGGTCATCCAGTACAGGGTGTCGAATTCCTGGATGTCAAAGCCGTGGGCCATGTCCTGGGCGCTCTTGATGGGGAAACCACAGTGGGTATGGACCGTCCCTTTGGGCCGGCCTGAGGTGCCGCTGGTATAGATGATCATCAGCAGGTCTTCGGCGGCAGTGCGCTCGGTGGGGGCCTCCGTCAGCTGGCCGGCCACGAAATCATCCCACCAGACGTCGCGCCCGGCGGTCATGGGCACGTCGAGCCCTGAGCGCCGATAGACGATTACCTTCTGGATCGATGGCACGTCAGCCAGCGCCTCGTCAGCTACCGGCTTCATCGGTATAGACTTGCCGCGTCTGAGCATCCCATCGGCGACGAAAAGCGCTTTCGCCTCGGCGTCAGCCAGCCGCGTGGCGATGGCGCCGGAGCCAAAGCCGGAGAACAGGGGTAGGATGACGCCGCCGATCTTGGCAATCGCCAGCAGGGCGATGGCAGTCTCGGGCACCATCGGCATGTAGAGACCGATAGCATCGCCTTTGCCCAACCCGGCCGCTCGCAACGCTGATGCTACCCGGTTGACCTCGCGGTAGAGATCACGATACGTCAGCAAGCGCACGGCACCTTCTTCGCCCTCCCAGCGGATAGCCACGCGGTTCTGCGTCGGCGTGCCCACCCACCGGTCCAGGCAGTTGTGGACGATGTTGAGCTTGGCCCCCACGCACCACTCCGGCCACTGGATGCCGCGTGACAGGTCCACGACCTGCGTGTATGGCTCGTAGAACTCGATGCCCAGGTCCTCAAAAACCGCTTCCCAGAACCAAGCGATGTCGGCGGTGGAACGGGCTATCAGGTCCTCGAACGTGGCCAGGCCATGCCGGTCCATGAAACGCTTGAGCCGGCTCCGCCGCACGACCTCCTCGCTGGGTTGCCAGACGATAGACTGGTTGAACGGAAACTGTGCTTGTGACGCCATAGTCATCTCTTATTCCTGCTGGCGGGTCAACATCCTGGCCCCCGGATGATGACAACGACCATGGTCATCGCGATGGGCCTGTCCTTTCATGACAAACCAACGTTCTGCTACCAAGAACCGGCATAATTGGTGGCGTAGGGGTCTACCAGAACACCTGTATAGGCCCAATGCAACTCGACCAGCTGACGCATGTGTAGCAAATCGTGCCCAACCCACGACGCAAACATATCCCCGGCCGTGATCTGTCCGAAAGGTGCTTCGTAGACCGCTTCCCAATTGGGCGACGACAGACTTTTCAGCCACCCAAGTGACTCTTGCCGCGCCCGGAGAAAGCTGTCCAGAGACTCTTTCGGGTCCCTCTGGTTGTAGTGACGCTCGACGACCCAACCCCCAGGGTCAATGGGCGGCCACGGTTGATCAGGATGATGGAGAATAGTGTCGAGCCGAACGCGGAAATCTTGCTTCTCTTCATCGTCAAGATGATTGATGACCTCCAGGAGTGACCAGGAATCTGGGGCGGGTCTCCAACGGGCTTGTTCAATGGAAACGCCCTCCAGCAGGATTCGTATCCGATTGGCGTTATCAGTCATCCGAGTTACAAGAAGATCAGAGTTCATAACGTTTCGGCGGCGGAACCCCCCGACATATTGTCGGGGGACGGAGCCGCCTCCCTCCTCTCTGTCAAAAGCGTGTTGGCTCGCTGCACCAGTCGTAGCTTCCGATACGCGATCGCCGGCGCGATCAGCCGCCCCTCCAGATCGGAGATGGCAAAGTAACCACTCGACCGCCGCCCCTTGACAAATCCTACCCGCCCATCGGGCAGCGCTACTCGATCCCACTGCCGAAAGCCCCACACCTCGCGGGGCAGGCTGGCCACCAGGTGCGAGCGTGTTCCCTTGCGCTGGCGGTA
>JAHJIN010000118.1 GCA_018823415.1 Chloroflexota bacterium | reverse complement strand
GAGTCCCAGACTGGCGGCCCCGGCACCGAGAGCATTTGCGCCTGTCAGCGGCCGTTTTCTACCCCGAATCTGGTCATTGAGGTTCTCTTGTTCGGTTTTCAAGGTGCGAAATCCAGGCTTAGGGGCGCAATTCGCCAGGCGCGCGGCCCTACCTTCCCGAAAGCTCAAGCGAACCACAGGTTCGCCGCTTTCGGGAAGGTTTGCCATGATTACCGGCGGCGGGATACGCGCCAGGCCGCGCCGGCCCCCACGATGCCGAGCACAAACATCAGGCCCAGGATCACCGGCGCCGCGTTGCTGTCCGCCGCAATCCCAACGGATGCCAGGGTGACGGCGCTGGGCAGGGTGAACTGCAGGCCATAGTCCTCCACCTCGCCGTCCTCGGCAAAGCCGTCGTAGGACAGACCGCCAGCGGTGCTGAGGCGAAAGCGGGCAAAGGTCGGGTCGGTGGTGCTACCGCCGGGTGGGGTAAAGTGCAGATGGTTGACGCCGGCCGCCACGGCCACGTTAAAGATCTGCTCGCCCGCGTCGGCCCAACTGCCATTGCCGTCGAAATCCACCCAGGCGTCCAACTGGCCGGCGGCCGAGGCCGTCACGTCCACATCGACTTGCTGGCCTAGCAGCAGCGCCGAGACAAAGACCACGCCGTCGTCATCGTTGCCCTGGGCGTCGTTATCGTCGCCGGCGGCGCTGGCGTCGGGTTGGCCGTCGTTGTCGTTGTCCACGCCCGCTCCCAGGAAGAGCAGCCCGTCTTCCGTCCCGTGGCGGGCGCCGTTGCTGGCTGCCAGGGTGGGATAGGTGGGGTCGGGGGCATCGCCCAAGTCGATGCAGCCGCCGTTGAGGATGAGGCTGGCCGGGCTGAACTGGGCGTTGTAGCGATTCAGCGCGTGTTGGCCAGAGCCAGCGGACAGCTCGACGGTGGTGGCCTGCTGCCCCGCCGGGATGGTCAGGTCGTCGTTGACGTTGACCACATAGTAGCCGCGCTGGTTCCACATGGTGCGCGCCGGCTGCCAGGGGTCGAGGGCCGACTCGAAGACATGGACTTGACCGCTGCCAACCGCCACGATCTCGGCCTCGCCATCGTCGTCGACGTCGGCGATGACCGGATGCTCGAACCAGGTGGGGGAGGTATTGGCAAAGGTAGCCAGGTTGGTCGGGGGGATCGTATTGCCATCGATAATGCGCAAGTCGGTTTGATCGTTGTAGACGATCTCCTGGAGCCCATCGCCGTTGAAATCAAAAGCGGCGATGCCGGTCTGGCCCGAGACATCCGTCGTGGTCAAGGACCAGACTGGCCCGCCATGGTTCAGATTGAGTGCGCTCACGCGATTGGCCATGACCAAGAGCACCTCTGGCAGATCGATGGCGTGTCCATCCTGAGTGTCATCGTAGACATTGGCAACGGCCGGGATCCCGGCGTAGCTGCCTGGACTGACTTGCATCAGGAGGGCATCTTCCAAAGGATCCCAGATGTAGAAATAGTTATTAGCTCTGTCTTTGTAGGCGACGTCCAGATCGCCGTCCAGGTCCAGGTCTGCCACGACGGTGGGGCCATCGGAGTTGAGAGGCACGCTGGGGGCAATGGTGTGCAGGTCCTTCTGGACCGTCAACGTGCCGCCCACCAGGTCGACCGCGTAGACCACCGAGCCGGCCACGATCTCTTTGCCGTTGCAGGCCGGGTCGCCGCCGCAATCCGCTGGCGTGAGAATGTCAATCACAACCGGATCGGCCACGAGTGCCCCCCTGCCATACGGCTTGGCGGTGCTGCCCTGAATGACCCGGGTCAGCGTCCCCGCGCCAAGATCGAACTGGAAGACATCATTGCCCACAACTATCTCGGGCGTGCCATCCTCGTCCATATCGGCCACTCGAGGAAAACTACTGATGGTGATAGCCGGCAGGTCCGATCTGAACTCGTAGGTTCCTGACGCGTTACCGCCAGTGTGCGCAAACACATAGACATACCCGGTATTCTGGACGGCAATCACCTCGGCCGTGCCGTCTCGGTCGATGTCGGCCATAACCGGTTGGATGGCCGCCCCGTTAACCGAGGAAGGCGTAATGACAAAATCTGTGGCAGTTGAGGCCAGGTTAGATCCGTCGCCGGCATAGATCCGATAGCCTACACTACTATTGCTGGGAGAAACTATCAGATCCGGCATCCCGTTCCCGTCAAGATCGCCTACCGTTGGTGACATACCGGTGTGCACCCCACCTGTTGATTGCCAGGCGCGTGCAATCGAGAACGTTGGCAGGGTAGAGGGAGAGCACTCGGGCGGGCCGGCGCAATCGAGGTCATAGCCGTCGATGTAGCCGTCGCCATCGTCGTCAAGGCCGTTGCCGCAGATTTCGCTAGACTGGGTGTAGGCCGTGCTGACCGCGGCCAGCAGCAGGGTCAGGATGGTCAAGAAAGCCAATAATCGTAATGGGGTCTTGGTACGTGAGTGAGTCATGTTTTTCCTCCTTGTACATGGTCAATAGTGAATGGTCAATGGGTTGGGTCAGCGCCTCCGGTTAATGGCCAATTGCTAATGGTCAATGGTCAATGGTCAACTGGGTGGGTCAGCACCTCCTCGCAGCCCGGGCGGTGCGCCGGGCGGCGGCGAGCGCGTCTCATCCTGCAAGAACGCCAGCAGGCGGTCCAGGTCGGCAAAGCCGTGGCACTGGTCGGTGGGCCAGGGCCGGTCCGGCGTCTCCTGCCACAGGCGCAGCAGGTAGGCACGGTAGGGCCGGGGGGTGGGGGTCGCCGGGTTGGT
>JAHJIN010000117.1 GCA_018823415.1 Chloroflexota bacterium | reverse complement strand
TCTTTCTCCACGATGCTGCGGGCCACGGTCTCCACATGCATAGCGGCCCCGGCGATGATCATCTGACGCGCACCTTGCGGCCGTTCCTACAGCGGGTGCTACCGCTGATCGGCCCCGACCGGGTGCGGGGCATCGTCGCCGACCAGGAAATGCGCTCGGTGGCGCTCATGCAGGCCCTGGATACGGTGGATCACGTGGGCTTTGTGACCCTGGGGCGCACGCCCACGCCCGCCCAAGCCGCCCACTATGAGGTCTCGGGCTTGTTCCTCCCGTACCGCCGCGACCCGGCGACGGCGGCCATCACCCACTGGATCGCGCCGGCCCGCATCCAGTTGCACGATGTTCGGCAGAACCAATCCTGGCTGGCCGCAACCACCCTGGTGCTGGATTGCCGGGCGGGCCTACCGGGCCGCCTGATCCCGGTCCTGCACAACCTGCGCGCGCCCGCGGTGCCGGTGGCCCTGCCCCATCAGGTCTACGTCGGGCGCTGGGAGGCTCAGGAGCGGGTCTTTCGCGACATGCGGGCCGGGCAGAACCTGGACGCCAACTATGGGCACAAGAAGGTCCGCGCCGCCAACCGCACCCAGGCGCGCCGGCGGGCGACGCTCGAGCAGCACCAGCAGACCTGGACCCAGCGCGTAGCGACGGCCCAGCGCCAGGTGCACGAGGCCACGACGCGCTTGGCGACCCAGGCCCACAAAGCGCAGCAGCGGCACGACCAGCACATGCACCAGATCGCCGCCTGGCAGCAAGAGCGGTCACACGCCGCTACCCCCACCCAGCGCGCGCGACTGGCCGTGCGGATCACCCGCCGGGACGCCCAAGACCAAATCCAGCAAGTCCGCTGGCAGGAGCGCCAGCGCCGCTGGGTGGCCCAGCGGGATGCCTGGCAACAGCAACTGACGGAACGGCAACAGCGGCTCGCGCAGATCAGGCAGGCCCTGCAGGACCTGGACGACCGCCCCCGGTACGATCTGGACCTGGAAAAAGATGACCTGATGACCTACTTGCAGATCGCCGGCGAGAACGCCCATCGCTTCGTCCAGGAGCACTATTTTGCGGGCACGCGGTTCGCGTCCGTAGATGAAGCCACGATGATCCGCGTGATCTACAACCAACCGGGCTGGGTGCGCCGGGAGGGCCGCTACTTGCGGGTGCTGCTGCAGGGCTACCGCGATGCCGAGGTGCAGGCCGCCGTGGTCCAAGCTTGCCAGCGGGTCAATCAGGCTCGCATTCAGTTACCGGGTGGCCGTCGCCTCCACCTGGAGGTATCGCCAAAGGTTCTAAATTGTTAAGGTGCTACATTTGTGCAGAGTCCCTGCTAATAACACTTTGGAGTACCACAATGTTCATTCCAGGCCAAATATACAATCGCCGTCATCTCCACCAGCTCTACGGAGGCCAACAGCAAAGCGGGATCAGCACCCCTTCTCAGCACAACCTCATTATGCTGTTTACCGGCGAGCAAGGGTCCCAATATGGCTATCAGGATAACTGGACCGATGACGGCGTATTTCTCTATACCGGCCAGGGTCAGACTGGTGACATGATCTTTATGCGAGGTAACCGAGCCGTTCGGGATCACGCGGCGGATGGCAAAGACCTGTACTTGTTCGAGTATGTTCAACCTGGGCAAGTTAGGTATATGGGCCAGATGGTGTGCACGGGTTTCCAGTATAGGCAAGCGCCGGATAGGGAAGGCAACGAGCGGCGAGTGATCACCTTCGAGCTCGCATCAATTAGCGCGTTCGATACCACAGAGCCAGTAGAAACAACCGAGCAGGAGCTATGGGCAACCCCGCTGAGTGACCTCCGCCAACGCGCGCTGGCTACCTCAGTCGTAGCCAGAGGGCCATCAGAAAGAAAACAGCAATCCTACTATCGCAGCAGCGCGATTCGCACCTACGTGATGAGACGAGCTGATGGTCACTGCGAGGGATGCGGGCAGGAGGCGCCTTTCAGAACCAGCGCCGGGCGTCCCTATTTGGAGCCGCACCACTTGCGCCGCCTTTCTGATGGAGGTCCCGATCATCCCAACTGGATCGCCGCGCTTTGCCCGAATTGCCACAGCCGAGCTCACCATAGCGCAGATAGAATCGCGTTCAACGAACAACTCATTCGCATCGTCAGGGAGAAGGAACGTCACGTTTCACCGAGGTGATATATGCTGCCAAAACAAAGAGAAGTCGAGGTGCCTCTCCTTCAGGTGATTCTGGCCCTGGGGGGGCAAGCCCAGCCCAAGGACATCTACCCACTCGTTACGAAAAAGTTCCCCCAGATCCGCGACGAGGATCTCATGGAAACTATGGCCTCCGGCGGCAAGCGATGGACGAACCGCATCCAGTGGGCGAGGCAGAACCTGGTTGCCAATGGCGAGTTAGACAGCCCAGGTTACGGGATCTGGCGTATTACAGAAAAAGGCCGGCAACGCTTGACCAAGGCTAAAAAGGCAAAAGTACTCGAGATCGCGCCACCCGTCCCGAGTTTTGTGGAACTCTATGAGGAGTATGAGGCGTCCTTCCGCTCCCAGTTGCTTGACAACCTTCATGCGCTTTCCCCCGGCGAGTTTGAGCATTTCGCACGCCGGCTCCTCAGAGCCTATGGCTTCGCTGACGTAAGAGTCACACAGATGTCAAAAGATGGTGGCATAGACGGGTATGGAAAGCTGCGCCTTGGCTTGGCGACCATGAATGTGGCATTTCAGTGCAAGAAATGGCAGGGCAATGTCGGTCGGCCCGAGGTAGACAAGTTTCGGGGAGCCATCCAAGGCGAGTTTGAGCAGGGCGTCTTCTTCACTACATCAGATTTCACGTCCGAAGCCCGCGACGCATCCTTGAAAAGAGGAGCCGTACCCGTCATTCTCCTCAATGGTGAAAGCATCGTCAACCTGATGATTGAGAAAGGACTTGGCGTTGAACGTGTGCCTTTGTACGTCTACTACGAACGACCGACCGATTTCGTCGAAACCGATGAGGATTGAACTGTAGCACGTAGGCCGGGCTCCGCACACTGCTCCAGGCCCACCCCGGCCCAGCGCCAGCCCGGGTGAGTTGGGCCGTCATACACATTCAGGTTCGATGAGGCAAGTTCAATGAGGTGAGGGCAGGTCAAAGGCGCGACGGCCAACAATGGCCCCTGGCTACCCGACCGGGCTGATGGTGAAAGGGCGGCGCGGTGGACGGTTGGGTGAAGGCTCGCCGCAAGCCAATCCGGTCTTTGAAAACATCAAAACCGCCCAACCCCGCGCGGAGCGGACGGGCAGCGAGCGGGCCGACCTGGACGCGCCGCCGCTGGAGTGCGAGGGCGGCACTATCACGCAATGGCTGGCCGCGGGCTCGCC
>JAHJIN010000116.1 GCA_018823415.1 Chloroflexota bacterium | reverse complement strand
CTGGTGGGAGGGTGAGCGTCTGGGACCCCACGACTATGTCCTATCAGCCGACGAAAAGACGATCCAGATTCTGGCCCGGTGCCACCCGGGCCGGGCCGCTATCTCCGGCCACCCCCAACAGGTCGAGTTCGAGTACGAGCGCCGGGGAACGGTGGCCTATCATGCGGCTTGGGATGTGCAGCAGGGCCGCATCTGGGGCCGGGTGGCCGCCACCACCTCCATTGCGACTTTTAATCAACTGGTCGGGTTGGTCATGCAGCAAGAACCTTATCACAGTTCGCAGCGTACGTTCTGGATCGTGGATGGCGGCTGCGCGCATCACCCCAACACCTTTCCCACCCGCTTGCAGGCGCTATATCCCAATGCGGTGGCAGTGGCGCTACCAACCCACTCCAGTTGGTTGAATCAAATCGAGATCTACTTCTCCATTGTCCAACGCAAGGTCCTGACGCCGCTGGATGTGTCGGACCAGGCTACACTGACCCAGCGCCTACTCGATTTCCAAGCGTATTACCAGGAGACGGCGCAGCCATTCAAATGGAAATTCACCGCGGCCGATTTGAAGAAAAGATGCGCCGCGCTGCAGCAATTCGCCGCGGCCTAGCTTTACCCTAGGAACTTTTGGGAGAGAGGTCTAGTTGTGCCATATGGCAGGTACTTGTACAATAGGGGACGATCTCCACTCACGCAGGAGCACTGCCATGATACGTCAATCCTCAAGCGCTAATGATGATATGTTTTGTAGTGCCAGCGGGATGCACTGAAATGGGTCCTCAGATTTTAACAGTCGCGGTCCGCGCGGCGGCTACGTCATAAACTGATCAGGCCCAGTTTATAGCTATTCAGCCCGGCAGCTCGGCGTCTTCTCCCAACCAGGCGCTCAGCCTGTTGGCGACCGCTTCCGCGGCCTCGGGCGAAGGCTTCAGGTACCGCGCCGTGGTCTCGATGCGGCTGTGGCCCAGCAGGTGCTGCACCAGTCGCAGGTCGTGACCGCTGGCCTCCAGGGTGGCCGTGGCATAGGTGTGGCGCAGCACGTGCGGCGTCACGTCATCCAACTGGGCCAGGCGGGCGTATTTCTTGACCACATCCCACACCGCCCGGGGCCGGATGGGCTGCCCGGCCGTGGCGCCACGCTGGGCCGGGAACAGCGGCGCCGTCAGGGCAGCGGCCCCCCGCTCATCCAGGTAGGCGCGCAGAGTCGTCCGGGCCTCGACCGGCAGGGGGATGGTCCGGGTTTTGCGGCCCTTGCCCATACGGACCTGGACCATCCCCTTGCGCTCGCTCAGCGCCACGTCGCCGATCTGGAGGGCCGCCGCTTCCGCCGCCCGCAGGCCGGCCTGGACCAGCAGGCATACCAATGCCTGGTCGCGGGCTGAGCCGTGGTCCCGCACCACCCGCAACAGCCGCAGCAGGTCAGTCCGCGCCAGCGCCCGAGGGCGATAGGGGGCCAGGCGCAGGTCCTTCAAATGCCGGCTAAAGTTGGGCTGGCCCTGGCTCTCGGCCCAGCGGCCAAAGGCCCGCAACGCGGCCAGGTGGCCGTTGATGGTGGCCGGCTGCTGGCCCCGGTCCACGAGGTGCTGGCGGTAGGCCTGGGCCTGCTCCGCCGTGATAGTGGCCGGGTCCAGGTTGGTCACACCCAGCCAGGCATCAAAGGCGCGCAAGCCGGCCTCGTATTTGGTCACGGTAGCCTGGCTCTTGTCGCGCTGCTGGAGGTCGGCGACAAAGGCGGCGAGGGGGTTCTGGTCGCTGGTCATTGCAATGTTTCCTGGCAGAATAATGAGCAGGGCCGAGGCCTGAACCAAAGGACTGCGCCTATCGGCGCGAAATAACCTCACGGAATGTGGATTAAACGGCCCGCGAAAGCCCCTTTGGGGACCTATGAGCGGCTTTTTAGCGGATAGAATGATGATTCTATGAGGTTAAGCGAGGAGATTATAGCACGCGGGCCGGGGTCGGTCAAGGGCGATTTCGTGCAATAGATGCAGGCAAAACAAAAGGGGAACTCGGTCAGATAGTCCATAAACTGATCATGATCAGTGGATAGAATGGAGGGACCAGTCAGCCCCCCACCAACTGGTCTGCCAGAGTGGCCAGATCACCCGCTCGCCAGATGTGCCCGCTGTGCAGGGGCCACTCGCCGCGCAGCGCCTCTCGCCAGCGGGCCGGGATGCCAGCTAACCCATAGGCTGCCCCGGCCAGCGCGCCCACCACCGCCCCGGCCGTATCCGCGTCATTACCCAGGTTCACCACCTGGACCACGGCCTCCTCGAACGAATCGGTAGCGAGCAAGCCCCAGGCCGCGCTCTCCAGGGTGTGGCGCACCCAGCCACTGTTCACCAGTTCATCGCGGGACCGGGTAGGCGCGGCCTCGATGGCGGCACGCAGCGGGACCGGCACTGCCGCATCATCCCACGCCCGGGCCACGGCGCCCGCCGGCGCATCGCCGCGCAGCAAATGATAGATGACCGCGTTGACCCAGGCGCTCCCGGCCACACACTCGACGTGGGGATGCGTGACCCGGCTCTGCAGCCGGCTGTCCATCAGCAGCCCTTCCAGGTCATCCCAGTGGGCCAGGGCCACCGGCCAGCAGCGCATGACGGAGCCGTTGCCGGCCGAATCGGGTTTCTGGCGCTGCACTGCGCCGACCGCCTGATCCCACGGCTCACCGGCCGCGATGCGGGCCAGGACATCGCGGGTATGGAGACCCACATCCGGTGGGTGGCCTTGCAGCCAAGCCACGAACCGCTGGGCCAGGTCCGCCGGGTCGAGGGGGCAGTGAGCCAACAGGCTCTCGGCCAGGGCGAGGGCCATCTCGGTGTCGTCGGTGAAAGAGCCGGCCGGGAGCCGGCCCGGCGTCATCTCGCGCACCAGGCGGTCGGTTGGCCGGCGGGGGCCAAACTCCAACGGCATGCCCAAAGCGTCGCCAATGGCTGCGCCCACGGCGCAGCCCCAGATGCGGTCGCGCTGTTCGGTTTCCATCGCTATCTCCCTCCCGTCAGGGCACACCCCACAACCGGATCTGCCCATCCCAGGCCCCCGACGCCACCAGGGTCCCGTCCGGCGAGAAAGCCACGGCGTACACGTTGCTGGGATGGACCAGGGTACGCAGCAGCCGACCGTCGCTAACCCGCCAGAGGCGTAACGTGCCATCCTCCGCCCCGGCTGAGGCCAGCATAGCGCCATCCGGCGAGAACGCCACGTCGATTACCTGGCCGCTATGCCTTCCTATGGTGTGCAGAAGCAGCCCATCACTGGGCCGCCACAGCCGCACGGTGCCATCCCAGGCCCCGGCGGCCAAGATCGTTCCATCTGGCGAAAACGCCACGCTGGTCACATTGTCCCGGTGCTCCAGGGTGCGTACGAGGCTCCCATCACTGGGTCGCCACAGCCGCACAGTATCATCCCACGCCCCAGAAGCCAGGATGGCCCCATCTGGTGAAAAGGCCACACTGCTCACGGTACCCGAGTGCCCTCCCAGGGTGCGTACGAGGCTCCCATCACTGGGTCGCCACAGCCGCACGGTGTCATCAAATGATCCCGAAGCCAGAGTGGTTCCGTCCGGCGAGAACGCCACGCTGCTTACAGCATGACCGTGTCCTGTTAGAGCATGCAAGAGCGTTCCACACCTTTCAGATAGGCTGGCGCACTCGCTGACCCGCCACAATCGCACGCTCTCATCCCGGGATCCCGAGGCCAGGATCATTCCATCTGGGGCAAAGGCCACGCTGTAGCTCGCATCGGTATGCCCTTTCAGGGCGCGCAGGGGCAACCCATCACTGGCCCGCCATAGGCGCACGATGCCGTCCCAAGACCCGGAGGCCAGGATGGTCCCATCTGGGGCAAAGGCCAGGCTTTCCACTTGATCCGTGTGCCCTTCCACGGTTCGCAAGAGCACGCCATCGCTGACCCGCCACAGTTGCACGAGATTGTCTCCTGATCCCGCGACCAGGCTGGCTCCATCCGGCGCAAAGGCCACGCTCATAAAGCCGGCTTGGCCTTCCAGAGCGTGGACGAGTGTGCCATCGTCGACTTGCCACAGTCGCACGGTGCCATCCCAGGCCCCAGAGGCCAGGATTTTCCCATCCGGGGCAAAGGCCACACTGCTCACATGATCGGTGTGGCCCCTCAAGAGCTGCAAGAGGGTCCCATCAGTGGCCTGCCGCAATTGTACGATACCACCCCGCATCCCCAGAGCCAGGATAGTCCCATCTGGTGAGGCGGCTACGCTGCTTACATCATAGTAGGGCCCCAGGTCCAAGCTCCACAGAAGTGATGCATCGCTGACCTGCCACAGGTGTGCGGCGCCATATACTCCCAGGACCAGGGCGGTTCCATCTGGCGAGAAAGCCAAGCTATGTACCGTGTTCTCGTATTTCAGAACATGTAAGAGCCCTCCATCGCCGACCTGCCACAGCCGCGCCGCCCCGTACCCCCCGGAAGCCAGGATGGTCCCGTCCGGCGAGAAGGTCACACACTTGACCTCGTTAGGGTATCTGATCAGGTCCAGCAGCGGCTTGTCGCTCAGGGTGCGCAGCAGCGCTCCGTCGCTGACCCGCCGCAGTTGCACGGTATCGTCCTTGGTCCCAGCAGCCAGGATAGTCCCGTCCGACGAAATCGCCACACTGGTGGCCTCGATCCCCGTCTCGATGAACCGGGCCACGGCCAGCGTCTCGGCATCGTAAAAGTAGACTCCCAGCGAAGCGGCCACCACCAGCAAGCGCCCGTCTGGAGACCAGGTCACCTGTTTGACCGCCCCCCTACCCCAGCCGGCCAGGTAGGTCACCTGGCCGGCGTTGGCTGGGGTGATGGCGTCGGCCCGGTGTGGCACCGGGGTGCCGGACTGGGCGTACGGCGTGGGCATGACCCGCACCGGTGGCGTGTATCGCATGTTGGCCAGGCCCAGCAGCGCCGCCCCACAGCACAATACTGGCGCCAGCCCGGCCACCAGCACCACGACCCCGGCCAAGATCCACGGCCAGGGCCAGCGTTTCTTGCGGTCGCTATGCGCATCCGCGTCCATCACTCTATCTCCTGCTGTTCCGTCTCCAGGTTATCTGATCGGTCTGGTCTGGGCGGTGAGTTGTGAATTCGGACCGGCGACTGGCGATCCCGATCCGGCATGAGCAACTCGAATATGCGCCCTCGGGACCAGGCGAGCTTGGCTCATTTCCGCTTGCGGTTCCGCTGGCGGCCCTTTTTCCGCGCCTGCTTTTGCTGCTTTTGCCGGGCCCGGCGCTGGTCCGCCGGCTGTCGCTCGCTGCGGCGTGGCTCGGCCCGGCGCTGCTCTTCTGCGGCCAGGAGTTGACTGCTCAAACGTCGCAGGTGCGCCTCCTGAAAGTTGGGCTGGGGCGTCTGGCGCGCATCCAGCAGACCCAACTGGATCTGCGCCTCTTCCCAGTCGCCCAGGATGGACACGTCTACTTGATCGGCGGCAAAAGCGCGCGCCATGACCGGCGCAGCCTCGACCGCGTGCAGGTCGATCAGAAAGCCGATGAAAAAGCCGTTCAGCGTGAGGTCCTGCTCGGCAAAGTGCTCCAGTTGCGCGACCAGGGTGGCGACGCAGGCGGCCCGGGCGTCGGGATGCTGCTGGCCGATGACCACCAGGCTCTGGGCAGCCGCGATCTTGGCCCAGAGCCCGGGGACCGGATCGGCCAGGTAGGTCGCCAGGACCGGGATGGCCGCCGGCCCGATCAGGCCCATGACCTCGGGCAATTCTTCGCCGACCCACTCATCATCAAACTCGTCGATGCCGGCGAATAGCCGGGTCAGCGGTTCCACCGCCGCCGCCGCGCGCAACTGCCCCAGGGCACGCCAGGCGTGGACCGGCGCCCACACGGCCAGGCTCTCCGCTTCGGCCCAACGCAGATCCTCATCTCGGGCCATGCGGATCAGGTCCGGGACGTGTTCGTCGCCCAGGCCCAACGCCAGGTAGTCCGGCCAGTCGGGCATCTGGCGGCAATCGCCCAGGGTGAGCAACTGTGATACGGGAGTTGGATAGTCAGATTCGCTCATCTCACACCTCGTCAGTCTGCAGGATCATCGGGGTTCCAGATGTCATACAACTACCCAGGCAACGTGCGGTCAGGCCGCCGCTCGAACCGGGGTTCCCGGGGCGGATCGCGCTCGATGTCCTGGAGCGCCTGGGCGATGGCCCGGTCCAGTTGGGGGTCCCGACCCTGGGCATAGTCCTGGGGCGCGATGTCCACCGCGATGTCCGGGTCCGCGCCATAGTTCTCCAAGCCCCAGCCGACGTCCGGGAACCAGGGGGCAATCTCGGGCGCGGTAACCAGGGTGCCATCGACCATCCAGGCATGGGACCAGTAGCCCACCACGCCGCCCCAGGTCCGTCGGCCGATCAACGGGCCGATGCCCATCAGCTTGAACGAGTGGCTCAAGATGTCACCTCCGGAACCTGCGTATTCATTGGCCAGGGCCACCACCGGCCCCCGCGCCGATTCATACGGGTAGGGCATGTACCCGATCCGCCGGGTGATCTCGTAACCCAACTGCTGGCCGACCAGCTTGGTCAATAGCGGATAGACGCTGTCGCCACCGCGGTTGAAACGGGCATCGATGATCAGGCCAGCGCAGGCCCGCTCCAGGGGAAAGTAGCGATAGAACTCGGCGTAACCGGCGGTCCACGTGTTCGGCAGGTGGATGTACCCCACCCGGCCCTCTGTGATACGATGCACGTAGGCGCGATTGCGCTCGACCCAATCCCGATACCGCAGCGGTGCCTCAGTAGCCAGGGCCTGGACGCTCACCGTACGGGGCGAGCTGCCATCGTCGTCGGCCACGGTCAGTTGAACTTCTTGCCGGGCCTGGTTGACCAGTAGCTTGTGAGGCGAGCAGTCCCGGCTCAACCGGACGCCCCCAATGGCCAGCAGCAACATTCCGGCCCGGATATCGACCCCGGGCCGTTTCAGCGGCGGCGGGCTCTGGTCATCCCAAACGTCTCCCCGGGGCAGGTACGTGAAACGGTACGCGTCGTGCTCGGGGTCATAGGCCAGGTCTGCCCCCAGGAAGCCCAGCTTGTACTCGGGCTGGGGACGATAATCCCCGCCGATCTCGTAAGCGTGCGAGGTACCCAACTCGCCACGCGTCTCCCCCAGCAGGTCCGCCAGTTCGCCACGCGAGGCCACGCGGGTTATGAGGGGGTAGTAGCGATCGTACACACGCTGCCAGTCGACGCCGGCCATGTCGGCGACCCAAAAGTGGTCGCGGTACACGCGCCAGGCCTCGCGGAAGATCTGCTGCCATTCGGCCCGGGGGTCTACCGACACCTTGACCCGGGCCAGGTCGATCCAGCCGGTTTTCCGGCTCGGCGTCTCTCCCGCCGGCAAATCGGCGTGGGGATCGCGGTCCGGCCGCAGCACGCGCAGGCGCGGACCCACACGGCCGATCAGGGTCGAGCCGGCGCCACCGAGCTTGAACCCAGAGACCCGGTCCACGAACACGGACTCTTCCAGTGTGGTCAGGTCCAAGACCTTCAGGCTGACCTTGGGCGGCTGTTCCCGGATCCAGTATTCCGCTTCCCCGGCGCCCTCGATGGGACGCACCGTGTAAAATACCCGCTCCCGGGTGGCCGCGAGACCCTCATAGATGGCCTCCGCCACCGGCAAGGGCACGATCCGCTCGCTGATGCCGTCGAAATCAATGGTTATTTTGCCCACTGGGGCCGCGCTGTCCAGGCTCTGGTCATCCGCCAGGCCCCGGGGACGCGGCACGAACGGGGACGGCTCGTTGCGGCGCAGGGTGACCAGGTAGGGGCGCATGCCCCGGGGAAAGTCAAGGCCAAAGTGCACCTGGTTCCACACCGGGTTGAATATCCGGGTCGATAAAAAGTACAGGTAGCGGCCGGCCGGATCGAATACCGGGGCGAAATCTTGCAACACCGGCTCGGTCACGGCGTGGGTGGCGCCGGTCTCCACGTTGTATACCTTGATGATCCGCACCTGGTGGTTGACGGCCGCAGCGTATGCGATCCAGTTGCCGTCGGGTGACCAGCTGCATCGGCCATCGGGGACCCATTCCAACCCGGCGAGGATGTCGCACTGGTGGTGCTCGATGACCCGCGCCTCGCCGGTGTCCAGGTTCACCCACAGCAACTCGTGGCGATGGTTGAACAGCACGATCTCGTTTCGGGCGAGTGAGACGTGGACCTCGTAGGGCCGGCCGATGTCCACATCGGCGAATCTCTGGACCGGCGCGCTCGCACCGGCCTGGTACAGCTCCAGGCGCTCCTCGCCGCCCTCATCGCTGACCATCACAAGGTGCTGGCCATCGCGTAGCCAGCGGACCAGGCGATACCGCACCCCGTGGCGGCGGCCTTGTTGCACGACCGGCCCCTCCCAGTTGCCCAGGGTGAAGGATTTGCCGCGACAGACCAGGGCCAGGGTGCTGCCGTCCGGGCTCAGTTCATAGTCTTCCAGGTACTGGCCGGCCTCGACGAACCGGGGCTGACGCTGGGTCTGCGAGCCAGCGCACGAGATCTCGACCCGAATGTGCTCGTCTGTCTGGGGGTCCAGCAGGTAAATGTCGGCGCCAGCGTGGTACACGATGCGCCGTCCGTCGGTGGCAGCGTTGCGGGCATAGAACTCGCGGTGTTGCGTGTGCTGGCGCCGGTCCTGGCCGTCGGGCCGGCAGGAGTAGACGTTGCCGATCCCCTCGTGGTCGGAGATGAAATAGATGCGTTCCCGGATCCACAGGGGGTCAACTGGGTTGCCGGCCAGCTCGAGCCGGCGAAACTCGCCGGTGCCCGTCTCATCCACCCAAATCTCGCCGGCCCTGCCGCCGCGATAGCGTTTCCACTGGGCCGGGTCCACGCCACTGCGGCCCAGGACCACGCCCTGCTGGGGACCCCAACTGATGGCGTGTGCCAGACCCCAGGGCAGTTTCTGGGGTTCGCCGCCGGCCACACGCAATAAGTCCTAATGACCCACCGATAGGTGAGGTGGTTACCTGTGGATAGTGTGGACAGCCGAAAAGCACGCCTGCCCACACTATCCACAGGTCGACGACGGCGGCTCCTCCAGTGTGTCCAGTTCCGCTGGCGGGGGTTGGCATAGCGCTACTCCTGGTTCATATACGCGGAGCAGATCCAGATACTGCTGGACTACGCTGGGAGCTAGCCCCGTGAGCGCTGGCAGTTCACTGGGCGGGAACTTCTGGGCCAGGATCCGCACTTTCTGATAGTCGGCGATGTAG
>JAHJIN010000115.1 GCA_018823415.1 Chloroflexota bacterium | reverse complement strand
GGTTGTTGGCGAACAGGTACACCTGCTCGCTCTGCTGGGCCATCTCCTGGATTTTGGGCACCCATTCGGCCAGCTCTTCCTCTTTGTACGTGTAATCGTAGCGCTCCCAGGCGTGATCATGTTGCCACCAACGTTGGTAATGGTGGGTACAACCGAGAAACTAGGCTGCTTCTCACCGCCCGGCTAGTGCTCGCTTCATGAACGCTCGAACAGAAACAGGGGAGAACCGCCGTCGACGTCCACGCCGCGCCGTGTATGCATGCTTTTCTACTTTTGAAAACAGTGGCATAGCTTGGATCACTAACGACCACTATTGTACCCCAAGGATTAACTGGGTGCAAGTAGAGATCGAGCCGGGCGTCCCGGGTAGCGTGGCACACTGGCAGAGGCTCCTCGCCTGCCTAGAGTCCGCAGAGTCCGGTCCATTGCAGCGATGCTCACAAAGTGGTCACAACCGACCCATTGCTATCCCGTTTTGCACCATGCTTGACCTGGGGTCGTAAAGCAGCACTGTCTGGTCTCTGCACAGAAGTCCATCTCGTCGGGGGCATAGCCCATCCACGAGTCACAGCGTGCAAAAAGCCCTGTTCTGATTCGGTCAGGACAGGGTTTGGTCTATTCAGTTCCCGATCTCTCCCAGCGGGCAACTTGGCCCGGTAATTGTATCGCGGCAATGAATCCCTGTGGGCAGGGGTGGTAACAAAAGCGTGCTCGTGCTTGAATTCGATCTGACTTTGAACCTGGGCGGTAGGTACTATTTTGGAAAGCGGCCATAAAACCTTCAGCGAGCCAATCCCAACGCCGTCGCGGCGGCACACTCGGACTGCGCGCGTTCAATTTGCCCGCGTTGGCACAGCGTCAGCCCCGTCCAAAAGCGCAGGTACGGATCGTCTGGATAGGTGTTGCGATAGTGCACGATGCCGCCTTCGCCACTGAAAAGCAGGTCGGACGCTTGCGCGATTTCGGCTTCTGCCCCGGGATCATTGCCCTGCAGGCTGCGGGCAAACGGCGCTCCCTGGTCGCCCAGTGCCGCGACGAACCATTCGGCCGGGGTTTTGCCGTCGTCCGGCCAGCGCAGCGTGCGCTTCGGTTGCTGCATCAGCGTCGCGTACACGGCGTCGAACTGGCGAACGGCGCGCAGCGGGTCAAAGGTGGCACGGGCGTACTCGCGGGCGTTGGCGCCCAGCCGGCGTCGCTCCGCTGGCGCGTGGTACAGGCGCTCGATGGCCCGCGTGTACGCCTGCTCGCTGTGAACCACCAGGCCGGTGACCCCATCCTGGACCAGATAGCGTATGCCGCCATAGGGAAAGACGACGGGCGGTATGCCCACCCACATAGCTTCTTGTAACGCCTTCTCACTGGCGGCATAGGTCTCGGCGCAGAGTGGATAGCCAAAAACATCAAAGCGCTCCAGTTCGACGCGGATATTTTCGACGTAACCGCGGAACTCAAAGCGCTCTGCGGCACCGATCGCCTGCGCCTGCTGGGCCAACGATTGTTCGCCGCCCGTACCGCATACGATAAAGCGCGCAGCGGGAAGGTTGACGGCGGCGCTCATGGCGACAAAGGCCGGGTGGATTTTCGCCGGGCTGACTGCGCCGATGTAGCCGACATTGAATCCGGTGTGGGCCTGTCTGCTGAAAGCGTTAAGGCGCTCGAAATCAGCGATCCCGTAGACCATCGGCAGATCTCTTTGTTGCTCGACAAAGCCTGGCAAGCTTAGTGTCCCTGGACTGGCAGCCACGATGGTGTCGGCAAAGCCGTGCAGGGATCGGGGGACGACCTGGGGGGCGTGACCGCCAAAGATCTTGAGCCAGATCACCAAATGCATGGCCGGCAACTCGTCCCGCAAGAACTCGTAGAGCGCCGGGTTGTTCCAGAAATGAACGACGACAATGTCAGCTTGGGTCAACAGACCAAGCTGCGTATGGGCATCGGGCTGGCGGTGCACCTGAACACCGGCCTGCCGGGCCAGCGCCAAAGCCGACGTTCCGCTCGTTGACCTGGACGTGACAGCGCCCGTCCAGGGCTGTGCGCAGCCGTTCTGCCTCGTCGGCGCGCTCGCTGTTGTCCACGACCCACACCTCGACGTCGGCGCCCTCGTAGCGCCAGCCTGGATGCTGAAACAGCGGCCGGTAGGAGCCATTGACATCACTGCTGCCCACGTCCAGGATACGCAATGGCTGTTCTGGCTTGAGATAGGTGCGCACGAGGCGGGCCATCTCCTGGTAGGACTCGATGTGCATATCGCTGTCGTCTCCGGCTATAAATAATCCGTGTCGCCCATGGTGAGCCACCAGGCGTCTCGTACGGTCTCGATGTCAGGCGTGGATGTCCACACATAGTGGAGGATGAGCACGTCCAGGTCCTGGCTGTGGGCATCCGCACTCGCCAACCACTGGGCGTGAGCGCTGTCGATCCAGGCGTGCAAGGCGGGTTTTCCAGCCTGATAGGCCAGCCGTCGAGCCTGGGCCACCAGCACTGGGAAGTGGCGTACCGCCCCGACCACGTCCACCAGGACCGCTCGTTCTGGCTCCAGCTTGAGCACGATCGCGCCCACCGACTGCCGGGGCCAGCGCCGATAGACGAGGTGCATCTGGTACGCGATCGCCGGGTGGTTCCGGTAACGATGCGCCAGGTATGCGGCGTCGCGTACGCCCACGATCGCGTGGGCGAGATCGGCGCGCATGGCTTCCCACAGGTGATCCACGAGCACGGCATCCCTGGTAAGGTCCAACGGGCGGCTGGTCCACCGCACGTTCCGGCGCGATGGCCGGAGCCGCCATTCGTGCTGGACCATGCGGCCAATGCGGATCGCCAGGCCCCTGTGCTCGTAGAAATGCCTCAGTTTCTCGAACGAGAAGGCAAAGCCCAGCGGATAGGCACTCCCATGGCCGACATGGCGCTCGCCGATCGTGCTTGCCAGAAGAAAATGCAGATCATGCAGCCCGCCGCGCTGGTCGGCGCGGACCATGACGTCGCCAAACTGTCCGGCGTCGGCGATCTGACCCTGCCAGACAATCTGGCGCTGCATGACCCCCACGTGCCCCACCATCTCGCCGCTCCACTCGCACCAGACGCCGTGACCGCGGCCGCTGCCATATTTCCACTCCCACAGCGCCGGGCTCATGGGCTGGCCGAAGCATTCCTCGAACAGGCGACACACGGCCGGCGCATCCTCTGGACACACGTCGTGCAGCCGCCATCGGGGTGCCGCGCTCTCATCCCGAGTTTCGAGGCTATGGACGTCCGGGGTTGTCAACTCGCTACCCATTCCTGGCTCTCGCTTTCACGCGGCGGTAGGCCGTTTTCAAGATGGGGGGCGACCATCGGGCGATGTGTCTGACGACACGCCCGCGGAACCCGGTCATCTGGGTGTAGAACGCGGGCATCTGCGTGCGGAGCCGGGGCATCAGTCGGTACGTGCGCCGGCTGGCGGCCCGGGCCACCTGCTCGTCCAGCAGCGCGTTGGCGTGTTCATAGATCGCCTGATCGGCCCTGGTGATGGCGGCAATGCGCTCGACCAGTTCCGGCGTCACGCCGGGCGCGTGCCGGTGGCTGTATGGGTCAACGCCCGTCTTGCCAGGCCCCACATTGTCCCCCGGCCAGGCGGTAGGAACGCCGATCCCGAGCAGGTGACACAGCAGGGTAGCCGATTCGGCAAAACGCTCCGTCACACCCACCAGGGCCATCTGCTCCAAACGGCGGTGTGCCTTGGCGTACACTGCGGTCTGGTCTACCTGCTGTATGGTTTGTGCTTCGATCCGGTCGGTAACTTGATGGGCCTCAGCCAGGGTTGAACATCCCACGAACGACGTCAGATCGTCGTCCATGCCCAGGAAACGGGCCTGCCGATTCGTGAGATAGCCGGCGATGGCGGGGGAGTCCAGACAAGCTGACCAATCCCCTGAAAGCAGCGGATCGAAAAGCGGGCCATGACGGACCAGGTTAGGATGCCCTTCCTGAAGCTTGAGCCGGTGAAAGTGCAGCCACGAGATCGTGGCCTCGACCGGCTCGCGCACCATCGTGATGATGGTCAGATCGGGACGCATGATGGACAGTACGGATCCGAAGAAATGGCCCGTCCAGCAATCATACTGACGCAACTCGGCCGGGGTGCACAGCAAGAGATTCTCGACGTAAATATCCGGAAAGATCGCCTCCTGCCGATAGCAGGTGTGGATCAGGGACGTCAGCGAAACCCCGCCCGTCTTGGGAATGTGCATGAAGAGCAGCGGCGGCGCTTCGAACGCTACCCGAATCATCGAGCACCTCGCTTTTGCTGTATGGCAGCTCGATACACCGCATACGTCTGGCGGGCAGTCGCCGGCCAGGAGAAACGAGCCGCCTGTGCCTTGCCCAGACCGCTCAACCGGGCCCGCAACCCGGAATCGTTGAGCAACCGGTGCAGTGCACCGGCCAGCGCGTCCGTATCCGTCGGCGCGACGAGGAGGGCCGCTTCGCCGGCGACCTCCGGCAGCGACGAGGTGTTGGAGGCGATCACCGGCGCGCCGCAGGTCATTGCTTCGAGCACCGGGATGCCAAAGCCTTCAAACAGCGATGGGTAAACCAGGCAGCAGGCGCCGCTGTAGAGTGCCGGCAGATCGGCGTCGGGCACATGGCCCGTGAATATGACCTGCTCCTGCAACTGCAAGCGCGCCACGGCGTCAAAGATGGGCTGGTTGCGCCAGCCCCGGTCGCCGACCAGCACCAACGGCGGCGTTTCCGGCCCATTCATGGCGCGCACCTGGGCATACGCTTCGACCAGGCGGCCCAGGTTCTTGCGCGGCTCGATGGTGCCCACGGATAGGAAATAGCCGGCTGCCGGGACGTGATGGTGGCGCAGTACCCGCTCGATCAGGACCGGCTCGGTCACCGGGCGCATGGTCTCGTCCGCAGCGCAGTATACCACATCCACGCGCCCGGCAACAGTGGGATAGCTGGCGACGAGATCGTCGGCGGTGTGTTGCGAGATGGCGATCACCCGGTCGGCGTGGGCGCAGATGTACGTCATCTTATGCGCAAAGAACTCGATGTTCTTGCCGATGTGATAGTCAGGAAAGTGCAGCGGCGAGAGATCAAAGACGGTGGCCACGATGCCAACGCCTCTCGCCGCAAGTTGCACCACGTCAGAGGCGTGGAGGACGTCGAGCCCACCCAGCACCTGACGCTGCCTGCGGCTCGTCTGCCGGTCGATCCACCAGCGTTGGGGGCCATCCAGCAGGGCGTCGAGTTTGCGCGCCACGCGTCGCCCGCCGCGAAAGTCCATGACCGGCGCATCGCGCAGTTTGCGCGGTGTGGGGCCGTCGATCGCCTGCAGATCGACACGCCCGGTCTGGAACGTGGCGAGGTCGCAGCGTAGCGGCCAGGGGCCACGCGCAGGCGCATAATCCACCATCGTCAGTGCCGCATCGCATTCGTCGGCCAGATCGCCGAGGGCCCGCAGCAGGCTGACGACGTAGCGGTAGATGCCGCCCTGGGCGTGATAGAGCACGGTCACGTCATAGCCGATGCGCATCATCGCTCAAGCTCCACGCCACAGCCAGAAACGGCGCGCGGACTGCCGACGCCATGCCAGCAATTGCAGACGCTGCTGCATGGCGTGACCAACCGCTTGAGAGCCGTACATATGTCGGATATCGTGCGCTGCCAGGCTCCCGCGCGCCGCGGCCTCCTCTGGCCGGTCATATACGGTTGTCATCAGCGCGGCGGCATGGTCTTCGTCTGGCTCCGCCCAATAATCGCCCGATTCATAAGGCCCCCAATCGCGCTCCAGCTCCACCAGGCGATAGCCCACCGGGTAGCTGTTGGTCGGCGTCATATAGTCCAGGTTGCCCGAGTACCCGGTGGCGATGCACGGCTTGCTCAAGTACATCGCCTCGGCCATGGTCAGGCCGAACCCCTCGCAGCGGTGCAGGGAGACGTAGCAGTCACATGCAGCCATGAGGGCGCTGTTTGTGGCCCGGTCATAGCGTTTGTCCACCAGGATCCCGTTGACGTCGTGCAGCGCCGTCGCCAATTTTTCGACGTACCCGGTGGGCAGGCCCAGCTCACGATCGCGACCCGCTACCAGGTCGCTGTTGTTGATTTTCATGACGAGCAGCGGCCCGGTGGTCGGCGCGCCAAACGCCTGCCGAAAGGCGCGAATCACGGCCCACGGATTTTTCCGCTCCAGAATGCTCAATACATCAAAGCTAAAAAGAAACACAAAGCGGTCTGGCGGCAGCCCCAGGTCAGCGCGGTCGACCGCTGCCGGCGGCGCCGGCCGGACCAACGGGCGCATGTGGACGATGGGAATCGGCGCAACTGCCGCCAGCGCGGCCTGCGTGTAGCGGCTGCCGGCCCACACCTCGTCAAAGAGCGCAAAGGCGCCGTACCAGCGCGCCGGAAAGGAGGGCATCTCCCAGTACCAGAACCCCACGGTGGGCTTGTTGGCAAAGAAATCCGCCGTCAGCAGCCGATAGATCGGCTGCACGTTGACCGCGTTGGCGTGGATGATATTCACGCGCAGCCAGGACGTTGGCTGGCCATTGGGCGGCATGTCAGCCGGCGTCAGGGTCGGCGTGAGTTCAAGGTCAATGTAGTGCAGGGGGTGCTGCACATGCTGGAGGGCCTGGATCGTCCCACGGGCTGCCTCGCCCATCCCCGACGAGACGCCGATGTAGCCGACGACGGTCACAGGCAGAGGCGGCGGAAGCTGCGCCGGCAGCGTTTGCGCCATGCGGACATCCAGCGGCCGCACGATCCGTTTGACAATCTGCCGGGCCGGGCTCAGCCGTCGGCGGCAGGCGCGTTGAGCCCGCTGAACCTGTGCCGGCCACTGGCGTCCGACGCGGAGAGCCCGCCGGCGTATGGCGTACAAGCGTGCTGCCGCGGCAAAGAGAATGAGCACGACGACCGGCGCCCGGCCGACGCCTGCACCGCTGATGCCGCGCACGCCATCCCACATGCCATCGACCAGCGTGCGTGCCCGGGCGGCGGCGTCTCGGCCAACCAACGTATTGTACTCGTTCAAACGCAGCCCCAGATTGCGCCGCATCACCCGCCAATCGCCTTTGCGGCCATAGGTGTGCAGGAAGAGGAGTTGATTGCGCCGCGGGTAGTACATCGAACGCACAGATTCCATGATCTGCACATCGACTGTGTTCTGGTGGTGCACGCGGGCCTGGGGCGTCACGGCGCAGGAATAGCCCGCTTGCTTGGCCCGCAGACACCAGTCCACGTCCTCATAGTAGGCAAAATAGCGTTCGTCCAGCAACCCGATCTGGCCAACGACCTCTGTCTTGACCAACAGGGCACAGCCGGGCACGTACTCTACCTCCAGTCGTGGGGCTAGCAGATCGGTGGCCGTGGCGAGGGTCTCTCGCCCATCCCCGGAACGCCAATCGATCCACCCGCCCACATAGACCCGGTCGGGGTCGTGGCAGGAGACGAGTGCTGGCCCCACCATGCCCAGTGCGGGATCTGCTTCCGCCGCCGCCGCCATGACGGCGACGGCAGCGCGCTCCACGATGGTGTCCGGGTTGAGCAGCAGCACGTAGCTGGCGCCGGCGGCCAACGCCTGGCGGATGCCGAGGTTATTGCCTCCTGCGTACCCGTGGTTGCGGTCGAGCTGGAGCAACTCCACCTGGGGAAACCCTGCTGCAACAGCCTGTGGTGTGCCATCGTGGGAGCCGTTGTCCACCACGAGCACGTGCAGGTTCGCATCATAGTCCTGCTCGACCAGGGACGCCAGACACGCCGGCACGTCGGCGGCGCTGTTCCAGGTCAGGACGATGGCATAGACCAGTGGTGGAGGACTCATCGAGATTCGCTTCCGGCCAATTCAGGATGCTCGCGCAGCAGCCGCTCCCGCGTCTCGGCGCGGGCCAGCTTGCCTGCCGTGCTCTTGACGATCCAGCGGGTGCGGTGCAGGTAGATGTGCTTGACCGCCACGTCCAGCGTGGCCGTCACAGCACGCCGTAGCTCGCGTTCCACCACGGCCAGATCGGCCGTCTGCGCCGGGGGCGCCAACTCGGCGACGACGACTAGTACACTGCGGCGGAAATCCTTCAGTAGTTTCGGGTGCCTGAATATGAAACGGAGTTGTCAAGATGGTATTCCTGTGGCATAATCTGAGGCCGCGTACCTACTACTCGCAGCAGAAAGGTCTTACCATGCGCGGCCC
>JAHJIN010000114.1 GCA_018823415.1 Chloroflexota bacterium | reverse complement strand
GCCGCCTGCAGCACGGCCCGCGTGCTGCGCACATAGCGGCGGGCCCGGTCCAGGGAGCGCACCTTGTTCATCCGCACCAACGTCGCCGGGCTGGCCGACTCGATGCCCAGGTAGATCAGTTCGACCCCCGCCTCGCGCAGGGCCGGGAACAGCGCCGGGTCCAGCACATCGGCCCGGCTCTCCACGGCATAGGTGAAGTGGCGCTCCCGCAGGACCTCGCACATCTGGCGCGTGCGCTGCCGGCCCAGGCCGAACACCGGGTCGTAGATGAACACCCGCTGCTGCGGCAGCGTCGCCTCCAGGTGGGTCAGTTGCTGCGCGACCCAGGCCGGCGAGTGGACCGCGTAGGGCCGCATGGTGGCCTCCAGGCAGTAGCTGCACGCGAAGGGACACCCGCGCGAGGTCAGCAGCTCGATGATCTGGTAGTGGGCGGGATGGCGCAGGAGTCGAAAATCGAGCGGGGGCAGGTCAGCCAGGGCCATTGGCTGGACCGGCGTCGTCCGCACCTGGTCGCCATCCCACCAGGCCAGGTTCGGGATCTCGGCCGCCGGCCAGGCCTGGCCGGCGGCGACGTGGCGGCTAATGGCCAGGGCCGCCGCCTCGCCATCGCCCCGGACAATCGCCGTGAGGAACGGGTACTGCTCCAGCAGCGAGGCGTACATGGCGGAGGCAAAGTAGCCGCCCAGCACGAGAGGGATCTGGGGCAGCGCCGCGTGGATCGCCGCCGCCAGGCGGACCCCGCTGCCCGAGTTGGACAGCTGGGAGCAGCCAATCCAGGCTATCTCGGCCGCCTGGTCCTGCAGGTACCGCGCCAGGCGCTGAAAGACCAGTTGTTCAGCGGCCTGGTCCAGGCCGAAGCCAAAGTCCATGTGCACGTCGATCAGTTCGACCGGCACCCCGTGGGTCGTCAAGTAAGAGCCCAGGGCCAGGATACTCAGCGGCGGCGCCACCAGGGGCGAGATGGTCACCTGGGTCAGGTCCACCTGCCCGGCGAAATCGTTCATCGCAGCGATCAGTACCGCTTTCTTCACTGCTCCTCCTTCTCGGGCGCCCCGCGCCCGCGCCAACGAGGCCCGAAACGCCCGGTGCGCTGGCAATAGGCGGCATACGGCGCGCCCCAGCTCACCAACAGCACTTGCTCCTCTTTTGCGGCCTGCCGCCGGAACCGCCAGACCGCCCAGGCCAGCAGCGGCAGGGTCAGCCCGTGCGCCAGTACCAGGGTCAGACCCAAGGCATCGAGGAGGAAGGCCAGGTAGATGGGATGGCGCACCCAGTGGTAGGGGCCGGTGGTGATCAACTGCTGGGGCACATCCCGACCACTGTCGGACCACGCCCGGCCCAGCGTGCGCGTGGCCCAGATTTGCAGGCCGATGCCCGCCAACCACAGCGCCGCGCCCGGCACCACCAGCAGCAAGCTGGGCGGCAGCGCCAGATCGCGGAGCCCCGGCAGCCAGGGAGTCAGCAGCAGCAGCAGCGTATAGCCCAAGCCGCCCAGGAGCAGTCTCAGCCGGGGCGGCCGCCGGGCGGGCTGATCCCGCCGCCGGGCCATAGCCAACCAGCGATCCACCACCACTGTCGTGAGCAGCAAGAGCCCGGCCAGGCCCCACCGGTAATCGGGCATTAATCCACTCCTGGTTCGCGGTGCACCAGTTCCAGGGCCGCCTGCATATCGAAAACCACCTGCCCTGGCAGCCGGATCCGCTGGTGGGCCATGGTCTGGGCCATCTCGGCGCTGAGACCCGAAAAGATCACCCGGGCGCCCAGCAATTGAACCCCCTGGGCCGACTGGATCAGGGACTGCGCCACCGCGCTATCCAGCAGTCCCAGCCCGGTCAAGTCGATGATCACCGTCCGCGCCTGGTACCGGGACACACTCTGGAACAAAATCTCCATGATGCGCTGGGCCCGCCGGGTATCCACATGGCCCACCAGGGGCAACGCGACCGTCCCGGGTGACAGGGGAATGATCGGTACTTCCAGTTCCTGCACCACCTGCAACAACAACGTCTGGGCATCCACCGTCTGCTGCAACTGGGCGCTGACGGCCCGTAACTCGGTGCTCCGGGCCTCGGCTTCCTGCGCCTGGTGCTGGGCTGCGGCCAGGGCTTTTTCCAGGCCCGTGGCCGCCAGCCACGCGATCAGGGCCACGACGAACAAGGCGGCGATCACCTCAATGCGCGGATAATCCAGGCCGGCGACCAGCGCCATGCCGGCCATGCCCAGGACACACAGCGCCGCGGCCACAAAACCACTCCAGGACACGGAGATGACGCTGGCCAGTACCACCGGCACCGCAAAAGCCAGGGCGGAGGGGCCGTGGAGGATGTATTGTGGTTCGGGAATCACCAGCATGGCCAGGATGATCAGCGGCGGGAGCACCAGCCCCACCAAGGTGACCTGGCCCCGGCGGTTGAGCAGGAATGACTCCGCTG
>JAHJIN010000011.1 GCA_018823415.1 Chloroflexota bacterium | reverse complement strand
GTCTGGCACCGGCACTGGTGGGTCTTGCTGCGGCGCCTCTTTTGGTCGACGGTGCTAAACCTGGGATTGTTGGTCGTATTTGTGCTGTGGCCCGTGGCCGGGGCCATTGTGCCCATTGATCCGGGATTGGAAGCCGGCGGCCTATTGCTTATCTTACTGCTCTGGGGCCTGAGCTTTTTATGGATCTGGTACGAGTACGAGGACTGGAAAAACGACTACTGGATCGTGACGGACACGCACATTATCGACGTGGACGCGCTGCCGCTCATCTCCGAAGACCGTCGGCAAGCCCGGCTGGAAGACATCCAGGACGTGCGCGCCGAGGTGCCCGGCTTTTTCGACCGGCTCATCAGCAAGGGCAACGTATTCGCCGAAACGGCCGGCAAGGCCCAGAACTTTGAACTGCGCGAGGTGATGAATCCCCAGTCTATCCAAAACGAGATATTTAACCGGCGGGCCAGAGCGCGCGCCCTGGCCCAACAAAGCCAGTCTGCGGCCAAGGAGGCCGATTATGCAGAGATAGCCGAGCAGGCGGCCCAACTCGTCATGGAGCGGATAGGCTGGGTTCCGCCGGCTGACCAATGACGCGCAACAGAAAACCCGGTTTCGCTCCTGCGAAACCGGGTTTCTCGTTCTAGTCAAGGTCGTTCAGGCCCAGTGCTGCCAACCGCGCCGGGGTGGGGCAGCCGGTGGTCGCGTCCCAGTCGCGTACCTGGTAATAGTCGCGGAGCAGGGCCTCCATGTCCGGCACATGGCCTTCGGTGGCGCCGGCTTCCAGCGGTTGCAGCACCAGGTCCGGGAGCCGATCATCGGCCGGCGTCACGCCCAGGCGGCAGTTGAGCAGCCGCTTGAGTTGCGAGATGCGCTCTCCCATGGGTATCAAGTCATCGACGCCGATGCCCCAGCCGGTGGCAGCGTTAATGAGGTCCACGGTCAGGCCCACCGGTGGGTTGCACATCTGGCACATGATGAGGGCATTATATAACGCGCGCCAGTCCTGCGACCGGGCCACCATCTGGGCCTTGCCTTCCGTTGCAAAGCGGTCACCTTCCACCAGCCCCAGCTCTGGCACCGCCATGCCAATATCCACCTGGTACGGGTCGCCCTGGACGTGGCAGGCCCCGCGCGGCGAGGTGGCATAGGCCAGGGCCATGCCGCCAAAGGCCCGGGGCTCGTGCATGGGGATTTCCAGGCCCTTGACGTGGGCAGCCTCGGTCGGCCTATCATAGTGCGAACCAATCACCCGCACACCCTGGGCCAGCAATGCCCCCAGCCCTTCCTCGCGCCGGGCCAGCAACTCCAAAAGATGAAACGCGCCGGCCGGGTCGCCCCAGCACAGTGTCACGCCGCCAGTGTCCGCCTCGGTGAGCACACCCTGGTCGAACAGATGATAGGCAAAGGCGATGGTGACGCCCGAGCTGATGGTGTCTACCCCCAGCTCGTTGCACCGGCGGTTCAGGGCCGCCACGGCTCCCAGGTCGTCCACCAGCAGGAGGGTGCCAAAGGTGCAGAGGGTCTCGTACTCGGGGCCGTCGGTTTCAGCAATGGCATAAGGACCGTCTTGAATCTCGATCACGCGCCCGCAGCGGATGGGACAGCCGTAGCAGGACGAGTTCCCGGTGAGGATGGTCTCGGTCATGCTGGAACCGCTGAGGTTGAACGCGCCATCGAACTCGCCCTGCGTAAAGTATTTCATGGGCACGTCGCCATAGAGCTGGCTGCCGGCATCCATCCACCCGGCAGTGCCCAGGTCGCGGAACATCTCGGATGAAAAGTCTTCACGGACGATGGCGGTAGCTGCTTTGGCAGCGGCCCGGAACGCTTCCGGGTCGGCCAGGGGCACCTTGCCCCGACCACTGACGGCAATGGCCTTGAGGCGTTTGCTGCCCATGACGGCGCCCATGCCGGTGCGCCCGGCGGCCCGGGCGTTATCGTTGAACACGGCGGCCATCTTGACCAGGTTCTCGCCGGCCGGCCCGATGGCCGCCACCCGCGCGCGCGTGTCACCCAGTTCAGCCTGGAGAACGTCGTGGGCGGCGTAAAAGTCCAGGCCCCACAGATGCCCGGCGTCGCGCAACTCGACCTCGCCATCGTGGATAGTCAGGTAAACCGGCCGGTCCGACTGGCCGGTGATGATGATGCCGTCATAGCCGGCAAAGCGCAGCGCCGGCCCCCACGAACCGCCCGAGTTGGCCTCGCCCCAGATGCCGGTGAGCGGCGAGCGGGCGCAGACCACGAACCGCCCGCACGAGGGGGCCGAGGTGCCCACCAGAGGGCCGGTCATAAAGACCAGGGGGTTGTCCGGCCCCAGCGGGTCCGTGTCTGCGTCGATGAGGTCGTAGAGGTAGCGGCAGGCCAGCCCGCTACCGCCCACGAACTGCCGGGCATACGCCTCGTTCAAGGGTTCGGCCTGGATGTCGCCGGTGGTCAGATTCACGCGCAGGATGCGGCCGAGATAACCATTCATGTTAAGCCTCTCATTACAAATGCAGGATGCAGGATGCAAGATACAGGATGCAAGATACAGGTATCTTGCATCCTGTATCTTGTGTGGAGATTCGAATCATTCGGCAAGGCTGTTCTCAATCCCCGCCAGCCGCCGCGCCAACCGCACCTTTTCCTCCAGGTCGGCCAGTCTTGCCAGCATGATCCGCTGCGCCTGCGGCGACCCGGCCCCGTGCAATGATTCCGTGAGATACGCTGCCGCCCCTGGCCCCAGGGTGAGATTTTCCACCAGCCGCAGCATCCGGCAGCGCTCCTCTGTCGTATAGCGATCCACGCTGCGCAGGTATTTGTCCAGGTACAGCCCGGCCTCGGGATGGGCCAGGTCTTGCTCCGACGGCAGAGTGACGAGCAGGCCACCGGCGATGTCCTGCGCCAGCCGCGCGATCTCGTAGGGGAACCGCGTCACGTTGAGCTTGCACACGTTCGCCAGCAGCAGGTCAATCAGGTAGGTACCGGACGCCGTCGGCTGGCCCTCCGCCGAGCACGCGAGGCCGCAGGCATACATCGTCTCGTTGAGGTGGATCATCTCGACGATTTTGTCCTTAATGTGCGAGGCCTTGTCTGTGCCCTGGTACTGGGCCAACGCCTGCGCTGCCCCGATCAGCACGTCGCCCACGCCCACCTTGCAGCCGCCATAGCTCTGGCGATGATAGCCGGCGAACCGCTCGACGAGCGGGCCGCTGAAGGCGTATTCGCTGGCCATGAACACCCGTTCCCAGGGCACGAACACGTCGTCAAAAATGATAGCCGCCTCGTGCCCGCCGAACTCGCGGTTGCCCACGTCGAGCGAGCCACCTTCCAGCTTGCGTGTGTCCGATGGCTGCCGGCCATAGATCATGACGATGCCCGGCGCATCGGCCGGGACCGCAAAGGCAACGGCATAGTCCTGGTCTGCCTCCGCAAGCGTCTGCGTGGGCATGACCAGTATCTCGTGCGAGTTCAGCGCCCCGGTCTGGTGGAGTTTGGCCCCGCGCACCACGATGCCATCAGGCCTCCGCTCTACGATGTGCACGAACAGGTCCGGGTCGGCCTGCTGTGAAGGAGTCAGCCGCCGGTTGCCTTTGGCGTCCGTCATCGCGCCGTCTACCACCAGGTCGTGCTCCTGCACGTGCTGCAGGTAGCGGCGGAACCGGGCGTGGTACTCGGTCCCCAGTGCCCGGTCCATCTCGCAGGTCACGGAATCCACGGCGTTGACCGCATCCATCCCCACGCAGCGCTGGAAACAGCAGCCCGTCATCTGGCCGAGCAGACGTTGCATCTTGACCTTGGCCACCAGGTCGGCCGGGTTCTGGTGCAGGTGCGTGAAGCGGTTGACCAGCCGGCCCGTCAGGTTGGAGGTCGCCAGCATCAGGTCAGAGTGCTCCGGCCGCTGGGCCAGCTCATAGGTCATGGCACAGGCGTTGAGCGAGGGTCGGACCAGGGGATGGTCCACCGGGTTCTCCACCTTCTGCCCCATGATGAACACGTGCCGTTTCAGGCCTCGCAGGCTGGCGATATAGTCGTCCCTAGTCATCAATGCCACGCGATTCTCCTCTGATCAGATTCACGCGCAGGGTGTGGCCCACATATAGCCGTGCATGTCTATGCCTCGCACGTCGGCGCCGCTTTGCCCAGCTTTTCCCGGAACGACTTGGTCAGCGCCGGCACCACCTGGAACAGGTCGCCCACGATGCCATAGTTTGCCACGCCAAAGATGGGCGCGTCCGGGTCCTTGTTGATGGCCACGATGACCTTGGCCGTCTGCATGCCGGCCAAGTGCTGGATGGCGCCGGATATGCCGCAGGCGATGTACAGATCGGGCCGCACGGTGCGCCCGGTCTGGCCCACCTGGTGCGCATACGGGATCCAGCCGGCATCCACCGCCGCGCGCGACGAGCCTACCGCCCCACCCAATACCTCGGCCAGCTCGCGAACGGGGTCAAAACCGTCTGGCCCGCCCACGCCCCGGCCGCCGGAGACGATGATGTTGGCGTCGGACAGGTTCACGGTGCCTTCTTCGCAGATGAAATCCACCACCTTGCTGGCAATCTGGTCCTCGGTCAGGACGGCCTTCTCGCGGACGATCTGGCCCTGGCGATTGGGGTCCCTGGGGGGCACCTCAAACACACGATGGCGCACGGTGGACATTTGCGGGCGATAGTTGGGGCAGATGATGGTGGCCATGATATTGCCGCCAAAGGCCGGGCGCGTCTGGCGCAGCAGCCCGGTCTCCGGGTCGATGTCCAGTCCGGTGCAGTCGGCGGTGAGGCCGGTGTAGAGTTGCGTGGCGACCGCGCCGGCCAGGTCGCGGCCCCGGGAACTGGCCCCCAGCAAAAAGATGGCCGGCTGGTACTTTTTGACCAGCGCCACCAGGGTTTCGGCATAGGGGTCGGTGCGATACACGGCCAACGTGGGGTCGTCCACCACAAAGACCCGGTCCGCGCCATAAGCAATGGCTTCCCGGGCCATATGGTCGGCGTCCTGTCCCAGCACACAGGCGTTGAGGCTCTGGCCCAACTGGTCGGCCAGCTTGCGGCCCTGGCCCATCATCTCCCAGGAGATAGACTGGGCCTCGCCCTGGAACTGTTCCACCCAGACCCACACGCCCTGGTAGGCATCGAGGTCGATTTTTGCTTCTTTCATCTCCGGCAGGCTCAACGCCTCTGCCGGGCACTCGTCCACGCAGGCCCCGCAGGCCGTACACTGGTCGTTCACCACGGCGACATCACCTTCCAGGGTCAATGCGCCAAAGGGACAGGTATCCACGCACAGGCCGCAGCCGGTGCATTCGTCGGTATTGATGAGTAACAGTGCCAAAGGAATCCTCCCATAAAATTGCAGATTGCAGATTGCAGATTGCTAGATGATCTTTTCCGCCAGGATCTTGTCGGCGAGAATGGCGGCAGCTTCGTCCGGCGTGTCCGCGCTCACCAGGTCTACCTTGGCGCCACGCGGCGGGGGATTGAACACCCGGACCACGCGCGTGGGCGACCCGTCCAGGCCCAGCAGATCGCGATTGACCCCGGGCAGGTCGTCGGCGCGCCAGGCGGGGACCTCCAGCCGGGCGGCCTTGCGGATGCGCAGCAAATGCGGCTGGCGCGGCTGGTTGATGTCCTTGACCACCGTGAGCAGGGCCGGCAGCCGGGTCGTCACGACCTCGCGGCCCTCTTCCAGAAGGCGCTCCACCGTGACGGTGCCGGCCTCAAAGTCAATGTCCTCGATTTTAAAGATGTAGGTGAGTTGGTTCAGGTCGAGCTGGCAGGCGATGCCCGGCCCCACCTGGCCGGTGTCGCCGTCAATGGCCTGCTTGCCGCAAAGGATGATGTCATACTCGCCGAGCTTGGCGATGGCCTGGGCCAGGGTGTAGGCCGTGGCCCACGTGTCCGAGCCGGCAAAGGCCCGGTCGCTCAGGAGCACCACCTCGTCGGCACCCATAGCATAGGCTTCCTTGAGTGCGGCCTCGGCCTGGGGCGGTCCCATGGTGATGACCGTGACCTTGCCGCCAAACTTTTCGCGCAGCAGCAGGGCCTCCTCGATGGCGTACAGGTCAAAGGGGTTAATGATACTGGGCACTCCCTCACGGATGAGGGTGCCGCGTTCCGGGTCGATCTTGACTTCTGTGGTGTCGGGCACCTGTTTGATACAGACAATGGCGTGCAAGTTGACTCTCCTTTCGTCGTTGAAATGTAGGGTCTCTACGGACACACGTTCAGCGGTCGCCAAGTAGCCAACCGCCGACGGCTATTTTACCATGTTCCCGGCAAATGCGCCCCCCGCCATCAAGGCAATACGGTACGGATATAGCTCTGCCCGCATGACGCCGGCCTGCACGGCCGGGTCATCGTGCATCACCCGGCGGGCTGCTTCCTCGGACGGGGCGTTGAATATCACGATGCCAAAGCTGCTTTCGTCCGTGTTCAGGGTGCGACCGGCCAGGATGACCACGCCCTCGCCCAACAGGCGCTGCAAATAGGCAAAATGCTGGGATACGACAGCCTCTTCCTCGGGCGTGGGGCCTTTTACGAGCATTTCCGGCCGGGCCGGCTGGATCTTGTACAGGTATTGTGTGACATCTGACATGGCGATACCTCCCACGATACTACCGCACCGCCATCCACCGCTCGGTTTGGGCGATGACCTGCCCGGCGTCATCCAGGAAGCGCAGGGTGACGAGCCCGGCGGCCGGCACACCTGACGGTACAGCCACCTGGGCATAGAACGGCTGGTCCGGCGACACCGAACACTCCTGGCGATAGATCTCGGCCCCTTCCATCAGCACGACCACAGTGCCGGCCCGCCGGGCCACCGGGGCCGCCACGCCCACCGCAAGGGTGCCGGGCTCCCGCCCCATGTCCAGGTGCAGCGCCGCCGACGCATTGGCCGTCTGGAGCACGCCAAGTTGGATCACCGGGTACCACCACTCCGTCCACGTGTGCGACGCGCCCGGCGCGATGGTCACAACCTGGTCAAAGTCCGGCGCGGCCCCGCTCCACAGCTCGAAATACCACGAATCGCCGTCGGTGTAGGTCGCCGGGTCCTGGTTCGGCCCAAAGGCAAAGAGCTTGACGCCGGGCACCTCACCCACACGGACGATGCCCAGACCGGCCCCCTCATGGTAGGCCCCGGACCAGCCCGGGGCCGGCGGCGCGGCGAACAGACCCAGGAAACTGGTCCAGTTGACATAGTGCGAAAAATCTCGCCCATTATAGACCGGCCAGCTCATGCGCTCACCGGGCCGGGGCAGCGACTCGTCGCCGGTGCTGTGAACGATGACTTCGCTGCTTGGCAAGGCAAAGCGTACCAGCCCGGCCCCGCTCCGGTCGGCCCCCAGGCTCAGCATGGCATTGATCCACAGCTTGTACGTTTGCGGCTGGCCGGTGGGGTTGCTCACTATCGGCTGCACCTCGAAATCGGCCCGGTCCGGGCGCAGCGTCACCGCCACGGCGATGTGCAGGCCGGTGGTCTGCTCGTCGTCCTCCGCGACAAAGGTGATGCTACCGTCGGCGTTGCGCTGAATATGACACTGCCAGGGCAG
>JAHJIN010000113.1 GCA_018823415.1 Chloroflexota bacterium | reverse complement strand
CGGTTTGTACTCGGGTACCCATCTGGCCCTCCTGAAGGTAAGGTCAGGGGGTATTTGACCGCAGAATCGCCATTTTGTCAAGTGCGTATGTTAATGTGCAGAGTCGTGCCTCTACTGAAACGAACTATACCGTAATTTGAGCAGATGAAACGTACCAGGCAATCATTCCTGCCGGGCAGATCTGGAATGCATGGTTCCAGCTGAAAAGGGCCGTTTCAACTCCTTTGACGGGAATCCGTTTCTGAATGTGCTCTCACTTCGGATGGAGTGGTAAGATGAGAAACCTAGTCGAAGATACACCTAGCCAAAGCTTAGAGACACAGGCACGGGCCTCCTTAGAGGTTCTCAATGCAATATGGCAAGATAGTCTAGAAGGGCATATCAATATTGACGAAAGTACTCGGACCAAGTTAACCGATTTATCTATTGCCATAAAAGCTTATTGCGAACAACTGGAGGATGTGCAGCACCGACAAGTAGTGGACCCGGATGACCCGAGCTTGCGGGCTGAGTTACTCAACGCACGCATTCGCTTGGGCCGTCTCTCACGAAAGGCAGAACTATTGTGTATAGCAATTTGCGAGGAAACGCACCAAGACTACGTGGCCTCTCATCCGCGTCTCTCCGAGAGTATAGCTGAACTCGTTCAACGGTTGGAGAAAGCCATTAGTATCACACTAGTTCTCTTGTCCTGTTTGCGAGAGTGCAAACCGGACAGCATACGGGAACGTAATCTTCGCTTAGGAAATGGTTTGTCAGGAAAAGGCGAATGACAATGCATCTGTCAATAACGGAACAAGCTAAGAAACTATCTGACTGCCTTGCGGCTATGTGGACCGATATCCTTGGCGGACATCTCGAGATTGATGAAACCGCTCGGACGCGAGTACTCAACATGCATACTGCATTAAAAGCGCGTTACGAACAAATAGAAGACGTACGATTCCAACGATCACTGAACCTCGAAGATCGGGACTTGTGGACAGAAGAGCACCGCATACTCGTGCAGTTAGGCAATCTTTCCCGCGCAACAGAGATTCTGTGCGTAGCTATTCGTGAGAAAACTGGGAAAGATTATTTAGCAATTGACGCATCCGAAGTCATGTCCGAACCGAGATTTGATGAGAATAATGGGTTCTTGGCGGGGTTCCAAGGGATGCAGGCAACCTCAGCTACAATATTGGATAGGTCTCGAAATTTACCTCATCTCGTTCTCCGTGTATCCAGTAAACCACCTGACTTTGTCACCGTACAGATAACCGATGCTGGGCCGCTGAGTTTCATTAGCGATCAGCGGATCGATAACGAAACCAGAAAGCGGATCCTGCAAGCAGCGGATCAGGTCGCGGGAGTGGTCAACCGCCATCGCCAGAATCGAGAGGCAGGTCCAAAAGAGGACGAGAATTCTCCGAACCATGCTATAGAAACCGAACTTCGTGATCTGGGGCGTCTGATGTTTCGCCTTTTTCTCACACAGAATGCCAAAGAAGTATTGCGGCAGCCATCCATTGTCATTATAGAGGCAGCGGACAAGTGGATTGAAATCCCCTGGGAACTGCTTTTCGATGAAGAGGACTTTCTTTGTTTGAAACACCAGGTGGGACGGAGGGTTATAACCAACCGACCATCCATGCCACCCAGACATAAACGCGGTGAGAAGCTGAATCTGCTGCTTATCGGGGATCCAACAAGTAACCTGGCTGGCGCACGGGAGGAGACTAGACAAATCACCCAACTCCTCGCAGACGAGCCCAGCCTGGCAATGCACGGTTTGGTCGGCCTGCATGAATGCACCAAGTTGGACGTGATCAAGGTCCTGTCGAGGGGAAACTGGGACATTGTACATTATGCGGGACATGCCCATTTCAGCTTTCTGGACCCAGGCGAAAGTAGCTGGACATTAGCCGACGGGGAACTAAAGGCTTTCGAGATTGCCGAGTTGTTCGGAGAGGACCCGCCAGCCCTGGTCTTCAGCAACGCCTGTGAAAGTGGGAGAGAAACCGAACACGGCAAAATTACCTACGAGAACGAGGTTTATGGATTGGCCAGTGGATTCATGTGCGCCGGAGTTTCGGCATACATCGGCGCTTTGTGGCCGGTCTATGACCAAGCTGCGGCTCTCATCGCAGCGGAATTCTACAAGAACATCGCTCGTGGCAGCACGATTGGACAGGCACTCGGTACTGCCAAGCACGAAGTGATAGAGGAATTGGGAATGAGCGAGATTGCTTGGGCCTCGTTCATGCTCTATGGCTCACCCGAGCTTCGCCTGTGGATCGAACATTGATTTATCCAAGCTGCGAGTGGCAAGTCCAGTCCGTTACTATCGATTGACCCAGGATCCGTGAGGTGTGATCATGGCGCAAACGAGAACCGAGGTTTTATCCGTGCAAACCTCTGGGAGAGGATATTCCCGCCGCACCCGCTGCCCGGTCTGCCGGGGCGAACACGAGCGCGGCAAGACCTGTGACCGCTGCGGCTACGAGCCGGTGGCGGTCCGCTATGCCCAGGAATCCCAGGGCGTGCTCAAGGAATTGCAAGGCTTTATCAGCAATCCCTGGGGCGCTACCGCGCTGATCCTAGGCGTGATCCTGCCCTTTACGCTGTCCATCATCCTGGGCGTGATGATCCTCATCCCGCTTTTGGCTCGCACGCCGGTCGACGAACGGCTGTTCAACCTGGCCCTGCTGTTCCTGATCTTTTTGATCTGGGCGTCTATCGTGGACCAGGGCATTATCCTGTTTGTGTATTTCATGCGCGACCAATTGTATAAATACCACTGGTCGTGGCCGGTGCAGACCGGCCACCGGCCCACCGTGGTCAGCCTGGCTGGCGTGGCCCTGGTGCTGTTTTTGCTGCAGGGCCTCTTTACCGCCCTGTTGCCGATGGTGTGGTCTGTCAGCGCGCCCTCGGTCGAGACCTTTGGCGTGGCCGCCCAGGATTTCTGGCGCAGCGTGCTACTGGCGTTCCTGCTCTCCATGTCCTTTGCCAGTTTCGTGCTGTTTCTCATGCTGCTGGATGCCGCCGATTATATCGCCAAGCGCGACCAGGATTCAATGCCTCCCATCTATATGGACATCAACAAGCTCCTCAAGGTGGTGCTGGATACCGTGCATGACTATCTGGACGTTCCCGATTCGACCATCCTATCCTTGCAGCGGACGAAATCTGGCGGCCTGCAACTGCTGGTCAAGGTTCCGCTGCCACTCCCCGGCCAGGGTCAACCTCCGGCCCAACCCCAACCCCCGGCCCCGGCGCAGCCACCAGCCCAGGGCCAACCTCCGGCCCAGCCCCAATACGCGCTATACGACGTGGAATCGGACAAGTGGGGGTTTTTGGTCAACCTGAAGGAGAAACGAGGCTAGACATGGGCGCCAATTCAGCCCGCGTTGTCGTCATTGGCATCGCCAGCATGGACATCCGGGGCCGCACCCACGACCCGCTGGTACCGGCCACGTCGAACCCGGGCACCGTGCGCATCACCACCGGGGGCGTGGGCCGCAACATTGCCGAAAACCTGGCCCGGCTGGACGTGTCCACCACGCTGCTCACCGCCGTGGGCGAGGACGCCTTTGGCGAGCAGGTGCTAGCGCAGACGGCAGCGGCCGGCGTAGACCTGAGCCATGCGCACCGCACCGCCGATTATCCCACTGCCACCTATGTCGCCGTGGTCGATACTGACGGCGCGCTGGTGGTGGGCCTGGATGACATGGGCATCGCCGGCACCATCACCCCGGCCTATATCTCAGCGCATCGACACCTGATCCGCGAGGCCGACATGCTGGTGCTGGACGGCAACCTGCACCCCCCGGCCATCGGCCGGGCCTTTGCCCTGGCCCGGCGCTACGAGGTGCCAGTGTGTGTGGACCCCACCTCGGTGGTGCTGGCGCGACGTTTTGCCGGGTACCTGGCAGATTGCGCCATCATGGCGCCCAACCGGTCCGAGGCGGAGGTGTTGTGTCGGCGCCCCATTCACGACCTGGCCGACGTGACCCGGGCCGCTCAGCAACTCGTCGCGGTCGGCGTGCAATTCGCGCTCATCACCCTGGGCGCCGACGGGGTAGTGTATGCCACGCCCCAGGGCAGCGGGCACGTGCCGGCCATCCGCTGCCAGGTCACTGACGTGACCGGCGCCGGCGACGCCCTCACCGCTGGCACCGTCTATGGCCTGCTCCACGATTTGCCGGTGGACGAAGCCGTGAGCCTGGGCGTATCGGCCGCCACCCTCACCGTGTGCGCTTCAGACACGGTGAGCCGGGAATTGACCGTGGATGCCCTGTACCGGGAATAGGACCGACGACGACAGACGGCCGACTGCCCAATCGCGGTCAGCGGTCAACCTGGAGATGACATGACACAAGAAGCATCGCTGCACATCGCCCCCGCCGTGCAAGCCGCGCTGGACGCTGGCCGGCCCGTGGTGGCGCTGGAATCCACCCTCATCAGCCACGGGCTACCGGCCCCTACCAACCTGGAGACAGCCCGGGGCCTGGAAGCCGTCGTTCGCGAGCACGGCGCCACGCCGGCCACCATCGCCATCCTGCACGGCCAGATCCGGGTGGGCCTGGACGATGCGGCCCTCCGCACGCTGACCACGGAACCCGTGCGCAAGCTCAGCCGCCGGGACCTGGCTGCCGCCGTCGTGCAAGAGGCCCACGGCGCCACCACCGTAGCCGCCACCATGTGGATCGCGCACCGGGTCGGCATCCGCGTGTTTGCCACCGGCGGCATTGGCGGCGTGCATCGCGGGGCCGGCGAGACCTGGGACGTCTCGGCGGACCTGCCCGAGTTGGCGCAAACGCCGGTGCTCGTGGTCTGCGCCGGGGCCAAATCTCTGCTGGACCTACCCAAGACCCGCGAGTACCTGGAAACATGGGGGGTGCCGGTGCTGGGCTATGGCACCGCCGAACTGCCGGCCTTTTACACCCCGCACAGCGGGCTGTCGGTAGATGCCCGGGTAGACACGCCGGCCCAGGCCGCCGCCATCGCCCGCACGCACTGGGCGCTGGGTGGCCGGGGCCTGCTGGTGACGGTGCCGGTGCCGCCAGACCAGGCATTGGCTGCCCAGGCCGCCGAGGACGCGCTGGCTCAGGCCGTGGCCGAAGCCGAGACGCAGGGCATCGGTGGCGCACGCCTCACGCCCTTTGTACTGGCTCGGGTCAAGGACCTCACCGGCGGCGAGTCGCTGCGGGCCAACGTGGCCCTGCTGCTCAACAACACCGCCGTAGCCGCCCAGATCGCGTGTGCCCTGGCCAGCTAGGCTGCATATGGCTGTAGGCCACATTGGCAATTTGTCCTACGATGTGAAAATCTAGTTTAACGACTCAGGAGGGTAACCATGAACGTGGAGATTCGGTACTGCAACGAGTGAAATTATCGACCTCGGGCCGCCCGTGTGGCGGACGAACTGCGTCAGGCGTTTGGCGCAGAATCCCGGATGATCGCCGGGCAAGGCGGCGTATTTGACGTGACCGTGGACGGCAAGCTGGTGTTCTCCAAGTTTCAGACCGGCCGATTCCCCGAACCCGGCGAGATCGTGCAGCTACTTGAATAGAAATGTAGCTCCGGGCAACAAAAGGCCAGCAGGGTGATCCTGCTGGCCTCATTCGTGCATGGCCGGCGTTAGAGTGACGATTCGCTATTCCTCTTCAGCCTGTGAACGCCGCGTTTTCCGCAGGGTTTTGGCCCGGTCCCGCAGGTCGCGGAAATAGTCGGTATCGGTGATCTCGGCCACCTGCTTGGCCTTTTTCACCTCGTCGATCTCGATGCGCAATTCTTGCACCTGGCGCTTGAGGCTTTCTTCACGCTCGCGGACCTTGTCAATCATCAAATCGAACACCTGGGCCAGGGACGAGATCTCGTCTCGCATCCGGCCAGAGTAGAGCCCCTGGATATCCTGGGCATAGTCGCCCTGGGCCACTTGCTCCGCAGCCTGGGTCAATGCGAGAGTGGGCCGCGTGAGCGCGCCCGAGATTAAAAAGACAAACACGAACAGAATCACATAGGTAATGGCAAAGGCGACCAAGACCTTGTCGAGGATGGCTTGTTGAACCTGACGCACATAGTCGGCCTTGAAATCAAGGCCCATAGCGCCCACGACCTCCCCGGCGGCATTCCTGATGGGCGCATAGGCCGAGACCCAGCTTCCCCACTGATCGTCATAGGGCTCCATTTTCAAGTTCAGGCCGGTGAGCCCGCCCCACATGCCCCCTTTGCTGACGTACGATTCGCGAAAGGCGGCCGCTTTTTCCGGATTGGTGATCACCAGAATGTCGCCGATAAACAAGACCTCGTTGGGCTCCTCACCCAAGACGTACGTGTAGGGATTGGCGCGCGGCTCGATGTTGTGCACCATCTCCAGCCAGTCCAGATGGCGCCAATAGCGCGGGTCATCGGTCAGACCGTCTTCCCGGGGTTGTCCCTCGCGGGCCAGCGCGGCAAACTCGTCCGCATTCACGCCGCCAATCGCGCCATTCAGGGTATCCACCATGTCGTCTTGTATCCGGTTCATGGCCAGCTCGGAGGCAAAGCTAAAGAACCAATAAAAGGCCACGGCAAACACGACGCTGAACAGCAACGTGAACCCCACCAGGAATTTGAGTCGCAGGCTGACGAACCAGGATCGTCTCCCCGTTTGCTGCTCGCTCATCTACTTTCCTCCTTGCTCCTGCCCTTTGTCGTCAAAAAGCAGGAGATCATTGACGTACATCGTTTCTCCCTCATAGTTTTCGACCCAGGTTCCCGTGCTATCGCGGTGGAGGGACTCTTCCCACAGCGGGATCTTGCCCAGCGGTGTGGTGAGGACGTATTGGGGCACGGCAAAGCCGGTGATATACCCCAGTAGCCCCCGCATCAGTTCACGCCCGGTTTCCAGGCTGGTCACAAAATGCGATATCCCCACGGCATTGTCGCAGTGGTAGAGGTAATAAGGCAATACGCGAATCTTGAGCAGTTCGGTCAGCAGCCGGCGCATCGTGGGCAGATCATCGTTGATACCTTTTAACAGGACGGACTGGTTTTGCACCACAATGCCATGCTGGAGCAGCCGGTCGCAGGCAGCAGCCGCCTCGGGCGTGATCTCTTGAGGATGGTTGAAATGCGTGTTGAGCCAGAGAGGATGATAGCGTTCCAGCATCGTGCATAGCTCGGGCGTGATGCGCTGCGGCAGCACCACCGGGCAGCGGCTGCCGATACGAATGATCTCCACGTGGGGGATCTGCCGCAGCCGTGCGATGATCGCTTCCAGCCGGTCATCGCCATACGTCAGCGGGTCGCCGCCGGTGAGCACCACGTCACGGATTTCCGGGTGCGCGGCGATGTAGGCGAAATCCTCATCCCAGGATGTACCCTCGTGAGTCTCGAAATAGGTGCCGGCCGCGTCCATGGTGTGATATTTGCGCGTGCAGTGCCGGCAGTAGACCGGGCATAGGCCAGTAACGAGAACGATGATCCGGTCCGGGTATTTGTGGACCACGCGATTGGTCTTGCGATGGACAGTATCCCCCACCGGGTCCACAGAGGCGCTGGGAAAAGACTCGAACTCGCGCAGACTGGGGACTGCCAGTTGGCGGATCGGGCACAGTGGATCGTCCGGGTCCATCAGCGAGGCGTAATAGGGCGTGATGCTCCAGCGGTACCGGCCGGCGCTGGCTTGTATAGCGTGCTCTTCCTGATCGGTTACATGGATCCAGTCTCGCAATTGCTCCACGGTGGTGATGCGGTGGTGCATTTGCGAGCGCCAGTCGGACCAAGCCGCAGATTCGGGCGTAAAGTGGGTTTCAGGCATTATCAGGTAATTCCTCCGCTCAGGCACCAGCGGTTGATCGCGTGTTCCAATATCTCGCCAATCAGGTTCTCATACGACAGGCCCGCTTGCAGGCCCAGGATAGGCAGCGAGGCATGAGTGGGATGCAGGCCCACTATCGGGTTGATCTCGAGCAGCTTGGGCCGACCATCCCGGTCCAGACGAATCTCCAACCGCCCGAGGTCCCGACAATCCACCGCGTGATAGGCCTGCAAGGCCAACTCGGATAGCTCCTGTTCGAGAGTACCGGGCTCCAGCGGGACGAGTTTCCGGGGAACACGAGCTTCCCAGCCTTCTTTTTGCGCAAAACCATAGACGCCGTCGAGCACAGACAGGGCGATCTCGCCAATACCCAGTACGCGGGCAGCCCGCCCATTGCCCAGGACCCCGACGGTGAACTCGCGGCCCGGCAGGTATTCCTCCACCAATGCCGGCTGTCGGTACCGGGTCAGTGTCCAATCCACGCGCTCGCGCAATTCCGGCTCTGATCGCACAATGGACTCGGTGCCGATGCCTTTGGATGCGCCTTCATGGACCGGCTTGACGAACAATGGCAGGTCG